>DASRCZ010000014.1:0-3567 GCA_035652855.1 Candidatus Acidiferrum sp.
GTTATAGACAGGCCCGTGGTAATGCGTCACGAGCCAGTCAAACGCCGCTTCCGAGCCAGCTTGCAACTCGGTGACGAGTTCGGCTTCTCCGCGACCCCAGGAAAGGGCGCTGGCCCAATCGGACACTTTGGCCTCCTGCTACGACAGGCCCGACCGGGAACGGTGGCGTCCAGGAGCCGTACCCGATATCCATTAGACACCAGGCCCCCTGGCACAGTTCCCGCCAGAGTCGCCTGCCAAAAAGGACAGGCGAATCTGCTGAAATCATGATGGCACCGTGGTGGGCGGGGCGCAACAGTACCTTTGGCGGATCGAAGTTAGCGCCGGGGAGCCGGTGGTTCAAGCGTGCCGCAGGTTCCGACTGACGTCGCGTTGTGTATCGTCCCGGAGCGCGCAACTGCGGAAGCGCTTCGTTATAAAGCAGATGCGGAATTTGGCGGCGCGGCGGGCCGTTACTTTTGGGGTTTCGGTTGAGAAGATGGCGGCTGCGGTGGCCGGGGGCGGCTGGCCGGCGGAACGATGCCGTTCATGCGGAGATATTCGACCATCTGGCCGTAGTGATCCATGGGATGCCAGGTACCGATGCTGGCGATCGCGAGGCGCGTTGAGAGAAACGGGAAAACCGGCTTGGCCAGAGGAGTCACCTGATTTTCGGCGGTGATCTCGGAAAGAGCGCGATGGCCAAGCGCGAAAGAGTCCTTCAGATACTGGACAATTTCGGCTTTGGTTTTGAGCGCGGCCGGCCCATTGGCATTTTCCTCAATAGACTTCGCATCAATGGTTTCGCCCATAAGCGGCCCAAAAAAGATGTGATTGGCGTAAGCGATATGCTTCACTTCCTCGCCGAAAGTGCGCACGCCTTTGAATTCGCCGTTGGTCGGCGCGAAACCGTATTTTTCCTCGGGCATGGCTTCCGCGGCGGAAACAACCTCGCGCTCGATGATTCCGTAGTTCATATTCAGAACGGAAGAAACCGTGGGCGGTTGCTGCTGGGCCGGAGCGCCCTGCGACCGGGCAAGGGGCGCCGTTGCTGCTATTGCGATTGCGGCGAAAAGTAGCAGGAGGGTCTTCATCGTATTCGTTTCTCCTTGAACCTGGCGACTGCCGGCCAAACCGCGGGAAGGGAAGCCGCACTCCGATCAATATGGCGCGCCCTGAGAGATTCGAACTCCCGACCTTCTGGTTCGTAGCCAGACGCTCTATCCAGCTGAGCTAAGGGCGCGCGGGAAAACGCGAAGAAGAAATAGTAGCACACGGAGCCGTAGCCCTTCCAGCAGACCGCCGCCATCCCGCGAGTTCGCCCGCACAACGTCATTTCCCCGCGAGCGGCAGATCCGCCGAGGACAATTTCTTTCCGTGCGCTTCGGGACCGAACCAAAGCAAAATCGCGAGCGTGAGGATCGTCACAATCTCGAATCCGGCCATGGCCCACGGATAGCCGACACGGTCGCGCAGGGCATATTGAATCGAATTGGTGGGCGACGCCAGCAATATCCCGAGCTGATATGCCAGCCCGGGCATCAAGCCGCGCGCCGCGTCCGCCGCCAGTTCGTTCAAATGCACCGGGATGACCCCCCACGCGCCTTGCACGCCGGCTTGCATGGCGAACGCCGCTGTGGTGATGACAGCAAAGCCGCCGCCGAAGGCCCAAACAGGAATCAGCGCGAGCGAAAGCGCCAGAGCCACCATCATGCTCTTGCGGCGCCCGAGTAATTGCGAGAGCTGGCCGAAGACAACCGCGCCGGCCAGCGCGCCGAAGTTGTACACAATCGCGATATTGGCCCGCACTGCTGCCGCCGCGCGGTGCACTTCCGAGAGAAAGTCCGGATACAGATCCTGTGTGCCGTGTGAGAGAAACATCATAAAGGTCATCAGCACGACGAGATAAACGAAACGCCGCCAATTTTTCGCCACGATCGTGAGCACCTGGGCCGTCGTGGCCGCGCGATGCTCCTTCCACGCTTGCGATTCCGGCACTTTCGTTCGGATGTAAAGCGCCAGCAGCGCCGGGAGCGCGCCGATCCAGAACATGGCCCGCCATCCCCACATCGGCAGCAAAAAGCGCGCGGCCACCGCCGCGAGCAGATAGCCTGCCGGATAGCCGCTCTGCAAAATCCCGCTGAGAATCCCGCGCAGCCGCGGAGGCGCCGCTTCCATTGCGAGCGAGGCGCCTACGCCCCACTCCCCGCCCATGCCGATGCCAAAGAGCGCGCGCAAAACAAAAAAGACCCTGAAATTCGGCGCGAAACCGCAAAGCAGCTCGATCGCCGAAAAATAGATTACGTTGGCCATCAGCGGAATGCGCCGGCCGTAGCGGTCCGCGAGCAAACCAAAGAGCAGCGCTCCCACCGGCCGCATCGCCAGGGTCGCCGTCGTGGTCAGCACGATTTCGCGCTTGCTGACCCCGAACTGGCGCGCCAGCGTATCGAAGAGAAACACTACAATGAAGAAGTCGAAGGCATCGAGCGTCCAGCCGAAAAATCCGGCCAGCACGGCATGATGGTTCTTCGCAGTGGAGGCGCGTTGCAGGGCAGCCGTATGGGAAGAGGCCATGAGGGATTTTACCGGAACCGTTGCGTCGGCGGAGTCATTGCATCACTGGCGCGCGCGCGGCACGCCCCGGAAACACGCCCTTCACCAATTCACCGTTTTTCACCACCGGCACTCCGTTCACCAACACATACGGAATGCCCGCGGAGTATTCCAGCGGATCCTCGAATGTTGCTTTGTCGATCACGCGATTCGCATCGAAAACCGTGATATCCGCATCGGCGCCCGCGCGAATGCGTCCCTTTTCCTTGAAGATCGGCGCGCGCTTTTCGAGCCGCTCGGCCGGCATCAGAGTCATCTTCCGTAGCGCCGTCATCAGGTCCAGCACTTTCTCTTCGCGCGCATAATGTCCCAGCACACGTGAAAACGTTGCCTGCCCGCGCGGATGGACCTTAGGTCCGGTGATCGGCATGCCGTCGCTTGCGATCATAACGATGGGGTTGCCGATAGCCGCGCGCACCGCGTCCTCGGGAATCGAATGGATGATGACCACTCCGCCCTCTTTGCGGTATTTCTCGAAGGTCTCCGCCGTCAGCCGTTCGCCCGTCGCGGCCCACTGCACGTCATGAAACGTTATCCCCATGCGCTCCTGCCATCCGGGATCAAAGATCGCCGATTGCAGCGCGGTGCTCCCGGCCGTATACGGATAGCACTCCGTCGTTACGTCCAGCCCTCGCTTGCGCGCGCCCTCGACCATGGCAATCAATTCCGGCGTGTACCTCAAGCCCATGCTTGTTATGTGCACCACGTGCAGGGGTGCTCCCGTCGCGGCCGCGGCGGCGATTACTTCTTCCATCGCGGCCAGCCCCGTTTCCGGCTCAATCAAGCCGCCGTAACGCAGATGCACGTGCACCGAAGCGTGGTACTTTGCCGCGACGCGAAACATCTCCACGATTTCCCATCGCGTCGCTCCCGGCGTGTAGTTGATGCCCATGCCCTCGGCCAGCGCGCCCTGCCGGAATCCCGTTTCCATCAGCTCTTCCATCCGCGCCATTTCCTCGGGAGTCGCCGCGCGGT
>DASRCZ010000015.1:0-11581 GCA_035652855.1 Candidatus Acidiferrum sp.
GGGGCGAGCAAGAACCTACCGGCGATTGGTCCCAGCCTGGCGCAGCGTCGCGGCCAGGTCGCGAGCGACCTGGCGGGCGCGCGACAGGTCCTCCGGGTCGAAGGAAATCGCGGAAACGCGCTGATGGCCGCCGCCGCCGTATTTTTCCGCGAGCGACGCAAGATTCTGACTCGCAGTCGCTTGGTTCCAAGGATTGGTGCCGAGAGAAACCTTGGCGCGAACGGCGGAAGCGCTCACGCTGACCGAATACACGCACTCAGGGTGCAGCAAATACGGTATGAATTTGTTGTAACCCTCGAGGTCCAGGTCGCTGACGTCAAAAAAAATGACGTTTTCGCGTGCTTCGCAGCGCTGCCGCAGGATGTCGATGGATTTGCGATGCCGTTCGAGCAAGGGGCCGAGATATTGGGCCACAATCGGCAGCGTCACCATTTCCGCGAGCGGCCGGTAGGCAAGCTGCGGAATGAGTTTTGCCGGCAGGCCATTTTCGGGCGCCGCTTCAATCACCAAAGCGAGCTGTGTCGCCGGTTCGACGAGCTCGACGGCGGACTGCGGCGTTGGGTACTGCGCGCCGTCGATGATATCACCCCATCGGATCAGCTCCGCCAAAGGCTGAGTGTCATATCCAAACTTTTCGCGCGCCACCGTGGCAATCAGCATTGTGCAGGATTTGTAGTCCGGCTCATAGAACATGTGCGGGCCGGGATGCTTCCGGAAGTATTCGGCATCGGCGGGAGTAAGGAACGCGCTCTGGTGATGGTCGAACCACCAAGTCACCTTGGGCGAATTGGAATACTTGAAATCAACGATCACGTTTTCGTCGCCGTCGAAAAGCCCGTCTTCCCAGGGGTGCACGGCGCGATGCGTCATGCCGCTGAAGCCGAATTGGGCATTGGCGTCGAACCGTTCGCGGTAGAAGCGGTAAAAGAGAGCGGCGGATGCGGTGCCATCAAAGCAACGGTCGTGGAAACAGAGACGAACCTTGGTCATAGACGAGAGCGCGATCCCTTCCGCACAGTGACGAACGTCCGGAGGGGTAAAGCTCACCAAGATGTACGCGACCGCGCGGATTGTCAAGCGCAAATGCCGATCGCAAAACCGGCATTGGCAAGCTGAATTTGCGGTGAGCCGCCGGACTTTCCGCTAAAATCGCGCGGTGGCTTCCGCCAGTCCATTGACTCGCCCAGGCGAATCGCCCGCGCCCGCTTCCGGCGCCAATATATTCGGCTGGCCTCGCCATGTCACCGCAGCGGAGCGCACCACCCTCATTGCCGGCGGTTTCGGCTGGATGCTTGACGCCATGGACGTGATGCTGTACTCGATCGTCCTGGCCTATCTGATTCCCGCGCTGGGTATCAGCAAGTCCACTGGGGGGCTCCTCAATTCCCTGACGCTCATCGCATCGGCGATGGGCGGACTGCTCTTTGGCGTGCTCGCTGATCGCATCGGCCGCAAACGCGCCCTGATGCTCTCGATCGCGGTGTATTCCGTCTCGAGCCTGGCCTGCGGCTTCTCGCAATCCGTCACACAGCTCGCGGTATCTCGCTTCGTGCTTGGTCTCGGCATGGGCGGCGAGTGGGCAACGGGCGCGGCGTTGATCGCGGAGACCTGGCGGGCCGAGCACCGTGGCAAAGCGCTGGGCATGATGCAGTCCGCCTATGCGATCGGCGAAGCGCTGGCTGCCCTCGTGGTGATGCTGGTCTATCCGCATTTCGGCTGGCGCGCGGTCTTCTTTTTTGGGGTGGCGCCCGCTCTTCTTGTGCTCTGGATCCAACGGAGAGTCCCCGAGCCGGAGCTCTGGACCAAGCGGAAGTCCCGGGAGGCAAGCGCAACACCCCTGCGGAAAATCATGACTCCCGAAATCCGCCGCAGCGGAACCATCGCCACCTTGATGAATGCGTGCAGCATGTTCGGCTACTGGGGACTCTTCACCTGGATTCCCTCGTACCTTGCTCTGCCGGTGAGTCTCGGCGGCCGCGGACTCAGCCTTGTTCAAGCAACGAGCTTCTTCTGGGTGCTCTGCATCGGCAAGTGGTTCGGCTACGCACTGTTTGGATTCGTTGCGGACCGCATCGGACGCCGCAAGCCGTACGTCGCCTACCTTCTCGTTGCGGCGCTCCTCGTTCCCATTTACGGCTCCGTCCAGAACCGCCTGGGGCTGCTGCTGCTCGGCCCACTGGTGGCGTTTTTCGGGACGGGCTTTTTCTCCGGCTACGCGGCTATCGCCAGCGAAATTTTCCCAGGCGAGATTCGCGCGGCCGCCATGGGGTTCAGCTACAACGCCGGGCGCGGAATCTCGGCGGTTGCGCCGTTCCTCGTGGGCGCATTGAGCATTCACTACGGATTGGGGCCTGCGTTCTTCGTTCTGGCGGCTGCGTTTTTCGCGGCGGCGCTGCTGGCGCTGGCTTTGCCGGAAACGCGCGGCCGCGAACTAGCCTGATCGCGCTTTGGCGCCATTTACGTCCAAGAAGGTCAGGCGCTCATGGCTCGCGTGCGCAGTGTGGCGCCGCCGGCGCGCAGCGAAAACTTGAGCGCAAAGTACGGCGCTTGGGCGAGCGCTGCCTGCAAGTCGTGGTCGTCAGTGTACGGCCGCTTGGGAATGCGCCGCGCCAAGACGCTTAACTCGAGCGGCTCGCGGCGAAAAGGATAAGGCGAAAGCGAAGCGGTGTTTTCTCCCGTCGAGCGGATTTCCCAGTCGGCTTCCCGGCCGTTGCCATCCACGGGGATTCCTTCGAGCACCATATCCGTCAGCGGCTCTTGACAGAAGAACAAGGAGAGGCAATCGAGCGCCTCCAGGCGCTTGAGGTTGGCCTGCAATAACTTATCGTCGGCGTAAGGCTTCATCCCGGGATTCGCTCGCAGGTCTACCTTGAGCCGCAACTGCTGCAGGCGAAGCGATTGGACATATTCGCTGACCAGCGGCGCTTCCTCCGTCTTCACGTACTTCGCGGAAAATCCGGGCATTGTGGCGCGCGCGCGGTCGTAAAGACCCGCGCAGTGCATGCTGACGAGCAGGCCGGCGTAATGATCCGCTTTCACCACCCGCTCGATTCCGCGCCGGTAGAGCTCCATGTGCGCTGCCGTGGGAATCGAAAGATAACTATACGGCTTGAAGGTGACCGGATCGATTTGCGGGCGCAACTCGACTTCGGCCCAGCCATTATCATGTTCACCCGCAGCCAGACGAAAGGAGTCGAAAGGCTCAGGCCGGCGATACAGATCATTCCCCCACTCTCGCGCCAAGTGGCCCGCGAGCGCGGCGTGATCCGTCTGACGGATCACAACAAATTCGGTTCCTCGGTCCTGGATGATCACGGACGCGGCCCTTTCATCGCAGCGTCGTTAGCTACAAGCTCATGGAAAGGGAAACGAGCGGCAGGCTGGGGACTTGCGGGGCGCGTTTCACCGGACAGCGCTATTATGCTCTCCCAGGCCGCCGGTTGCCAGCAAAACTCGCGGGGGTATGGGCTTGCCCCCGCTTTCCCGGTATATTAATTGATGCCAGTGCGGGAGTGGCGAAACTGGCAGACGCGCAAGACTTAGGATCTTGTGGGGTAACACCCGTGGAGGTTCAAGTCCTCTCTCCCGCACCAAACCCGAGCCGTCTCTGGCGCGGACGGCGCACCAATGCAGAGGCGTGCCTCTGCAGATCCTCACGTCAACGGCTCAGCGCCGCCAAGGGCTGACTAGGCTGGGCCGGCACCCAGGCTTTGATCTCGGTGCCTTGCATCGGTGCGGATTTCACGGTGATTCTGCCTTTTGCCAGGCCCACCCGCTCGTGCATGCTCATCAAGCCAATGCCGGGTTGTCTGGCCGCACCGCGAACGTCGAACCCCGCGCCGCGGTCGCGGACCGTGAGCTCAATTTCACCGCCCTGCGCATCGAGCCGCACTTCGAAAATGCGTACGCCGCTATATTTCAGGGCATTCTGCAAAGCTTCCTGCAGCACACGATAAATACACAGAGAGGCTCCCGGGGCGATCTCCCGAGGAATCTTGCCATTCGTGAAATTCACCTGCACTTCGTGCTGCTCGGAAAACTCCTGGCAGAAACTTCGGATCGCGGAAACAAGCCCCATCAGCTCGAGCTTTGACGAATGCAGTTGATGCGAAAGCGCATGAACTTCGCTCGAAACATCGGCAAGGCTCCGCAGCGCACCTTCCACTTGCTGACGCAGCGGGCGGGGGGCATCGGAAGGCAACTCCCTTTCGACCCTCTGCAGGTCCCACATCAGCACGGCAAGCCGCTGGCCAATGTGGTCGTGGAGTTCGCGAGCGACACGGCGACGCTCTTCCTCCTGTGCCTCGATCAGCCTTCCGCCCAGGTTGGACATGGCTTCCTCGGCTGCCTTGCGCTCCGTGACGTCCACACAAGAGCCAATGTACCCGGAGAACGAGCCGCCGGCATCCGATCTCGGCACGCCGATGCTAAGGAGCCAGCGGTACTCACCGTCACGCCGCCTGAGCCGGAACTCCGTCTCATACGGCCGGCGGTCGTCGAACGCCGTTTGATACGATCGCAGACAGTGCTCGCGATCTTCTGGATGCACATCGGCCACCCAGCCTTCTCCGAGTTCTTCCTCCAAAGCCCGGCCGGTGAAGTCCAGCCACGTTCGATTGAAATAGGTGCAGCGCTTATCGATGTCTGACATCCAGATCATTACCGGGGCGGCATCGGCCACGTGGCGGAAGCGCGATTCGCTTTCACGCAGAGCCATCTCCGACCTTCGGCGTTCCGTAATGTCCACGACGTAGGTCACAAAGTACTGCGGTTCGTTTCTTGCATCCCGCACGAGCGTGGCGGTTACGGTCACCCAGCGGACTTGTCCGTCTTTTCGCACGTAGCGCTTATCGAAGCTCGGGATGGCGCTCTTCTGCCCCAATCCTTGCGCAGCCTTTTGCCGCGAAAGGCTTACGTCATCCGGATGGGTTACGCTCTCGAACGTTCGGCCGAGCAGCTCCGCTTCGGAATAGCCGAGCAGGTTGCAGAACGCGGGATTGACAGCCAGGAACCGGCCTTCCGGCGAAACGATAATCATTCCTACGCCGGCGTCCTGAAAGGCTCTGCGGAACCTTTCCTCGGAATCGCGGAGCGCTTCCTCCGCGCGGCGCCGTTCCGTAATATCCACGATGGATCCGAAAAACCATTTTTCGCCGGAGGCGCGAGCCGGCTTTAGAATCAATTCGACCGGGAAGACCTCGCCGCTCTTGCGCCGGCCTTGACACTCGATCCCGCCGTCCTCACCGGCCAATGCCGCGCCACTGAGCAGGCCGCAGTGGCAGATCTCCAGATTAGGGACCAGCATTTCCAGTGGTTTGCCGATGAGCTCTTCCCGTGTGTATCCAAAAAGCTTTTCCGTTTCGGAATTGACCAGGATGATCTCGCCCCTCGCATTTGCCGCGACTATGCCGTTTGGAGCAAAGTCCACAGCAAGCCTGCAAAGCTCCACGCTAGGCCTCTTACGGGAACTCGCACAAAACGCTCCCAGCGCTTCGCCAGCGGGTTTTCGGCCCGTCCGGCGCCGGTGTCCTTTGGTGCTTGTGGTTTTTCCCGTTTTTCGCAAACTTCGTACTCGCGCTCGGGCGACAGACGGAGCGAAATGCAAAAAGTGCCTGAGAATCACGCCGCCGAACCCTTACGGTAGATGCGCGAGTTTGCGGAAACAACTGTCAACGCTGTCAGGTCCGGTCTCTCCGGCTCTCCGGGATTTCGGGGTTCCGCGTCTTTTCTTCCAAGTCGTTTCAAGGTATGAAATACGCTTGTTATGCTTGGCGCCTTGCCGCGCCAGCCAAGGACCGAGCCTTATGGAGAAAAGCGTTCAATCGCTCTTGGATCTCTATCATCCGAATGACCCGCTTGAAAAGGCGTGGACGATTCCCGCGCCCTGGTATTTCGATCAGCGCATCGCGCGGCTCGAACGCGACCACGTCTTTGCGGCATCCTGGCAGGTGGTTGGCCGCACCGATCAGGTCCGGAGCAACGGCGATTTCTTCACGGCGGAAATTGCCGGCGAACCTCTTGTCGTGGTTCGAAGCGAGGACGGCCGCCTTCGGGCCTTCTACAACGTCTGCCGGCACCACGCCGCCGCCGTTGTCAGCGAGGCGCAAGGCTGCGCGCGGCAATTTCGGTGCCCCTACCACGGCTGGACTTACGGAAACGACGGCACGCTGAAGGGCATGGTCGAGTTCGAAGGCGTTTGCGACTTTGATCGGGCGAAGAATGGCCTCGTTCCTGTGCGAGTGGACACCTGGGAGAACTTTGTTCTTGTCAATCTGAACGGTTCCGCGCCGCCGCTTCGAGAATTTCTCGGAGCCGTGCCGGACTTGGTTGCTCCGCTGGAGTTGCAATCCAAGCTGCGCTACTTCGCGCGCCGCGTTTACACGCTGCAGTGCAACTGGAAAGTGTACGTGGATAACTACCTCGACGGGGGATATCACGTTCCGCACGCTCATAAGGGCCTGAGCAGCGTGATCGAATACACGAAATACACCATCGAAAACTTCGAGCGCGCCTGCCTGCAATCGAGCCCGCTTTCCTCGGACAGCCACTCCGAAGCAGGCGTTGCCGCTACGCGCCAGGGCCGCGCCTTCTATTTGTGGCTCTACCCGAATTTTATGATCAACGCGTACGAAGGCGTGATGGACACCAATCTCGTCCTGCCGCTGGCCGTGGATAAGTGCGCGGTGGTATTCGACTACTACTTTGCGGATATCAGCGCCGCGGCCGAGGCTCGCAACCGAGAAAGCATCGCCGTGAGCGAAAAAGTCCAGGATGAGGACATGGCGATCTGCGATTCCGTTCAGCGGGGGCTAGGCTCACGCGCGTATGTTGCGGGCCGGCTTTCGATGCGCCGCGAAGGGGGCGAGCATTTGTTCCATCGCCTGCTCCACGCGGATCTGACCGGCGGACTCCGGCAATCCGCCGTGGCGGAGTAATTCCCAGGGCTTAGGCATGCTGTGCGGTGCGGATGGTTCCTTCCGGCTGCTTTAGCCGCTCGAATTGCGCGTAGCAACTGCTCCATCGCACCGCTTTTGGATCTCCGCGCAGCACCTCGTAGAGTGTCTCCTCGTGCTCGCGCCAGAAGCGAATATCAAAAGCCTGTTCGCCAAGACGCAAATTGTTCACGGTGATATCGGGCAGCCAGCGCGGCAAAAACGGATCAATATGCAGGACCCCGCGCGGCGCATCCGGCAGACAGCCGAGCAGGGCTTGTACGAGCATGAACGCCGACCCAGCCGCCCAGGCCTGCGGAACGTTCGCGCCCAGGTACTGCACCGGAAAGCTCGATTCGTCGCGCTTTACGCTGGTATACAGCTCGGGAAGCTGGTTCAAAAGAAAGTGCGTTCCGGCCTTGCTGATTTCGTGGGCGATCTGCGCCGCCTCCGACGCGAAACCATAGCGCCGAAACCCCATGGCAATCAGCGCATTATCGTGCGGCCAGACCGACCCGAGCTGATAACTGTACGGGTTGTAGGCCGGATTTTGCGACGAGAGCGTACGTATGCCCCAGCCGCTCCACATGTCCGGAGCCATCAACCGGCGCACGACTTTTTCCGCGCGCGCCGGGTCTACAATTCCCGACCAGAGGCAATGCCCCGGATTCGAGGCGACCGTTAGAACTTTCTTTTTGTCGCCATCCAAGGCAAACGCATAGAAGCCAAGCTCCTCATCCCAAAACACTTCGTTGAAGCGCTCGAAGAGCTTTGCCGCCTTGCCACGCAATTGTTCCGCCCGGCCGTGCTTGCCAAGCTCATCGAAGATTTCCGCCATCCGCAGCCAGGCATCGTAGACATATCCTTGCAATTCGCAGAGCGCCTTGGGCCCTTTCACTTGAGACCCATCCGGATAGACCACCGCGTCGCCGGAATCCTTCCAGCTCATGTTTTCGTAGCCGACCGGCGAGCGCGTTTGGTATTCCTGGAAGCCGTCGCCGTCCCGGTCGCCGTATTCATCGATCCAGGCGAGGCAATTTTCCGCCGTTTCTAGGTGCTGCTCGAGCAGGGCGCGGTCCCCGATGGCCCGCCAGGCGAGATGCAGCGTAATCAGGTAGAGCGGCGTGGCGTCGGCGGTGCCGTAGTACGGGGTGTGCGGAATCAGCTTGAAGTGGGCCAGCTCGCCGTGCCGGATTTCGTGCATAATCTTTCCCGGCTCGGCGTCGCGATATGCGTCGTCCTCCTTCGCTTGCAGCCGCCCCAGGGTGGTCAGAGCGCCGCGCGCGAACTCCGGATAGATGAGCAGATTCTGCTGCGAGACAATTAAGCTGTCCCGCCCAAACGTGGTTACAAACCAAGGCAGCCCGCCCGCCGGAATGAACACCATGTGGTCGGTCTCCGGCGAGGGCAGCCGCAGCGCCGCCATGTCCTCCAGCGCTTGGCGGTAGAGCCGGTAGAACTCTTCGTTGGCCGTTCGAATCTGCGCCACTTCGCGCAGCCAGGCGGCCATGGTCTGCGACTCCTCCGACACTTTTCGTTGTGCGAGGCAATCTTGCGGCGCCGCGAATTGCTGGTCGCTATCCGAGAACTCGTATCGCAGGCAGCAGTGCCACGACTCGCCCGGCTTCAAAGCGATCTCAAAACTCAGCCTCCCGTTCGCATACACCGCCGTCTGGCCGGCCGGCCGGATGGTTACGCCGCGCCGGAAATCGGCGTTGCGGTAGGTCGTCTGGAGGCGCTGCTCTCGCTCGGACCAGTCGGTGGTGATTCGGCCCCGCCGCACAATTTCGCCCGACTTGACCTCGAAAATGTCGGCGAAATCGCATCGAATGGCCAGTTCGAGCTGAAACCGCACGTCCTTGCGATTGTGGTTGGTGATATCGAGGTCTTCGTGCATTCCGCCGTTAATCGCGCGCGTCAGGATCAGCCCCAGCGTGCGCTCCGGAATTTCGCCGTCTTGCGTTGGAATCCTGCGATTAGTGAGGTAAATCCGCGCGGCGTAATAGGTGATCGGTCCGCCATTCAGCAACTCCCAGCCTTCCCCATTCGCGTAGATCGTCCAACTGCTGATCACCCGCGTGTCCAGAAAGTAGAGGCCGCGGTTCGTCGGCCACTTTACGCACCCGTCGTGCTCGGTGACGAAAATGGTTCGCGCATGGTGAATGGTGATTTGTGGGGGACCGACTTGTACTTTGAAGGGCATGGCCCGGCCTCATTTCGAGATAAGGCTGGGCACTGCCGTCCATTATCGCGCGGGTATCCTCTAACGGACAGCCGATTTATCCCCGCAACCCTTATCGCAGTCCGCGCGCGTTGACGCTCTTAAACGCCATCGCCTATACTGAAGCTTGCGTTTTTCAGGGTGATTCTCACCTGTCTGGGCTCTTCCAATAGCCGGAGTGTTCCAATCGAAAGCTGGGGCGCGTGGCGTCGAGACCAGAAGCGGCGTGCGCCCGTTTGCGCACCATAGGAAGGATCTGGATATGGCTGAAGGTACTTGCCGGCGCGAGCTGGACCTCGAAATACCGGCCGACGAAGTCTCAAAAGCAATCGAGCGTGTCGCCAAAGAAATCGCGCGCGTCGCGCGCGTTCCCGGCTTTCGTCCCGGCAAGGCTCCGCTGTCGCTGATCCGCCGCCGCTTTGCCGGCGACATCAAGGGCGAGGTTTTGCAGACGCTCGTGCCCGAGCGCGTCGAGAAGGCCGTGGCCGAGCAGCAGCTCACTCCCGTTTCCCGGCCCCAAGTCGAGAAGCTGGATTTCAACGAAGGCCAGCCGCTGACGTTTCGCGCTGTCTTCGAAGTCCTGCCCGAATTTGAACTGGGCAATTACAAAGACCTGGAATTCGAAATGCCGGCGATGGATATCACCGAAGAGGACGTCAACAGGACCCTCGAGGAAATGCGCGAGCGCGCCGCCACCTTTGCCGCCGCCGAGGGTCGCGCCATCGAGAACGGCGATTTCGCGCAAATCAAACTCGCAGGCGTCCCGGAAGGCGGGGGCGATCCGATCAAAGCGGACAGCGTGCTGTGCCATATCGGCGCCGAAGAAACCATGGAGCCCTTCAACGCAAATCTCCGGGGAGCCGCCATCGGCGACCACAAGAAATTCGATGTCGCTTATCCGGCCGATTATCCCGACGCCAAACTTGCCGGCAAGACGTATCACTACGACGTCGGCGTGCTGGGGATCAAGACCAAGCAGTTGCCCGAGCTGAACGATGAATTCGCCAAGGACGTCAGCGCTTCCGCCACGCTCGAGGAGCTCAAGGCCAAAATTCGCGAGGACCTCGAGCACCAGCGCGACCATCGCCAGAAAGAACTCCAGCGCGAAAAGGTTCTCGCCGAGCTCGTGAAGCTTCACGATTTCCCGGTTCCGGAATCCCTTGTCGAGCATCAGATGGATGTGCGGCTCGAGCGCGTGGTGCGCTCCCTTGCCGCGCAAGGCGTCGATCCGCGAGCCGTCAATGTCGACTGGGTCTCGCTGCGCCGACGCCAGGAGGAGCGCGCCAAGGATGACGTTAAGGCTGAGTTGATCGTCGACCGCATCGCCACCGCCGAAAATATCGAAGTGACGCCGGAGGAACTGCGCCACGAACTCGAACACCTGGCCGGGCATAGTGGCGAATCCGCCGGCGTTTTGGAAGCTCGTTTGACAAAGCAGGGAACGCTCGATAGGATGAAAGCGAAGCTGCGGAGTGACAAAACTCTCGATTGGCTTGCGCAAAACTCCCGGATCCGCACAGTCGCTGCGGCAAGCTCGAAGTAGTACGGGTTCGGCCCCTAGAGCGCATTGACTATCACATGAAAAATTACGACGGCCCAGATTATCGCGCGACAACGCTTGTGCCCATGGTGGTCGAGCAGACCAGCCGCGGCGAGCGCGCCTACGATATTTATTCGCGCCTGCTCAAGGAGCACATCATCTTTATCGGCACGCCGATCGACGATCACGTGGCCAATCTGGCGACCGCGCAGATGCTCTTTCTCCAAGCCGAGGATCCTGAGCGCGATATTCAGCTTTATATCAATTCGCCGGGTGGCTCGATTACCGCCGGCTTCGCCATCTACGACACGATGCAGTTCGTCAAGCCGGACGTCGTCACAACCTGCGTGGGACAAGCCGCTTCCATTGCCGCGGTTCTGCTAGCCGGCGGCGCGCCCAAAAAGCGCTTCGCGCTCCCAAACGCGCGCATCCTCATCCACCAGCCGTGGATGTCCGGACTCGGGGGCCAGGCCACCGATATCGATCTTCATGCCAAGGAAATCCTTCGCATGCGCACGGTCATCAACCAGGTGCTCTCGAAGCACACCGGCCAGCCGGTCAGCCGCATTGAGAAGGACGTCGACCGCGACTACATCATGAACCCCGAGCAGGCCAAGGATTACGGCATGATTGACGAGATCATCTTCAAGCACCGTTAGACGAGAACGCGCGAGCACGACCGGGGTCACGCTTGTGAACAGGGTTCCAATCAGTTAGCACTCCTCACCCGAGTTTCTGATTGGCCTGGCGAAAAAGTCGGCTAGAATAAGCACGAGGTACCCCGCCACGGGTCGGCGGGGACGAGGCCTTCGCACCAGTGAAAAAATTCAACACCGACGAACCGTTGCGCTGTTCGTTCTGCCATAAAACGCAGGAACAGGTCGAGAA
>DASRCZ010000016.1:0-3166 GCA_035652855.1 Candidatus Acidiferrum sp.
TCTTGGGCAGGAGCGGCTGCGGCTGCGGTCTGATTCTCGTGGTCGGAAAACATGGTTAAGGGCCTCCGGGATATGTATCCCTAGTTAGTCGAAAGAGTTCCTTGCGAATTCCCTAGAGGGTTTGATGCAAGGAGGTGGATCGCTTCGCAGGGGTGCTCAGATCCCCCGCAGGGCGTTCACTTGGGACAATGCTGCTTGCGTTGGAATACGCTGCAACCCGACAAGCATACCCGTGGCGTCGCAGCCCTGTCAATGAACGCGAGAGCATGGGCGCGAGAGCAAAGCATCGGCTCGGACTTCCGACCGGAGTTGAAAAAACAGTAATAGAGGACTACAGTCAACGTTACCGTCTGCTTGGAGGAACTGGTCGAATGGCTTCGAGTCGGACCCGGTGGTTTACCGCGCAGGAAACGGCCGCAATGCTGGACCTGACCAGCGCGGAAGTCTGCACGCTGCTCGCCATTGGGCGGCTTACGGGCACCAAAGTCAAGCAGCCGGGCCGCGCGGGCAAAGCCCAATGGCTGGTCGATCCGCGCTCCGTGGCAAAGGAGAAGCGGCGGGCGAGCGGACGCACAAGAAAAAAGCAAGCCTCGCTCGCCAAATAGCGAGCGAGGATTTTTGAAACCAGGCTATTCGGCGGGCGTCAGCGCGTCGTGGGACGCGTCCGGCGCACAAGGGCGTGATACACAAGCAAGACGATGACGGCTCCGATGATGGAAACAATGATGCTGTAAACGTTAAAACCGGTAACCTTTGAGGCGCCGAGCGCGCTGAAGAGCCAGCCGCCCACCACCGCTCCCACAATGCCCAGGACAATGTCCATGAGAATACCCTCGCCTCGCTTGTTGACCATCTTGCTTGCAATGAATCCCGAGATCAGCCCGAGCACGATCCACGCCAGGAAAGACATTCATTCCTCCTTGCCAAAGCCTCGAATCCCGCTCTGTGTCGAGCATTCGATAGGCCCGCGCCCGCCATACTGAGCGTGCGGGGAAGGAGGGGCCATCCGGCTAACGCCGTATTTCGGCAGTCTCTTTCCGTTTCCCGTGCCACGCGAGTAACTCGCTGGTCCTTGCCAAGCCACAATCCCAGAACGTCCCGACGCCCTTGCTGCGTCCGGCTTCGCCTTCCTGTGCTATTTTGGTCGTCATGACACCTGCCACCTTCCGGCGACTGGCGCTCACGCTTCCCGAAAGCGTCGAGCAAGCCCATATGAACCATCCCGATTTCCGCGTGAGAGGAAAAATCTTCGCCACCCTCGGTTATCCGGACAATACGCGCGCCATGGTCAAACTCGGCCCCGCGCAGCAGGATGCGTTCGTGACGGCTTACCCCAAGGTGTTCGCTCCAGTGAAGGGCTCCTGGGGACGCAAGGGTTGCACGACCGTCCATCTCAAGGCAGCCACGCCCGGCGTGATTCGGCCGGCACTGGTAGCCGCATGGCGGAACTACGCACCGAAATCCCTGCTGGATGTCTCATTCGCCGCCTCTGCGAGAAAGCGCGCCAACCCTCGAACAGCCTTACGGTCCGGATAGTTCAGTTGTGCTCCCTGGGCGGACTCCGACTGGGAAGCTATGCGACGGAGTACATGGCGATGCCGCTGAGCATCTTCGGGTAGAAGTCCGTGGACTTCTGCGGCATGACCTCGCCCGCAGTGGCGATTTTCATCACCTGATCGACCTCGCAGGGATTCAGCAAAAAGGCGGCTTCCGCCGCGCCGCGATCCACGGCATCCAGCGCGGCGGAAGCCTCGCGCTCGAACGTCAGATTGGCTTCGGAGGCAACGGCTTGCGGCGTAATGCCGAGGGCCGGCTCGAGAATGCCCTCGTGCAGGAGTACCACGTCGAGTTCCCGCTGAAGCGGCGACACGTTCGGCAGAAGGCGCGTCAAATCCGCGCCCGGACGAAGCGTGAGCAGATAGAAGGCGCGCGGGGCATCCTGCGCCGGGTAAACACCAATGGCGCGCTGGCTGCGCTGCTGTTTCAGGCGCATCAGGAAGTTGTTGCGGGCGCCGGCCTTCGAAGCTTCATCGCGGAAAGAGAACGGCTCCGCTTCAAACCATGGCTCGAGCTGACGCCGCACCTCCGCCCACTTGAAATCATGAAGATGAGCAGCCACTCGATGCCCGGGGAGGATCACAAGCCCCTCGCTCCTGGTATTCACGAAGGTCATCATGGCGCGCTCGTAGGGCGCTTCGCGATCGGTTTTTCCGGCTTGGAGACGCCGCTCGTTGCGGTACGCGAGCGCGGTTTCATAACGGTGGTGGCCATCGGCAATGACCAGCTTCTGATCGGCCATGGCGTTCTCGATGGAAGCTGCGCGAGCGGGATCAGCAATGACCCAGAGACGGTGCACGACGCCGTACTCATCGCGCATTTCGGTGGCCGGCGGCGCGGCGCGTTCAGCATCTTCCAGAATACGATCGATTCGGCGTTCGTTATCCGAATACAAAAGAAAAAGCTGTCCCGTGTGCATGCGGGTGTGGCGAAGCAGCTCGAGTCGGTCGGCCTTCGGCCCGCTGAGCGTGTGTTCGTGGCGAAAGATCACCCCGGCGGAATATTCCTCGAGTTTGCCCGCTCCGATGAAGCCCCGGCGGATGCGGCGCTCCTCCGTGCCGGGCACCGTGAATTCCTGCGTATAAGAGTAGAAGGCGGGCGCGGGGTCCTGGCGCACTACATTCCCCGAGATCCAGGCCTCAAGCGCGGCAGCGGCGCGCGTGTAGACGTTATTTTGCGCCGAGTCGGTCTCGAAGGCGCGGCCCTTTTCGACCGTAATCAGGTTGTTCGGATCGCTGGCGTAGTAACGCTCCTGCATGGCCGGAGAGATCTTGTCGTAAGGCTGAGTCAGCACGCGGTCATAGGGGGCGTGCGAAGGATTGTAACGGAAGGCGCGAAAGGGGCGGACCTGGGCCATTGCTTCTCCAGAACGGGATTTTGCCGGGCAGCGAGCCAACCAGTTTACGCGAAGTGCGCGAATCGGGTAAGCCAACGGCAATTGCGTGTTTTAGCTCCATAATTTTGTCACCCCCCTAACGGCAATTGCGGCGTTGCGATACGTTACCGGCGCGCCGCGTGGTTCGCGAGCAGGGGCGGCAAATCCGTGAGGCGGTCGAGGTAAACGTCGGCAGGATAGGCGGCGCGGTCGTGTACCCCGAAGCCGTAGTTG
>DASRCZ010000017.1:0-3164 GCA_035652855.1 Candidatus Acidiferrum sp.
TTTAACTGAACGAACCAGGAGAGAACACAATGCCCATTATTCAATTGCCGCCACCGCCGCCGAAGAAGGTCACATTTGCCGTCCGGCTCGAAGAGGAGAAGTTTGCCGCACTCAAACGCTACGGAGCGTTCGTCGGCACGAACAATTATTCGATCATCATTTCGCAGAGCCTCGACAGGCTTTACGAGATCGACACGGACTATCACGAGTGGCTCGAAGTCCATCCCGATTTCGAGCCTGACAAGCGGTCCCGGCGCAACGGCTCCGCAAAGCAATCGCGGAAGGCCGCTATCTCCGGCGCGCCAGTGCCGTCGATTGTGGCCGCTGTGGAAGCGGCGAGCACTACTGAGACTGAGTAGGGCCGAGGTGTGATGCCCATGATGTGCGCCTGTGGCGAATGGTTCGTATGCCCAAGACGCTGCTTCGCATCGGCAAACGGAGGGTCCTGGCTTCGCCGGACCCAGACACATCACCCCTCGGGAGGGTTACGCCGGGAATCCTTTGGATTCCCGCGGGAAGCCGTTGAAGAAGCGGCGCTTGCGCGCGATCCGATTCCCTTGGGAATCCAAGGGTTCCCACGGGCAACTTGTGCCATATGAATACGATAACGGAGACGTGGTTCCGATGAGTAATTCCAACAAGCTAGCCAAAGCTGTAACTGCGAAGTTCGCCGAGAGCGATTTTCAGCGCCTAAGATTTGCTTCCGAACGGACTGGCAAGCGCCCAGCCGAATGGTGTCGAGAGCGTGTGCTGGAGAACCTCAATGGCATCCGTCCGTCACCCGCGCAGCACGCGATTCTCGCCGAGATCCTCGCCCTGCAGGACACCGTGGTGGGCCTCATCTGCGCGATTGGGCGCGAGGGCCGGCTCACCCCGCAGAAGGCAAAAGAGATTGTCGACGCCGCCCACGAACGCAAGTACCGCGATGTGGTGGCGCTCTTCAAAGATGCAGAAGCCGAGTGCAGGAGATCATCTTGATGAGCACCCAAATCCCCACGCCAACGCGGCCATACAACGAACGCCCCTGGCCGAGGCATACGCCGGCATTCACGCTGCTCGTCTGCTTTCTGGCCCTGATCGGCGGCGCGCTGGTGTTCGCCTGGGAGTACAAGACGCGCTGGACTCCGCTTGAGCGCTACTACTTCCAGGACTACTTCCGAACCGCCCATCCTGGCGAACCACAGAACCCGTATCTGCGCCCCGCCCGCACCTGGGAGGTGCTGGTCATTCGCTACTCGCGCGGGGAGCGTCTGGCAGTGGATCGTGAGGTCGAGCCGGTCGTCTTTTCAACCGCCCAGCATCGGAAAGTGATCGCGTTCCGGCTCTCGCCTTTCGCCATTGCAGGTGGCGCTCGCAGTCTGAGGTTCGAGCCGCTGCGGCTCGACGATAGCTGGTTTCACGCCTGGCTTGCCCAGTGGGTTTACGGGCGATCTCTCTGGCAACTGTTTCGCACTCCCTGGTACGCCGCCTTGTTGATCCTGGCCATTGGGCTTCCCTTCGCCATCCGAAAAGATCGCGCCCAAGCCCGGAAGCGCCGTGAAGGAGTTCCGCTCAAGGGTGCGAACGTCGTTTCCCGAACTCATTATCACCGTGCCTGCCGGTGGTTCACCGGGATCGGCTGGCTGACTACTGACCGGGCGAGCCTTTGGGAGTGGCTCCACTTACCCAAAGCCGAGCGCCGCATCGTGCGCATCGCCCGCCGGCATGAGCGCGAGCATATCCTTCTCGTCGGCGACACCGGAAGCGGCAAGTCGTCCCTCATTCGCCAGATCTTGCGCCAGGTCCGCGACCGCAATGAAACGGCCATCGTCTACGATCCGGCCCAGGAATACCTGCCCGAGTTCTATGACCCGGACCGCGACGACGTGATCCTCAATCCGCTCGATGCCCGGATGCCGTACTGGTCTCCTTCGGACGAGATTCTCCATCACGCTGAGGCGGAGACTCTGGCGAAATCGCTATACCCGGACCGGGATCGCGAGTATCGGTTCTTCGTCGAAAGCCCGCGAAAGCTATTCGCCCACCTGCTTCTGTACCGTCCCACGCCCGAAGAGCTTTGCCAGTGGATTGCCGAGGCGGACCCGGAGATTGACATTCGCGTCGCTAGGACGCCGCTCGAAGAGTTCATCGCCAAGCGGGCTCCTCAGCAGCGAAGCGGGGTACTTTCCGGCCTCGAACGCGTCAGCAATGCCTTCGGATTGCTGCCTCCCGAAACAAGCAACGCCCGCCGATGGACAGCGACTGAATGGGCCCAGGAGCGAAAGGGCTGGTTGTTCCTGACCAGCACGCCGGAGACGAGGGAGCGCCTCCGGCCGCTGTTAAGTCTCTGGCTCGACTTCCTGGTTCTCCGGCTCACAGCTCAGACCGGATATGGGCAGCGGCCGGTCTGGGTGATCCTCGACGAACTGGCGAGCCTTGATGTGCTGCCGACGCTGCCGCTGGCTCTGGCCGAGAGCCGCAAGTCGAATACGAGGCTCGTCATTGGCTTTCAGGGCAAAAGCCAGGTGGAAGCCCGCTACGGCCAGGAGGCCGAAGCCATGCTCTCGCAGCCGCGAACCCGGATCTTCTTACGGACGGGCGAAGCGCGGGCGGCTGAATGGGTGAGCAAGTGTATTGGTGAGGCAGAAACGGAACATGTCCGTGAGGGCCGCAGCCAGGGCGACTGGGGACTGCGCAGCTCAACCAATGCCACGCTCGACCGGCGAACGGAGATGGCCATTCTGGCTTCAGAGATTGAAAACCTCGAAGACCTGACGGGGTATTTCCAGACGCCGGGCTACACCCTCAAGCTCTCGTTCCAGTTCCTGCAGCCTCTGAGCCTTCATCAACCGCTCATCTGGCGTGATGTATCCGGGCCTGGAATCCAACAACTCGAATCGGATCGCCCGAAGAGGAGCCGATGGGTACGCGTCGCCGAAGAACCTGAGCTAGCCGTTACTGATCCACCTCCAACAGAGGACGTGTACTCGCGGCCGGCGCCTAAATCCAGCCAGGAGACCGGCGATACGCACGCGGTCACAACGGGAGCAGCCTGATGCTTATGAATTGGAACCAGGGAATGGCTGAGGGCGCCCGCAGCTCACATCTTGTCCTTAGCGAGCCACTCACGTTTGTGTTGTTCGAGGCGGGCACGAACTTCGTCGCCGTCAATCAGCTCGCCGCGC
>DASRCZ010000018.1:0-2857 GCA_035652855.1 Candidatus Acidiferrum sp.
TTCCTAAACGGGCCCGAGGAGCCGTGGGTGATTTTCAGCAACGCGGCCTTTGTGGGACGGCCGGATATCGGGATGCGGTATTACAACCGCGCAAGGGATTCGAACGCGCTGATTCTGGATCACTATACGGGAGTCGGCGAAGTGCTGGCGGTACACGCCCTGGACGGGGTTTTTTCACAACTGCACCAGCAACTGCGCGTAAAGCGCGGCAGTTTGTTTTCCCTGGATGACGCGAAAAACAACGATTTGATTTTCATCGGGTCGCCTTCAGAGAATTTGACATTGCTGGAAATTCCCAGCACGAAGGAGTTCGTTTTCCGCCAGGTAAAGACGGGCGCGCGGGCTGGAAACATGGAGATCGTTAATGAGCATCCGGAGTCCGGCGAGCCGAAAGAGTATCTGGCGACGCCGTCGACCGAGCCTCTGACGGAAGACTATTCGGTGATCGCGCTGGTGAAGGGGCTGAATCCAACGCGCTCGGAACTGATACTGGCGGGGACGACGACGATTGGGACGCAGGCGGCAGTGGAGTACGTTTGCCAGCAGAATTCGCTGGAGGAATTGTTGCTGCGGCTTTCGGTTTCCAATTCAGGAGATTTGAAGCCATTCGAAGCAGTGATTCGCGTGAAAGTGGCGCGCGGAGTGCCGGTAGGGACGCAGTTGGTGGCGGTTCACAAGGCTGGGCCATAGCGCCGGCCGAGTTTCCGGATATCCGTTTGCGATACGGCCAGCGGTGAAGCGTGTTTGACGCTGGCTTCCCCGCCGCCTCCGCATGCGTGTCTTGGCGGACAAGGCTATGGCGCGGGTACGGTTAGGCGCGGGTCGAGTTGCCTGGCGGCGGCGAGTTCCCTCTCGGCTTCTTCCCACTTTCCCTGACGGCGCAAAGCCAAACCTAATTGAAAATGCGCGGGCGCGTAGTCCGATGCCGAGTCGATGGCGGCGCGGAACTGGCCGATGGCGCCATCGAGGTCGCCGGCATTGAGGAGGCGCTTACCGGAATTGGTGGCGAGGAGAGCGGCCTGACGGCCGGTCTGACGCTTGGCGATTTCGGCGCCGATGCGGCTTTCGCGCACGGCGGCTTCGCTATCGCCGAGCTGGCGGAGAACGGCGGCAAGCGTGGTATGCGCGCCAGCGAAATCGGGCTGGAGGCGAATGGCCTCGCGCAGCGCGTCAGCAGCTTCCGAAAGATTGCCTTCCTGCTTGAGCACGGTGCCAAGGGTGTAGTGGGCTTCGGCGTAATCAGGGCGAACACGAATGGCGGAGCGGAGTTCGTCCGCAGCGGGACCGAAATTGCCCTGCTGCCAGAACGTGACACCAAGGGTGTAGTGGGCGTCGGCCTGATTGGGATCCAGCTCGATGGCTTTTTGAAATTCGGCAATGGCGGCTGGAAGCTGGTCTTTCAGCTTGAGGGTCAGGCCGAGATCGTAGTGCAAAGTGGCGTCTTGCGGCGAAATCGCGAGGGCGCGCTGGAACTGGGCAAGGGCGGAATCAAAATCGGCGAGCTGAAGATAGGCGACACCGAGGTTGCCGATATAGCTGCTGCTGCGCGGCTGGAGCGTCACGGCGGATTGGAACTCGGCGATGGCGCCATTGCCATCGCCGGTTTGGAGGAGCGCGAGGCCGAGATTATTGTGCGCTTCGGGATTTTCCGGCTGGAGTTTTGCGAATTCTCGAAACGCGGCCGCGGCGGCTTCCATGTCCCCGGTTCTTTGAAGCAGCAAACCGAGGGTGTTCCGGGCGGCGGGGTGACCGGGCTTGAGAGCCAGGCAGGCTTGCAGTTCGCGAATGGCATCGCCATCGGCACCGGTGGCCTGAAGAGTTTCGGCCAAGTAGAAATGCGCTTCGGGATTGCGCGGCGCGAGCCTGGCAGCGGCGCGAAGCTCATCCTGGGCTTGTGAGAAGAGCTTCTGCTGATACAGCAGCACGCCGAGGTGAAGGTGAGCCGAAGCGGAATCGGGCTGAAGACGGAGGGCTTCGCGGAACTCGGCGGCGGCCTCGGCATCGGCGGATTTCTGAGCGAGGACAGTGCCGAGTTCGTCGCGCAGGTCGGCGCGATTCGAATCCAGGGCAATGGCGCTGTGAAGCTCGGCGGCGGCAGCATCGAACAGGCCCTGAGCGTCAAGGATGCGGCCAAGCGTGCGGTGAGCTTCGGCATCTTGCGGAGCAAGGCGGACGGCTTCGCGCGCCTCGCGAGCGGCGCGCTCGAGATCGCCTTTTTGGGCGAGCGCATTGGCAAGATTCATGCGCGCGAGGGCAAATCTTGGATTGAGGCGGAGCGCGGATTCAAATTGCGCGATGGCAGGGCCGAGTTCGCCTTGGGTGAGAAGAACCCAAGCCAGGGAGTTGTGACCTTCGGCGCTTTGCGGCGCCAACTTGACGGCCCTTTCAAAAGCGGCGCGCGCGGAGGGCAGGTCTTGCTGCCGGAGGGCAGCCATTCCCTGCTCGTAGGCGGCGCTGGCCTGAGATGCGGCGTTGTTGGCCGAGGAATTGCGGGATTGAGCGAGAGCCGGCTGTGCGGGAAGGGCCGGGAACCAAAGAGGAATCAGCAGCAAAACAGTGCGGGACAGGAGTGGGAAGCGTGTTGACATCGCGTGCGGCATTCCGGCGAAAGGCCGAAAAATGGTAGCACGTTGGGCGCCGGGCGGAGCGAGGGCGGGAGCCAGGAGCAGGTTGACACAGGAAAACAGAGGGCGACAAGCCGCGCATTGACCGCGCGTGGACCGGTCCGTACCATCCTGAAGACCAATGCGGAATCGGAACTTTGCGGCGAGGGTTTGTGCAGCCAGGCGAGCCGGCACGCGCCTGACACTCTGGTGGGGCGTTTTGGCAGCGATCGCGCTCGTCGCGCCTGCGCAGA
>DASRCZ010000019.1:0-2448 GCA_035652855.1 Candidatus Acidiferrum sp.
TGCTGGTTCAGTCGCCCACCGTGAACGCAACGGATGTTGTTTTTGTTTACGGAGGCTATTTGTGGTCCGTGCCGCGCGATGGCGGAGCGGCGCGCCAGCTCACTACGGGTGGACACGAGTCCTCGCCGGTCTTTTCACCGGATGGCAAGTGGCTCGCCTTCACGGGCCATTATGATGGCAACGCCGACGTATTCGTGATGCCGGCCGAGGGCGGCGAGCCGAAACGCCTCACCTGGCATCCGGGACCGGATGTGGCCATCGGCTGGACACCCGACGGGAAGCGGGTCCTCTTCGCTTCGGCTCGCGATGCCTACGCGGATTTCACGCGTTTCTATACCGTTCCTGCCCAAGGTGGCGTTGCAGAGCCTCTGCCGATGTGGCGCGCGTCGGAAGGTTCGTACTCCCCGGACGGCGCCCACATGGCCTATGTTCCCAATATCAAATGGCAAGTGGCGTGGAAACGCTATCGCGGCGGCCAGACCACGCCGATCTACATCGTGAATCTCAGCAACCTCTCGATCGAAAAAGTTCAGCGCAATAACTCGAACGACTCGCAGCCCGTTTGGTTCAAGAATACCGTCTACTTTCTCTCGGACCGCAACGGCCCGGTGACACTCTTTTCCTACGATCCAAAGACCAAAGCCGTAAAGCAGCTTATCGAAAATCGCGGCCTCGATTTCAAATCACTTTCCGCCGGTCCGGACGTCCTCGCGTACGAGCAGTTCGGCGGCATCTACCTTTTCGATCCTGCGACGGGCAAATCGCGGCAGGTAAACATCACGGTCAATGGCGACCTGCCCGCGACGCGCGGACACTACGAAAAAGTCGCGGACAAAATTCACAATGCCGCCATTTCGCCGAACGGAATGCGCGCTGTTTTTGAAGCCCGTGGCGAGATCCTCACCGTGCCTGCCGAGAAGGGCGACGTCCGCAATCTCACCAGGACCACCGCGGTCGCCGAGCGCGATCCCGCATGGTCGCCGGACGGCAAGTCCATTGCCTTTTTCTCGGACGAGTCTGGCGAGTACGCACTGCACATCATCGATCAATCCGGTGAAGGACCGGTGAAAAAGATTGATCTCGGCAATCCGCCCTCGTTCTTCTATTCGCCGCTTTGGTCGCCGGACAGCAAAAAGATCGCCTACACCGACAAGCGGCTGAACCTCTGGTACGTGGACCTCGACAAGGGCACGCCCGTAAAAGTCGCCACCGAACGCTTTGAGGACCCCTCCAGTTCCATGAATCCCGCATGGTCGCCGGACAGCAAATGGCTGACCTATTCCCGTTTGCTCGACAGTCATTTCCACGCCATCTTCGTCTATTCGCTCGAGAGCGGAAAGGAGTCGCAAATTACCGACGGCCTCAGCGACGCCCGCTATCCCGTCTTCGACAAGAACGGCAAAACGCTTTACTTCGCCGCGAGCACCGACTTGGGCCTTGGTGTCGGCTGGCTTGATCTCTCGAGCTTCCAGCATCCCTTGCTGCGCAGCGTTTACGCGGTCGTGCTGAAAAAAGGTGATCCCTCCCCCGTCGAGCCGCTGAGCGACGAGGAAAAGACCGCCGCCGAGAAGGGCAAGGAGGGTGATGCGTCCGCGGACAAATCCAAAGAAAAGAGCAAGGACGGCGAGAAGAAGGACGAAGGCGTTAAAGTGACCATTGACCTGGATGGTATCGGCCAGCGCATCGTCTCGCTTCCCATTCGTGAAGCCAACTACATCGGCCTGGACGCCGGCAAATCGGGCGTCCTATTCCTGAGCGAGATCACCGATGTGCCGCGGTTTCGAGAGCCGAACTTTGCGAACGTTTCGAAGTTCGATCTCAGCACACGCAAGACGGAGCCTTTCGTTGGCGGCGTGATGGCGTTCGTCCTCTCCTCCAGCGGCGAAAAAGCTCTCTACCGCCAGGGCCGCGGCTGGTTCATTGTGGGCACCGCGCAAGCCGCGAAACCCGGCGATGGCGCGCTCAAGCTCGACGGTATGGAGGTTTACGTCGATCCGCGCGTCGAATGGAACCAGATGTATCGGGAAGTATGGCGCATCGAGCGCGACTTCCTCTACGATCCGAATCATCACGGGCTCGATATTCCCGCCGCCGAGAAAAAGTACAGCGTGTACCTCAAAGGCCTTGGCGGCCGCGCTGACCTCAACTATCTCTTCGAGGAAATGCTCGGAGAGATCACCGTCGGCCACATGTTCATCGGCGGCGGCGACGGCCCTAGGCCCAGTCAGGTCAAGGGCGGGCTGCTCGGTGCCGACTACAAAGTTGAGAACGGCCGCTACCGGTTCGCTCGCGTCTTTAACGGAGAGAACTGGAACCCGGAGCTCCGCGCGCCTCTCACACAGCCGGGTGTCGACGTGAAAGCGGGCGATTACCTCCTCGAAGTCAACGGCCGCGATGTCCGGCCGCCGCAGGAGGTCTACAGCTACTCTGAAAATACCGCCGGCCAGC
>DASRCZ010000020.1:0-9521 GCA_035652855.1 Candidatus Acidiferrum sp.
ACTTCATCGGCAACTTCCTTCCCACACCTGGGTTCCTATCGACTGGGAGCACCTTTAGGAGTAGCCTCCCATTGGCCCACCTTATCGAATAGGTGAGGGTGGGTCGAGAACAGGGGAACCGCCATGTTGAAGACCACGTTCGCCGGAAGAAGCAGCCTCGCCCTGCTTCTGGGCCTCGCCGGTCTTCTGTTTACGGTCGTCACGCCGAACGCCCATGCGGACGAGAACGACCCACCCAGCCGCGTGGCGCGCATCAGTTATTTGGATGGCTCAGTGTCCTTCCAGCCCGGCGGCCAGGGGGATTGGGGTGCCGCCGTTAAGAATCGGCCAGTAACGATAGGTGACAAAATTTGGGTGGACAAGGACTCGCGGGCCGAGTTGCAGGCGGGAGCTGCTTCGATCCACCTGGGCAGTATGACCGCCCTTTCCTTTCTGAACCTGGATGATACGACCACGCAGATGCGTCTTGCGGAAGGCAGCATCAACTTCCGCGTTCGAGAACTGCGCGAGGGGGACATTTACGAAGTGGACACCCCGAACCTGGCTTTCACCGTAAAGCAGGCGGGGGCCTTTCGCATAGACGTCAGCGAGAACGGAGACGGCACGCGCATCACCGTCATTCGTGGCGAAGGCATGGTGACCGCCGGTGGCAAGACCTACGATCTGAATCCGGGTGAGCGCTCCGAATTCAACGGAACGGACGACCAAATCCAGTATTCCACTTCTGCCGCGCCCGCCCCGGACGGTCTGGACCGCTGGGCGAATGAGCGTGACCTGAAGGAAGACAACTCGATTTCCGGCAAGTATGTAAACCGCGACACCGTCGGCTATTCCGACCTCGACGACTACGGAACGTGGAGCGAAGTTCCTGACTACGGCGCAGTCTGGTATCCCACTGTTGTGGATGTCGGCTGGGCCCCTTATAGCTACGGATACTGGGGTTGGGTCGCGCCATGGGGCTGGACGTGGATTGACTACGCGCCGTGGGGCTTCGCGCCATTTCACTACGGCCGCTGGGCTTTCATCGGCGGACGCTGGGGCTGGTGTCCGGGTCCCATCTATGCGCGGCCTTTCTATGGGCCTGCATTTGTCGGTTTCTTCGGCGGCAGCTTTGGAGCTAGCTTCGGATTCGGCTTCGGCGGAGGAATCGGTTGGTTTCCCCTCGGCTGGGGCGAGCCGTTCCATCCGTGGTTCCACTGCGGGCCGAGATTCATTGAGCGGATAAACGTGAGAAATACTTTCATCCGCAACACGACGATCATCAACAACAATCACTTCAACTACGCTTACGCTCGCAATGCCCGCGCCGTCACCGTGGCTTCACGCAGTGCCTTTGCTAGCGGGCAGATGATCAACCGTGGCGCTTTTCATCTGACGGACGCGTCGCTGCGCGGCGCGCAGATCATGCGCAATCCCGGTATCAGTCCGACACGCGGGAGCACATTCGGCGCCGCCAATTTGAATCGAAGCGTTTCGATGCCTCCGCGGGCAGTGCAAAACCGGCCGGTGATGGCGCGCCTGGCGCCCGCTGGCGCCGCCTCGCACATGCCGGTGCAGCGCATCAACACGCGGAATTTGTCCCCGGCGCCAGCGGGTAACCGGCCGGGCGGCAACATGGTTAGCCGCGGTGCTTTTGCTGCCAATGCCGGAGGAAATACCGCTCCACGCAGCAACGAAATGTCTCGTCCGGGAGCGCGCAGCTTCAATGACCGGCCACCCTCGGCGCGTCCGAATGTCAACGCCAGGACGAATGGCGAAGCAAACAGCCAGATTCGTGGCAGCGGAGTGCGTTCCGGGGAGGGGCAAGGCGCGGCGGCGAACGCAGGGCGCTCGGCGGATCGCCCGGGCAATGCGGGACCGAACAGCCAGATGCGGCCCAGCGGTACACGAACCTGGGCGGCACAGGGCAACACCACCGATCGCGGCCGCGCTCCCCAGGGCTTCGGCCAGAATCGCCCCAACGACGTAGAGCGCAACGCCAGTATGCAGCGTAACGACCGTCCACCCTGGGCCGCCAACGCTCAGATGAATGGTGGCCGGAATGCCGCACCGCAAGCTGGCCGGCAGCCGCGGATGAACAGCGAGTTCAACCGGCAGGGCTACGCCAATCAGGGTCGAGGCGAGGCGCAGCCGAGGTCATATGCACAGCAGCCGCGCGAGTACAATCCACCGCCGCGCACCTACTCGGCGCCGAACCGCGGATATCCCGCGCCTTCGCGGTCGTACTCCGAACCAAACCGAGGCTATTCCGCTCCGCCACGCAGCTATTCGGCCCCGTCGCGCTCCTATTCTGCGCCCTCGCGGTCTTACTCAGCGCCAAGCCGCGGTTACAGCGGCGGCGGGCGGCCATCGGGCGGCGGCGGTCACCCTCATCGCTAAAGACCTGCTCAGCGATTTCTCAGAGCCCTTCGAGCAGCCCTCGAAGGGCTCTTTTTTCGCTATGTGGTTCCCTGCGCAGCGAATTCCCGAACGAAAAGTGTGTGAAAAATTAACCGTCCTCATCCATTTATGACATTGCCGGCGGCCAAGCCTCGGAATGATGCGCGCGCGATTTGCCGCGCAAGAGATCAGCAACTCTTTGCATGCCCGGGTGTTACATGCTTAGCGGGCGTAGCCGATTCGGCATGAGCGGTCGGCGTTCCAAGTGCACGTTGCGACCTCGGTGCTATCTTGGCAGGAGGGTTCCGCCAGTTCGTTTGTGGGTTCGGCGCGATTGGGCTTCTTGGCGTTTCAGGAGAGAGGGACATGAAAAAAGCCAGTCTTGTGACTTTCTTGAGCTTGCTCGCGGTTGCGTCGCTGGCCGCGCTCTTTGCCCCCGCGCGAGCGGCCGCCGACGATGACGATCCGCCTTCCAGAGTTGCGCGCTTGAGCCAATTGCGCGGCTCCGTTTCGTTCAATCCGGCGGGCACGGATGATTGGGTTGACGCCGTCGTGAACCGCCCGGTCACCATTGGCGACAAGCTTTGGTCGGACAAGGACGGCCGCGTCGAGCTCAAGCTTGACGGCACGTCCATTCGTCTCGCCAGCAACACGGGGATGTCGTTTCTAAATCTCGATGACAACACCACGCAAATCCAGCTCACCGCGGGCACTCTGCGGGTTCGCGTGAAACGCCTCGATGACAACGAAACGTTTGAGATCGACACTCCCAATCTGGCGTTTTCGATTCTTCGCCCCGGGACGTATCGCGTCAACGTCAACGAATCCGGCGACGCAACAATCATTCAGGTGCGCGCTGGCGAAGGCGAGGTGACGGGCGGCGGCTCCGCTTACACGCTTCATCCCAATGAAGTCGGCACCTTCAGCGGGAACGACCAGTTAAGCGCCGATGTGCAATCCTACGACGGCCAGAACGACGACTTTGATAACTGGTGCAATCAGCGGGACGAGCGCGAAGATCGTTCCGCATCCAGCCGCTACGTTTCCGAGGACGTCGTCGGCTATGAGGATCTTGACGACTACGGCGGCTGGCGGCCTGTTCCAGATTACGGGTATGTTTGGTTTCCGCATGTGACGGTCGTGGGCTGGGCGCCTTATCGCTACGGCCACTGGATCTGGATTAGCCCCTGGGGTTGGACCTGGGTTGAAGATGAGCCTTGGGGCTATGCCCCGTTTCACTACGGTCGCTGGGTCGTCGTGGGCGGAGTGTGGGGCTGGGTGCCGTGTCCCCCCCGCGCAGTCGTTGGCGTTGCCTATGTTCGGCCGGTGTACGCGCCGGCGCTGGTGGCGTGGGTCGGTGGGCCACATTTCGCGGTCGGCGTGGGAGTCGGCGCTGGCGTCAGCGTCGGTTGGTTCCCACTGGGGCCGCGCGAAGTGTACGTTCCCTCGTATTACGTCAGCCGAACCTACGTCACGAACGTGAACATCTCGAATACCCGCGTCGAAACCACCGTGGTCAACAATTACTACAACAACGTGATTGTGAATAAGCAGGTCAGCGTGACCAACGTCACCTACGTCAACCGTACGTATGTGACCGCGGTTTCGGGTGAGACGTTTACCTCGGCGCAGCCCGTCTCGCGCAATTTAGTGAAAGTGGATTCCCGCGCGGTTACCACGGTTGCCGCCACTACGCCCGGCTTCACGCCGCAGCAGCGCAGTGTGATCGGTGCGGGAGCGCAGGCCCGCTTCCGGCCGCCCGCCGCTATCGAGTCGCGCGCCGTCGTAGCCAAAACAGCGCCGCCTCCCCCAAAGGCTTCTTTTGCCGTTCAGCGCCAGCAAATCCAGGCCAATGGCGGGCGCCCGGTACCGCAATCGCAGATTCGCGTCGCGGGTGTCAGGACGGCGGAAGATCATCCGAATGTCCGCATCGCTCCGCCCGCCCGCACCGCGCAGCCATCGAACGGACAAATGAACAGGCCCGGCCGAGAGGACAACTCCTATCGCGCCAACCGTCCGCCATCGCCGGGTAACCAGCCGCCGCAAAACGGCAATTCGCCGGTCAATCGCCCCGCGCAAAACGGAAACGGCAACTCGCAGATAGAAAACAACCAGTCGCCTTCGAACGCGAATCCGCCCAATCGCAACCGCAATTACAATGACCGGCCGCCGGCATCTCGCCCCGTTTACAACGGAAACTCCCAAATCGATCAGCGGCAACAGCAGCAGCTCGATCAGCTTCGCCAGCGACAGGACCAGGAGCGCCAAAGAATCGAGCAACAGCAGCAGCGCGACCAGCAAAAGCTCCAGCAGCAACAGGCGGACGAGCAGCGCCAGCAGCGCCTTCGCGACAGGCAACAGCAACAGCTTGAGCAACTCGAACGGAAGCACGACCAGCAACAGCAGAAGCTCGAGCAGAAACAGCAGCAAGAACGCTCGCATGCGGACCGGCCGCCGAAACAGCAGAATCAGGACAAGCCTTCGAAGGACAACAAACCGCACAACCGATAGACGGCGCGCCTGCGCGCCGCGAAAATCGAGAGTGGGCAGGGGCGAAACGAAGGCGGGTAGCGGCGGCGCACGGCACCAGCAATCACGCGCGCTTTCGGCCCGGTGGCGAAGCGCGGCAACGGTCGCAGGCTGGCTCAGGCGAAAATTCTAACGCGGCAGGCGATGTGGTCAGGCGGGACGCGAAGCGCGTTCCGTCTTTTTTGGTTGCGCGGAGCTCGCGCGGGGCGGGAACGCCGCGTAAAATCGCAGAGCCTATGCGCAAAACGTCCCGGCGGCGAACGGCGTCTCGAAGCGTGGAGGTGTTTCCGATCCGAGGGATACCGGAGGTTCAGCCTGGAGACGATTTGTGCGCGATTCTGGCGGCTGCTGTCCGGAAGCAGGGCTTGCGGTGGGAGTCGGGGGACGTCCTGGTCTTAGCGCAAAAAATTGTCTCGAAATCCGAAGGGGCCGTGGTCGATCTGTCAAGAATCGCGCCGTCGCCCGCGGCGCAAACGCTGGCGGAAAAGCTGGGCAGAGACGCGAGATTCTTCGAGGTGGTACTCCAGCAATCGCGACGCATTCTGCGCAGGGAGCGCGTGCTGATCGCGGAGACGCGGCACGGACTGATTTGCGCAAATGCGGGTGTGGATCATTCGAACGTGCCCGGGCAGGACTTCGTAACGGTCTTGCCCGCCGATCCAGACAGATCGGCGCAGGAGATCGCGCGCCGGATGAAAGCGCTGACTGGCAAGCGATTCGCGGTGATCATAAGCGATACGTTCGGGCGGCCATGGCGGCTCGGGCTGACCAACGTGGCGATCGGCGCGTCCGGGCTGAGCGTTTTGGCGGACCTGCGGGGCCAGCGGGACCGCTCAGGCAAAATCCTGCAAGCCACGGTTCTCGCCGTTGCAGATGAACTGGCGGCTGCCGCGGGTTTGGTGATGGGCAAAGCGGAAGGCATCCCCGCCGTCATCATCCGCGGCTTTGGCTATCGCCGAAAAAATGAGCCGGCGGCCAAGATTTTGCGTCCCGCCGGGGAGGACCTCTTCCGCTGACTCGCTGTGCTAAATTCGTATTGGCATGGGAAGCGCAACACAAGTCGCCGGCATCGAGCGTTCGGAGGCGCTGCGTCTTTTCCAGAAGGCTCCGCTGCCCGATTTGCTCGCCGAGGCAAGCCGGCTCCGGTGGCAGGGCAAGGGCGGGATTATCACGTTTTCCAAGAAGGTGTTCATTCCGCTGACGACGCTCTGCCGGGACTATTGCGGGTACTGCACGTTCCGCAAAGATCCTGGCCAGCCGGGCGCGCACTTCATGACGCCGGAGGAAGTCATCGCCTTGAGCGAAGCTGGCCGGCGTGCGGGATGCAAGGAAGCTCTCTTCAGTTTGGGCGATCAACCCGAACGGATTTTCCCGGAAGCGCGTGCCTTCCTGACGAAGCAGGGGTTTGCTCGCACGCTCGACTACCTGGCGGCAATGTGTGAGGCCGTTCTGGGCGGAGTGGGCCTGCTGCCGCACGCAAATCCCGGCGTAATGGATCGCGGCGCACTCGAACGTTTGAAGGGATGCAACGCGAGCGTGGGGCTCATGCTGGAGTCAGTCAGCACGCGCCTGATGCGGCCTGGGCTTGCCCATGCCAAAGCTCCTGACAAGGCTCCGGCATTGCGCTTGCGCACGATGGAAGAGGCAGGAAAACTTGGCATGGCCTTTACCACCGGCATTCTGATCGGCATAGGCGAAACGGCGGAAGAGCGGATTGATTCGCTCCTCGCCATTCGGGAAATGCAGGCGCGGTACGGCCACATTCAGGAAGTGATCGTTCAGAATTTCCGGTCGAAGCCGGACACTCCCATGGCGAAGAGCGCCGAACCCACGCTGGAAGATTTGCTTCGCACATTGGCGATTGCGCGCATCATCCTCGGCCCGGATATGAATTTGCAGGCGCCGCCGAATCTCAGCTACGAGGATTTCCCGCGTCTGCTGGAGGCAGGGATCAACGATTGGGGTGGCATTTCCCCGGTGACCAAGGACCACATCAATCCCGAGGCAGCGTGGCCGCAAATCGCGCGTCTGCGAGCGGAAACGGAAGCGCGGGGCTTTGTGCTGCGCGAGCGCCTGGCTGCCTATCCCGAATATGTGCGCCGCGATGCGTTCCTTGCCCCACGGGTGCGGGCGCAGGCGCTTGCGATGGCGGATTCGGCGGGCTACGCGGCATGAGCGCGGTGCCATCGCCGGGCAGCCAGTATAAATCGACGACCAGGCTGGTTGCGCTCGCGGGAGGGGTTGGTGCTTCCAAGCTGTTGCTGGGGCTCTACACCGAAATGGATCCGCGCGCGCTGACGGTGATCGTGAACACGGGCGACGATATTCGGTTGCACGGGCTTCAGATTTCACCGGATCTGGACATCGTGACCTACACGCTGGCGGGAGTGATCGATCCGAAAAAGGGCTGGGGCTTTCGTTCGGAGACGTTTCATGCCTTGAAGCGGCTGGCGGCATACGGCCGGGAGAACTGGTTCAATCTGGGAGATCGCGATTTGGCGACGCATATTCACCGGACCGCGATGTTAGGCGAAGGGAAGTCGCTTACCGAGGCGGCAGAGGCGATCCGGGTGGCTTTGGGCGTACGGTGCCGTATTCTGCCGATGTGCAACGAACCGGTGCCGACGCTAATCGAGTCGAGCGAGGGACCGCTTCATTTTCAGGAATATCTTGTGCAACGGCGGGCGGAGCCCGTGGTGCGAGGAATCCGGTTTGATGGCATGCAGCAGGCAAAGCCCGCTCCCGGCGTCCTGGAGGCGATAGCCGAAGCGGAAGGCATCGTGGTTTGTCCGAGCAATCCACTCATTAGCATTGGGCCGATTCTGGGGGTTCCGGGGATTCGGCAGGCTCTTGCCGCACGCAGGAGAGACGTTATCGCCGTTTGTCCGATTGTCGGCGGCAAATCGCTAAAAGGGCCTTCGGATAAGATGCTCGAGCAGCTCGGTCATCAAGCGACGGCAATGGGAGTTGCCAAGCTCTACGCCGATTTTGCCGGAACATTTGTGATCGACCCGCAGGATGCGGAGCAAAAGGCTGCGATCGAGGGTCTCGGACTCGAAGTCCGCGTCGTGCCCACGGTAATGAAGACGCTTGGCCAGAAGAGGGCGCTGGCACGGAGGCTTTTGGCCGGCGCTCGGCTTGCGCAAAACGCAAAGTGGCGAGAGGCTTCGGCGGTCCGCTAAAAGGCGCTCATCGCCGGATGCGGCACTCTCCTGGACTGTGATATCTTCGCCTCTTCCGCCAATGGCTACCGTGCCTCTGACTTCCATCGAATTTCGCCAAGCTCTGGGCCACTTCGCGACCGGGGTAACGGTGGTTACGGCGGAACGCGCCCCGGGCCGCGTGCACGGCATGACGGCGACCGCTTTTGCGTCCGTTTCACTCGATCCGTTGCTGGTTTTGGTCTGCGTTGCCGAGCAAGCGGTGATGCGGGGCGTGCTGCTCCGAGAGCGGCGCTTCGGCATCAATATTTTGAATTCCAATCAGCGGGCGCTCTCCGAGTTCTTCGCGCAACCCGAGCAGCCCGAAAACGCCGAGCGCGCGCTGGGCGTGCGCTTCCGCTGGACCGAAAGCGGCATTCCGTTGATTGAGAGCACACTCGTGCAGTTGGCGTGCAATCTAGTGTCATCGCACATCGCGGGAGATCACACGGTGTTTTTTGGAGAGGTGGAGAGCGCCAGCGTAGCAGCTGGCGAGCCGCTGCTGCACTATCGCGGACAGTACCGCCAGATCGGCCCTGCACGATAAGGCTCTTTTTGCGGAAATCCAGCGCGGGAGTTCAGCTCGCCGGCATCAGGCGAGATGGAGGCTAGTGGTGGCCGCCGCCCAGCGAGTCGCGCTTGACCCCGTACTCGGCGCCCCACGCGTCCGTCATTTCTCCGCGAATTTCCCATAGCTCGGGAAAGAACTTGTGGCGCATGCCCTCTTCGAGAATCTCGACCGGGCGGCCCTTGAGCGACTTCGATCCGAAGCCAATCGTGCGATGGATGAGCTGCATGTGCTCGAATCGGAATTTCTGAAAGAGCTCGTCGAATTCCGCAAGGGCTTCCGCGACGACGTAAGCGTCGCCGTGCGAATACTCTGAACCGTAGATTTTCTCGATGGTAAGGCCGTGTTTATCGAGGTAGTTCGTTTTGAAGGAATTCCAGATCGGCTGATACATTTTGAGCAGCACGCGAAAACCCGGCGATTCCTGGCCACTGCCGTTGCCGAGCCGTTTCCGGATTTCCTGATATTCCTTCGGGGACATGGTTTCGAGGAGGGCGAGCTGCTGGGTCATCAACCGCTGCGCGGTGTGGACGCGGCGGAAAAGGGTCAGGACGCGATTGGTATTTTCGTCCTGCAGGTACTCGTCAATGTCGAGAAGAGTGTAGGCAATCAGCTTCATCCAGAGTTCTTCGATCTGATGCACAAGCTGAAATTGCAGCTCGTCGTGGTTGCACAAATCCTCGAATTTTGACTGGCAGTTGAGAAGCGTTTTCGTGTTGAGGTAAAGCTCGTAATCGAGCGTTCCTTCGCCGCTCATGATGGCGTAAAACTGTTCGCGATTCACGCTTGGGCGCCTCCGTTGACTCCATTCTGGCACAAAGAGGCGGCCGGAAAGAAAATGGCCA
>DASRCZ010000021.1:0-6930 GCA_035652855.1 Candidatus Acidiferrum sp.
GCGGTACGTCGATCCGGCGGAATTCACGCCGCACTTCGGCTGGCGCAAAATGGGCGGCGGGAGCGGAGAAGAGCGTCTGTTCAGCGAGGATGCCGAGGTCGGCGAAGCGGCGCGGAAATTTGGCACGCCGCTCTACCTTTACAGTCGCGCAGCAATTCACGATGCTTACGACGAACTGGACCGCGGTCTCGGCAATCTGCCGCATACCATCTGCTTTGCCGTGAAAGCCAACGGCAATCTCACCATTTTGAATGAGCTTGCCCAGCGGGGCAGTGGCTTCGATCTGGTCTCCGGCGGAGAGCTCGACCATCTGGGGCGAATCGGAGTGCGCGCCGACCGCATCGTTTTCTCCGGAGTCGGCAAGACCGCCGAAGAGATGCGCTGCGCGATGAGCTATTCGCAGGGAGCGAGTCGCAGCCGCGGACTGGAGGAAGCCGGCATTCTGCTTTTCAACGTGGAATCCGAAGCCGAGTTGGAAGTGCTGCGAGGAGAGGCTTCCCGCCACGTCGCGCGTGGCGGTCGCGTGCCCAGTGTGGCCCTGCGCGTGAATCCCGACGTGCAGGCTGGCGGGCATCCGCATATTGCCACCGGGCGCTATCACCACAAGTTTGGCCTCGATTGGCAGGAAGCAAAACGAATCTATTTGCGCTACCGAAACGCGAAAGAGATCCGCTGGCAGGGCATTAGCGCGCACATCGGTTCCCAGATTGTCTCGCTCGCGCCTTTTCGGCGGGCGTTTGAGCGCATCGCAGGCTACGTCAAGGAGCTGCAACGCGAGGGCATCGCGCTTCGCTACCTCGATTTTGGCGGCGGCCTCGGCGTTCGCTACACGAACGAGAAGGTCTCCGCCCGCGAGGACTACGCGCGCATGGTTTCGCGCATTGCCGCGCCCCTCGGGCTTCACCTCCTGCTCGAGCCCGGCCGCTCCATCGTCGCGCCCGCGGGAGTGCTGCTCACACGCGTACTTTATCTAAAGGAGACGCGCGGCAAGACATTTGTGATCGTCGATGCAGCGATGAACGACCTGATTCGGCCGGCGCTGTATGCCGCAGTGCATCCCATTACGCCGGTCGCGCGCGCGCGCAAATCGAAGGGCCCTGCATCAGGCGCGAGAAAGCGCGTGGACGTGGTTGGCCCGGTCTGCGAAACAGGTGACTGCCTGATTCGCGACTGGCCGCTCGGCGAAGTACAGAGTGGCGATGTGCTGGCGATCTGGACCGCGGGCTCCTACGGCATGACGCTCGCTTCCAATTACAACGGCCGTTGCCGAGCGGCGGAGGTCTTGGTGGACGGGGCCGAGGCAAGGCTGATTCGCCGCCGCGAAACGCAGGATGATCTGCTTAGCACCGATGTGCTGGCGCAGTCACTGCGATAGCCGCATCCGGGAGGATTCGCTATTGCGCCATTCCGGCGGAGTATACGACCTTGCCGCCGGCAATCGTGTGCAGTACTTTTGCGTCCTTGATCTTTTCCGGGGCGATGGCGAAAAGGTCTGAATCCAGCACGACCAGGTCCGCCCACTTGCCGGGAGTGATCGAACCTTTTTCCGTTTCGCGAAACTCGGCGTACGCCGAACCCATGGTGTAGGCTTCGACGGATTCCGCCACGGTCAGCTTCTGTTCCGGGAACCAACCGCTGGGGTTCTTCCCGTCGAGCGTTGCCCGCGTAACCGCCGCATAGATTCCGAGAATCGGATCGAGCGGCGCCACCGTCCAGTCGCTGCCAAAGGCGAGCTTCACGCCATGCTCGATCAGCGTGCGGAACGCGTACGTTGTCTTGCACCGCTCGTGACCGATGCGCTTCTCGGCCCAGCGTCCATCGTCAATGGCATGGTAGGGCTGGACGGAAGCAATCACGCCCAGCTTCGCGAATCGCTCGAAGTCCTCGGGCCGCAAATGCTGCGCGTGTTCGATTCGCCAGCGGCGGTCGGGACGCGCGCCGTTTTGCTCTTCCACTTCGGTGTAAATGTCGAGCATGATGCGGTTGGACTTGTCGCCGATGGCGTGCACCGCGAGCTGCAAGCCCGCTTTGTCCGCTCCCAGCGCCATTTTCAGCATGTTGCCCTCGGGCAGCATCATGGCGTTGGGTATGCCGGAAGTATTCGGGGCATCCGCGTACGGCTGCTCGAAAAGGGCCGTGGTTGAGCCGAGCGACCCGTCGGCGAATCCCTTCAGCGCCCCGGTGTGCAGCCAGGCACCGCCGAAGCCCGCGCGAATACCCGCTGTCGCCGGCCCCTGCCACTGCGGCAGCGGCGTGATGCTGTAAATGCGCAGCGTCAGCTCGCCGCGCCGCTCGAGGGTTTGGTAAGCGCGAAAATCCTCGGCGCTGCTGATGTCCTGGATGCTGGTGACGCCGTGGCGTGCCGCTTCGCGCATCCCGGCACGAATATCGCGCAGGAGTTGCGCTTCGGTTTCCGCCGGAATCACGCGGTAAATCAGGTCCGCCGCCGCATCTTTCATGACGCCGGTGGGATTGCCGCTCGCGTCGCGCACAATCGTCCCGCCGGGCACATCCTTTGTTGCCCGGGTGACTCCAGCGAGCTTTAACGCCAGGGAATTGGCGAGCCCCATGTGGCCGTCGTAGCGGGTTACGAAGACGGGGTTGTCTTGTGTAACGGAGTCGATCCAATCATGTTCCGGCAATTCGCCGCCCCAGAGCTCGTGGTCCCAGGTACCGCCGGTGATCCATTCGCCTTTATTCAAATTCTTCGCCTGCTCGCCGATACGCCGGGCAAACTCCTCCCGCGTGGCGGCATCACGCAGATGTACGCCGCTGATTTCATTTCCTCCGCTGGAGAAGTGCACGTGTGCGTCATTGAAACCGGGAAAGACACTCTTGCCTCGGGCATCGATCTGCTTTGTCTTTGGGCCAATCCATTTGGAGATCTCCGAGTCCGTTCCGACCGCAACAATCCGGCCGTCAGCAACGGCAACGGCTTCTGCTTTTGGCCGGGTCTTGTCCACGGTCCAGACGTGCCCGTGCAGAATCACTAGATCCGCCGGGCCATGGAGCGGTGCACTCGAGCACGCCGCGGCATACAAGGCAATCAGCGAAGCGAAACAGACAAGCATTTCCCGGTGCATTGACGCTCCCCCCAACCACGGAAGTCGTGCCGCGAAAGTTTCCAAGCGAATCGCCTGGCGAAGTTCAAGCCGCCGGGCAGCGCGAAGCAACCTGGTACCAGGTTGCCGGTTGCTACGGTTCGCCCCACTTCAGCTTGTTCCGCAAAATCTCAAAGTAGGGCTTCTTCTCCGGCTGAATCAGCTTCAACTTCCTCGCCGCGCGGGCCATCCGCACTACGTCGGTACTGAGCAGGGGAATGCCGGTTTGGCCGTCGAGCGTTAGAAACACGGAGTCCGCCGCTCCGAGCATCCTGATTTCGACGCAGCAGCCGTCCCCAACGACGACGGGCCGGTCGCTCAGCGTATGCGGGCAGATCGGTGTCACAATGAACGACTCGACTCCGGGATGCACAATCGGTCCGCCGGCGGAAAGGGAATAGGCGGTGGAACCAGTCGGCGTGGCCACGATCAAGCCATCCGCGCGATACCGGCAGACAAATTCAGCATCAATATAAAGGGCCAATTCGATCATGCGGGCCAGCGCGCCCTTGTTTACAACGGCTTCATTCAAGACGATCTGCCGCTCGGCCTTTCCTCCCTGCCGCTGCAGGGTCACCTCAATCATTACCCGCTCGCTCACAAACACATCTCCGGCCAGCGTCCGTTCCAGCGCGGGATACATTTCCTGCCGCGTGAAGCTGGTCAGAAATCCGAGGCTTCCCATGTTGATCGGCAAAATGGGAATGCCGAGTGGGGCGGCAAGCCGGGCGGCGGCCAGTGTCGTGCCGTCTCCGCCCAGAACCAGCAGCATTTCCGTTTCGGAGGCGACCTGCTCTCGGTTTTTTCCGTACGAAGCCGCCGGTCCCTCCAGTGCGTTCGCGGTTTCCTGGTCGTAGACGACCTCCGCGCCTCGCGCTTCGAGCCACGGCAAAAGCGGCGGCACGATGGCGACCAGATCCGAGCGGCGGGGCCGGGAGATGATTCCAATTTTCCTGGTGGCGGGAACAGGCATAAAGTCCACAGATTCTAGCCTGTTTTTCTCGCGTGAAGAAAAAACTCTTGGTTGCCTTCGGCCCCCGGTAAGCGGCTCGGCCGGACGCCCAGTGGCTGGAGTCCCAGGGTTTCCGCGCCGGTTCTAACGCGCTCGATGGCTTTGGCGTGCAACGCCGGGTCCGTTACAATCCCGCCTGCTCCCACGTCTTCGCGCCGCAACTCAAACTGCGGCTTCACAAGAATCAGAAAATTGGCTCCGGCCTTGGCCACGGCAATGGCGCCCGCAAGGACTTTCGTAGCTGAGATAAACGACACATCCACAACCACCAGGTCCACCATTTCGGAAAGGTCTCGTGCGCTCAGTTGGCGCGCATTCTTCTCCATGGGCACGACGCGCGCATCCTTCTGTAACTTCCAGGCAAGCTGCGCGGTGTTGACGTCCATGGCATAGACTCGAATGGCGTCCCGCTGGAGCAGGCAATCGGTGAATCCGCCTGTGGACGCGCCAACGTCCAGGCAGACTCGGCCGGCGGGCGATATGCCAAACTCATCGAGTGCTCCTTCCAGCTTTAGGCCGGCGCGGCTCGCGTACTTCTGCAAGCGGCTGCGGACTTCGACGTGCGCTTCCGCCCCAACCGCCAGGCCAGCCTTCTGAGCGCGCCGGCCATCAACCATCACTTCGCCGGCAAGAATCATCGCGGCAGCTTTTTGGCGAGACTCGGCCAAGCCACGCTCGACGAGCAGCATGTCCAGCCGCGTGCGTCCCTTCTTCATAACGCCGACTAGCATTGCGAGGAAGGTTCAGGAAAGCAAGCCGTGGCTAAGGCCGGAAGGGAATCCACTGCGGGTTCGAGCCTCTATGCGCCGGAACTCGGCGCCCAACTGCTGAACCTCTCTACGCCCGGCGGAGCACCAGAAATTCCGCAATCTGTCGCAGCGGCTCGGCCCGTTCGCCAAAAGGCGCGAGTTCGGCGATCGCTCTGCTGGCAAGCTCGTTCGCGATTTCGTGCGACTTCGGCAGGCCATAGACCGCCGGATACGTGGCCTTCTCCTGCGCGATGTCCTTGCCGGCCGTCTTACCCAGCGTGGCCGAAGACTCTTCGACGTCCAGAATATCGTCGGTGACCTGGAAGGCCCATCCGATGTTTTCGCCAAATCGCCGCAGCCGCGCGACGTCTTCCGTCAACGCGCCAGCGCATATCGCTCCGCTCGCGACGGCGGCCCGAATGAGCGCAGCCGTCTTCGACCGGTGAATGTATTCGAGCATCTCTGGCGAAACCGGCCGGCGTTCCGCCTCGAGGTCCGCCACCTGGCCGCCGACCATGCCGCGCACCGTTCCGGCCGCGGTCGCCACCTCCGTGAGAATCGCCACGCGCCGCTCCGCCGCGATCGGAGCCGCACCAATGATTTCGAACGCCAGAGTCAGCAGGGCATCGCCTGCCAGAATCGCGAGCGCTTCGCCGAATTGCTTGTGACAAGTCGGCTTTCCGCGCCGCAGGTCGTCGTTGTCGAGCGCCGGCAGGTCATCATGAATCAGCGAATACGTATGAATGCACTCGATGGCGCAAGCGGGATGCAGTGACGGCGTTACATCGGGGGAAAAAATGCGCGCCGCCTCTATGCACAGCAGGGGCCGTACGCGCTTGCCGCCGGCGAATACGGAATAACGCATGGCCGTATGTATGGAAGGGGGCTCAGCGGTTTCGGCGGGCAAGAGCCGGTCCAAAGCGGCGTCAACCGCAATGCGCCCTTCTTCAAAGAACGGAGGCAGTTTCATCGACGGAGCGCGGAGCGAGCGGGAGCAAGTTATCTTCCGGTTTCAGTTTCGGGTTCGAAGGGTTCGGCAACCATCTTTCCGTCGGCTTTCTTTAGTAGAATTTCCACCCGGCCTTCCGCTTCCTCGAGCTGTTTCTGGCACTCGCGCGAAAGGCCCACGCCTTCCTCGAAGAGCTTCATCGCTTCATCGAGCGAAAGCTGGGGACTTTCAAGCCGCCGCACGACTTCTTCGAGGCGTTGAAGCGACTTTTCGAAATCCGGCTTCTTTTGAACGGGTGTATTCACGGCGTCGATTCCTCGTTTATAGCATCAGGCGGGGAAAAGCAAAAGCGCCACGCACTCCAATTCAGGGTTTGAGCGTCAGCCGGTGTTTCCGTGCCCGGCTCTCCGCCAAATCGCTGAACGGAGCGTAAATCGGCTTGCCCTCGTACCAATACGCAAACTGATCCGTGTAATGCGAACTCCCAAACTGCCCCGATTGCCCCGCCGGCAACAACAGAATGGATTCATCCCAATTCGCCAGATTGGCCACGAAGCGCATGGCCGGACCGTGTGTCTTGGTTGCCGCGCGCACGCTGTAGGCCGTCCCGGACTGCGGCTTGTTGCTGATGCTGAGCAGCGTTTTCAGCGTCCCCTGGCGGCCCAGCGGATGCAGCATATCAAGCGAATCGAATTGCTTCCACGCCCAGTCCTGCACGCGCGAGCTGTGGGATTCCTGCTCCAGCATTCCTACGGCGCGGTCGGCGGCCGCCGCCAGTACTTCGTCGTAACTTTTATAGGTGTCTGGCAACCACTTCAGCGGCCGGTCCGTCAGGACTGTTTGCAGAAAACTCATGCTTCGCCATTGATAGAGTCCGGTGTCCTTCCCGAGATACGGCTCGAGCAGGATATCCAGCGCGCCCCGGCGCACCGATTGCAAAAACGAAACCTCCGGTGAATTGGCATCGGCAATCCCGTTCCAGTCTTTCAGATTCTCGATCAATTTTTTCGCGCGTGAATCCTTGGGCTGCGCTGCTCGTTCCGCGGCGAGAAGCTGCTCCGCAAGAAACACGTGCGGATAGCTGTACGCATCCGTTTGCACCTTAAGCATGTCCTGCGG
>DASRCZ010000022.1:0-18818 GCA_035652855.1 Candidatus Acidiferrum sp.
GGGCGGGGCTTTCACCGCGCTACTCAACGAATACAACCACGATGAACTGAAATTCGGAAAGGACAAGGTCTATCACAATTCCGCCGGTGCATTTGGCGGCTGGAATTGGGTGCGCAAGGACCAGCGGCGCTTCGGATTCCCAGGCGCTCCAAACGTGGACCAGGATTTGGCTCAGGCCATGATTACGAATCCCAAGCTGCTGGTGCAGGTGGAAAACGGATACTACGATCTGGCCACGCCGTTTTTCGCGACCGAGCACACCATGGAGCATCTTGGCTTGCCCGAGGCGTTGCAGAAAAACATCAAGCTGGACTACTACACGGCCGGCCACATGATGTATCTGCATGACCAGGACCGAGCGGATCTGCACGATCACATCGCCCGCTTCATCGACCGGGCGACGGCTCAGTAAGGCTGTTTGACGAAAACGCAAAGGGACCGGGCAGAGGCAAGGCGGAGCGCCCTTCGTTTTTGCCTTGGGCTTTGCGCGGGCGCTTCGCGTCTGTTGAAGTCCAGGAATGTTGAAGTCCGGCAAGAGGGAGGAGGCTATGAAGCTCACCATCGGCGCATGGCGAAGAGTGTCCGTCGTGTTTGCGGTGGCGGCGGCGGGCGCTGCTCCGGCGGGCGCCCAGGGAAAACAAGTCACGGCGAAGGAGGTAGTGACGGCGATCAAGGAGCATATCGGGATACCGTGGATGGAGAAGACGGTGGACACGTTCAAAGCCGGCGATCCCGATACGCCGGTAACAGGAATCGCCGTGACCATGATGGCGACCTTCGACGTGCTGGAGCGTGCCGCTGCGCGAGGCGACAACCTGATCATCACGCACGAGCCGACCTTCTTCAATCATACGGATGACCGCCCGGAAGGCATGGACGAAAGCGATCCGGTGTGGACAGAGAAGCGCGAATTCATCGCGAAACACAAACTAGTAATTTGGCGGCTGCACGATCATTGGCACCGGCGAAAGCCGGACGGCATTCAGGCTGGAATGACACACGCGCTCGGCTGGGAAAAATTTCAAAATCCGGAGAACCAGAATTTGTATACGCTGCCGGAAACGACGCTCGGCAATCTGGCCAGCGAAGTAGCGCGGAAGCTGGGGAGTCCGGCCGTGCGCGTGGTTGGCGATCCGGAAATGAAAGTGACGAAAGTGGCGCTCAATCCCGGCTACACGGGATTCGTGCGCGAGACGCACGAACTGGAAATGGACGGCGTGGAAGTGCTGCTCGTGGGCGAAACCCGCGAGTGGGAGACGGTGGAATATGCGGCGGACGCGGTGAGCCAAGGAAAACGGAAGGCGCTGATCGTCATCGGACATGTGGCTTCCGAACAGGCGGGAATGGAGGAGTGCATGCGCTGGATGAAGACCTTCCTGCCAGGCATACGCATCGAGATGGTGCCGACAAAGCAGCCGTTCTGGACGGTCAAGTAAACCGAGTTGGGCACCGAACGGGCGGCGGCCTCGCTCGGAGGCGAGCCGGGTCTTATCCCATGGAAACAGACTCCAGGGACGTTAGAGATGCAGTGAACCGGAGTAAGAGACGCGAGCTTTACCCGAGTCGCCACGTTCGATGCGGCCAATTCGAAAGAACTTTTCCCGGCGGCGCTTCAGGTCGGCTTCGACGGATCTGACGTCCCCCGGCGGCACGACAAGAATCATGCCAACGCCCATGTTAAAGGACTGCAGCAGTTCGTCAGTTTCGATTTTTCCGAGTTTGGCCAAGTATTTGAAGATGGGCGGAACGGGCCAGGATTCGAGATCGACAACAGCTTTCACGCCGCTGGGGAGGACCCGCGGCAAATTGCCGGGAATGCCTCCTCCGGTTATATGCGCGAGAGCGGAAATCCAGCCGCGCGCAAGGAGAGTTTTCAGTGCGGGCGCGTAGCAGAGATGAGGCTTCAGCAACTCGGCCCCGATTTTGTTGCCGACTTCGGCGACGTAGGTATCTGGCTTGAGCTTCGCTACGTCGAAGAGCAGCTTGCGAGCGAGAGAAAAGCCGTTGGTGTGTAGCCCGGCGGAAGGCAGCGCGATGAGTGCATCACCGGGTTTGACACGCTTGCCAGTAAGCAACTTGGAACGTTCCACTGCGCCGACGATAAAGCCTGCGAGGTCGTATTCGCCGGGAGCGTAGAAGCCGGGCATCTCGGCGGTTTCTCCGCCGATGAGCGCGCAGGCCGCTTTGCGGCAGGCGCGGCTCATGCCTTCCACGAGTTGCTCGACGATATGGGGCTCGAGCCTGCCCATGGCAAGGTAGTCGAGAAAAAAGAGCGGCTCCGCTCCCTGGACGAGGATATCGTTGACGCAGTGGTTGACGAGATCGCCGCCGACCGTGGAGTGAACGCCCATGGCCATCGCCACCTTGAGCTTGGTGCCGACGCCATCAGCGCTCGACACGAGCACCGGCTCCTTCCACTTTTTCTTGTCCAAGGCAAAGAGCGCCCCGAATCCGCCAATGCCGCCCAAGACGGCCGAAGTGAAGGTGCGGCTGGCGTGATGCCGGATGCGCTGCTTGGCCTCATCGGCCACGGCGATGTTCACACCTGCGTCAGCGTATTTCATGGAAGCGGTTCCGTTTTCTTGACGCGCGGCCGAGCGTCCCGCGAGTTCCTCGCCCCCGGCTCAAATCGGCACTGCGGTAGACGCCGGGATCAGCGAAGAACTCGAGGCGGTTAGCCCGCAGCGACTTCAAAAGGTGCGAAAGATGCGTCTCCAGCGAACCACGCTGGGATGCAACACGGCATCAACGTAGGCGTAGACGCGTTCGCGAATCTGGCCAGGTTCCCAGGCATCCGGAGCAACGTTCAGCGACATATAGATCAGGACCGGAGTGCCAATGATATCCTTGCGCGGGACAACGCCCCAGAAACGGCTGTCGTAGGAATTGGTGCGGTTATCGCCCATGACGAAATACGAATCGGGCGGTACTTTGAAAGGGCCATGGAAATCGTAAGGTTCGGTAGGACCAAGCGTGTATTTCTCGATGAGGCGCTGGCCATTAATCCAAACTGAGCCATCGTGAATCTCGATCGTATCGCCCGGCAGGCCGATCACGCGCTTGACGTAGTCCGGGGTATCGGGCGCGAAGGGCGGCTTGAAGATGATGACCTGCTGGCGTTTTGGATTGCGCCACAGCGGAACATGCAGATTGGTGAAGGGCACACCGGCGTCGTATCCGATGCGGCTCATGATGAGGTGATCGCCGATGAGCAGCGTATTCTCCATGGAGCCGGAGGGGATAACGCGAGCCTGGCCGATGGTGCCGTTGATGAGGAGAAATGCGAGAGCCACCCAGAACCAAGCGATGATCTCGCGCTGAATTCTGGTTTTGACGGGCACGTGAGGTTCGGGTTGCGCCGCCTTTTTCTTCGTTTCGGACTTGGCGTTCTGTTCGGATTTCACGATTTCTTCAGCTTTCACGTTCCACCGTTACGGGACGATCGGTCACAACGCCGTTGGCGTCGCCGGAAGTATTCCCCTGGCTGGTCAACTGGGCGTTCTTGCCGCCTTCGCGGACCTCGAGCTGCACGGGATCGGTCGGGTAATTTCCAGTGTAGCAGGCGGTGCAGAAATCGCCGCGAGTATCGTTGACGGCCCGGCGCAAGGCGGAAAGAGAGATATAGCCCAGGGAATCAGCGCCGAGAAAATTGCGGATATCCTCCGGCGTATGCGAGGAGGCGATCAACTCTTCGCGAGTGGGCGTGTCCACGCCGTAGTAGCAGGGCGAAACGGTCGGCGGGCAGCTGATACGCACGTGCACTTCCTTAGCGCCAGCTTCGCGAACCATGCGGACGATCTTGCGGCTGGTGGTGCCGCGGACGATCGAATCATCCACGAGCACCACGCGCTGGCCTTCTATGACCTTGCGAATGGGGTTGAGCTTCAGTTTGACGCCAAAGCTGCGAATTTCCTGCGATGGCTCGATAAAGGTGCGGCCGATATAGTGATTGCGGATCAGCCCCATGCGGAAGGGAATGCCCGATTCGAGGGCATAGCCGACGGCGGCGGGAACGCCGGAATCAGGAACCGGAACGACGATGTCGGCGTCGGCGGGGTGCTCCCGCGCAAGGAAACGCCCCAGCTTCTCCCGGCTCTCATTGACGGAGCGGCCGAAGATGATGCTATCGGGCCGCGAGAAATAGACATGCTCGAAGATGCACTGCTGGTGCTGCTTTGGCCGGCCGAAACGGATGGACTCGATGCCGGATCGGGAGATGCGGACCATTTCGCCGGGCTCGACCTCGCGAACATACTCGGCGTTGAGCAAGTCGAATGCGCAAGTCTCCGAGGCTACGAGGCAGGTTTCGGCAAAGCCGGAGTTTGGCGGAGCGGCCATTTTGCCAAGAACCAGGGGACGGAAGCCGCGTGGATCGCGGACGGCGATGAGCTCGTCCGTGGTGAGTACCAGCAGCGAATATGCGCCTTCCACTTGGTTAAGAGCATCGCCGAGCGCGCCGGACAGATTCCGGGCGGAGGAGCGCGCGAGCAAATGAACGATGACCTCCGTGTCGCTGTTGGTCTGGAAGATCGAGCCTTTATGCTCGAGCCTGCGGCGCCATTCGGCCGCGTTGATCAAGTTGCCGTTGTGGCCGAGCGCGACTTTGCCTTTATTGCAATCAATCATGATGGGCTGGGCGTTCAGCAGGGCCTTATCGCCCGCCGTGGAGTAGCGCGTGTGGCCGATGGCGAGAGAGCCGGGGAGCTTGGCGAGGACGCTCGGCTGAAAGATTTCCTCCACTTCGCCCATGGCCTTATGCAGGTGGAGTTCAAGGCCGTCGCTCGCAACGATACCGGCGGATTCCTGGCCACGATGCTGCAGCGCATAAAGGCCGAGATAGGCCAGCTTAGCGGCTTCCGGGTGGCCGAACACTCCGAAGACGCCGCAGTGGTCGTGGAAATGGTCGTCGAATAAGGCGACTTTTTTCATTTCGCTGTCAGCGTGCGTTCGAGCGAGTTGGCCCAGGCGTCACGCAGAGGTTCAAGGGGGGACTCGATCACCCATCGCCCTCCGTATTGGATGCGCAGAGCGCCATTGCGGATGACCTTGCCAATCTCGCGTGCCGCTACCTGGTATTGTCGCGCAGTTGCTTGGACGGCGGCAAGGCGGGAGGCAGGGGCGGAAACGACGGCACGTGCGCCGCATTCGGAGAACAGGACGAATTCGGCCGGACCGGAAGAGTCGAGCATCACGGTCGCCCCGAGTGCCGCCGCGCCGTCTCCCGACTCCGCGGCAGTGGCGGCGAAGCAGGATTCCGCCAGCGCCACGGCAAGACCGCCCTCGGAGAGGTCGTGCGCGGACTCAAGGCAGCCGCCGGCTGCGAGCGCGACGAGACAATCGATCAGCCGTTTTTCGGCCGCCAGATCGATGGCCGGAGGCTCACCGGCAACGAGATGGCCGATGGTTTTCGAGTATTCGGACGAGGAAAACTCCTGCGCCAGTAAGGAGAAATTTCTTGCTTCGCTCGAAGGGACGGACTGGGCACCGCCATCGAGGAGAAGAATGACGTCGCCTTCGTTGCGGAAGGCGATCTTGAGGACGCGGGAGGAATCGTCGAGAACGCCAAGAACACCAATTATGGGCGTCGGGTAAATCGACTTGCCGAGCGTTTCGTTATAGAAGCTGACGTTGCCGCCGGTGATCGGCGTGCCGAGCGCCATGCAGGCTTCGGCGATTCCGTCGATGGCCTCGCTGAATTGCCACATTACTTCGGGCTTTTCCGGGCTGCCGAAGTTGAGGCAATTAGTGGCAGCAATGGGGCGCGCCCCGGAAGCGGCCACGTTGCGGGCAGCTTCGGCGACGGCGTGCATGGCGCCGAGGCGCGGATCGAGCTGGCACCAGCGGCCGTTTCCGTCTGTCGAAAGGGCCAAGGCTCGGGTGACCTTGCCGCCGGGAGTGTCGCGCTCGGATTCCTTGATGCGAACGACGGCGGCATCGCTTGCGCCGGGGCCAGCGAGTGTGTTGGTGCGTACGCTGGTGTCGTATTGCTCAGTGATCCAGCGTTTCGATGCGACGGCCGGCGAGGCGAGCAGCTCGCGGAGGTTTCGTGTCAGGTCCGTGCCTTCCGGGGCAAATCGGAACCAATCTGTTTCCGATTCGCTTCGCGGGGCCGGCGGAGCCAGCGGGCGGGAGTAAACCGGGCCCTCTTCGGCCAATGGATGCGCAGGAATCTGGGCCGCTGTCCGGCCATGATCCTTCACGACGGCGAGTCCGCCTTCGGTAACGCGTCCGACAACCACCGCGTCGAGGCCCCACCTTTTGAATACAGCCAGCACTTCGCGTTCGCGGCCCTTCTCCGCAACCAGGAGCATGCGCTCCTGCGATTCGCTGAGCATGATTTCGTAGGGCGTCATGCCCGTCTCGCGCTGCGGCACTTTGGCCAGGTCAATTTCGATGCCCGTGCCGCCGCGCGACGCCATCTCCACCGTCGAGCAAGTGAGGCCGGCGGCGCCCATATCCTGAATGGCCACGATCGCTCCGGTCCGCATGGCTTCGAGGCACGCCTCGAGCAGAAGTTTTTCCATGAAGGGATCGCCAACCTGCACGTTGGGCCGCTTCTGCTGCGAAGCCTCGGTGAATTCGGCGGAAGCGAGTAGCGAGGCGCCGTGAATGCCATCGCGCCCTGTTTTTGCGCCGACATAAATAACGGGATTGCCGACGCCCCTTGCCTTGGCCAGGAAGATTTCTTCCTTGCGCGCGATTCCAAGCGCCAGCGCGTTCACCAAAGGATTCTGCGAGTAGCAAGGCTCGAAGGCGACTTCTCCGCCGATGGTGGGCACGCCGAAACAATTGCCGTAGTGGGCGATGCCGCGGATGACGCCATCGAGGATCCGGCGATTGGCGGCGGCTTCGAGCCCGGAAGTCCTCTGGGTGCCACCCGCCATTCGCTGCTCACCGCTTCTTATTTCACCAAAGCGCAGCGAATCGAGCACCGCGATCGGCCGCGCACCCATCGTAAAAATGTCGCGGAGGATGCCGCCTACCCCAGTGGTTGCGCCTTGGAAGGGCTCGACGTAGCTCGGATGATTGTGAGATTCGATCTTGAACGCGGCGACCAGCCCATCGCCGATATCCACGACGCCCGCGTTTTCGCCAGGGCCCTGCACCACGAGCTTGCCGCGCGTGGGCAAGCGTTTCAGGTGGACCTTGCTTGACTTGTAGGAGCAATGCTCGCTCCACATCACACTGAAAATGCCGAGCTCGGTGATGTTCGGGTCGCGGCCGAGGATCTGCTGGATGCGCTCGTACTCCTCGCGCGTCACGCCGTGCTCGGCGGCGATTTCCGGAGTCACTTTGATTTCTGTGCTTGCGGTGGCCATCGCTTGTTCGGTCGTATCCCTTGCGGTTCGTGTTTCGCCGGGCTACTCGGGCCGGTTCTCCCGGTAGTGCTCAAATCCTCTGGGCCATTCGGCTTCGCTGAAGCCGGGCGAATCTTCATTCGCCAATGGCTTGCGAAGCTCAAGCGCGCTCTTTAGGCCCAGAAACGCGCGGAACTGGCCGAAAACCGCCAGACCACACGCGGAATCGTCCGCGGCCCAGCCGACGTCGATTTCGTCGGAATGGACTTCGGCGTTGATGCGGTCATAGACATGAGCTGAGCGCAGAACCCGCTTGCTCTCGCCATCGTACAGGTAAAAGCGCCCGTCTTCCGCGTTCTGTTCAAAGACCGCAAAGATTTCGCCTGGCCCGGGCGAATACAGCACGAAGCTGCCATCGTCAATAGAAGGTTCATCGGGCACGCTATTCGATGTGGTAGCGCCTGCTCGCGAAGTCACGGTGCTGGGCCCGGTGTGCTGGTCCCGCGCGCGGACAAAGTCCTCGTAAACGAGCTTGGGCACACTGTCGTTCGCCATCAGAGGCAGGCCCCGACGTAAGCCAGGGCGCCAGCAATCATGCGGTCGCCTTTGCTGCGCCAACCAGCGCTTCGACGATGGACTGGAAAATGACCAGCCCGTCAGCGGAGCCGAGGGCAAGCTCGACAGCGCGCTCGGGGTGCGGCATGAGGCCGGCTACGTTGCGCTGGGAATTGCAGATGCCGGCAATATTGTGCATGGAGCCGTTTGGGTTTCCAGCGGCGTCATTGATTCCGTCCGGCGTTGTGTAACGGAATAGAATCTGGCGATTCCGTTCAAGCTCGGCCAGCGTGGATTCGCCGGCTGTATAACAGCCATCGGAGTGCGCAATGGGAATTTTGAGGATCTGTCCCCGGCGAGCCGCGCTGGTGAAGGGCGTGTCCGTTTCTTCCACGCGGATGCGCACGTGGCGGCAGATGAAACGCAGGCCGGAGTTACGCATCATCGCGCCGGGAAGCAGGCCTGCCTCGCAGAGCGTTTGAAAGCCGTTGCAGATGCCGAGCACGAGTCCTCCGGATCTCGCGAATTTCTCGACCGACTTCATCACCGGCGAGAACCGCGCAATAGCTCCGGTTCGGAGGTAGTCGCCATAAGAGAAACCGCCTGGCAGCACAATGGCATCCGCTTGCGCCAGATCTTGTGATTGATGCCAGATGAATTCCACCGGCTGGTGCAGCACGCTTCCGATCGCATAAAAGGCGTCGTGGTCGCAATTGGAACCCGGGAAAACGACAACTCCAAACTTCATGGCGCAGTGGCTCCGTGCAACAGTCAGGGAAGATGTAGTTTAGCACAGGAGGGTCTCGGCGCTTGTGGCGCTCCCGGAATCCGCCGCCAAGGCATCAAACCAGCTGCAAGAGAGCGCGCTGGGAAGCAGACCGTCTCATCTGATCAGAAATTTGCGAGCGGCCGCCGTTTGCCAAGCTCTTATCTGCCGCGAGATCTTCTACGAGGGCGAGATGTTTGGCGCGACCGAGCCGATTTGCCCGGTGTTTTCGCGGATGCGAGTTCGCGGCGTTTCCTGGCTGCCCATCCGGGCTTGTTCACCTGGCGGCTGCGGGCGATGCCGAGACTCTCCGCAGGGATATTCTCGGTGATGGTGGAACCTGCTGCGACGTAAGCACCGTCACCTATGCGCACCGGCGCAACGAGCGCCGAGTCGCTGCCGATGAACACGCGGTTGCCTATTGTGGTCGGAAATTTTTGAAAGCCGTCGTAGTTGCAAGTGATCGTTCCCGCGCCGATATTGCTTTTCGAGCCGATTTTCGCATCCCCAAGATAGCTCAAATGATTCGCCTTGGTGCCTTCGCCTAGTACGCTCTTCTTGAGTTCGACGAAGTTGCCGATGCGCACGCCGGCTTTCAGGTGATTGCCTGGACGCAGCCGCGCGAACGGGCCGATATGCACGCGGTCGCCGAGGCGGCTTTCGGTGGCGATGCAGTGAGGCTCAACGATGACGTCGTCGCCCAGAATCGTGTCATGCAGAATGCTCCCCGCGCCGACGTGGCATCGTGCTCCCAGCTTTGTTTTCCCGAGCAATTGCGCGCCGGCTTCGATGACGCTGTCTTCGCCCGCCGTCACATCGGGATCGATCAAAACGGTCTCCGGCAACTGAATGGTCACTCCGGAGGACATCAGTTGGAGGCGCTTCCAATCGCGGAAAATGCGGTCGACTTCGGCAAGATCGGCCCGCGTGTTGCAGCCCAGCACCTCGCGGGCGTCGGGAGCGACGTGCGCAAGGACTGTTTCCCCACTGCCGGCGAGCACGGCAATCGCGTCAGTGAGATAGATTTCGCGATGCTTGTTGTCCGGCTTCACCCGAGCAAGCGCGGGCCAGAGCTTTTCGAGCGAAAAGCAATAGATAGCGGAATTGATTTCGTTTATTTCGCGCTGTTCGGGAGCAAGTTGCGATTCCTCGGCGATCGCCGCAATCTGGTCGCTCGATTTACGCACGATGCGCCCGTAGCCCGATGGGTCCGCCACGACGGCCGTGAGGACCGTCGCCGCGGCGTTGCCCGCGCGATGCGCCGCAAGGAGCGCCTTCAGAGTCTCCGTGCGGATGAGAGGAGCGTCACCGGGCAGGACGAGAGCCAGCTTTGGATTTCCGATCGCGGCGCGCGCCACTTGCATCGCGTGCCCAGTGCCATGCTGCGGTTGCTGCAAAACGCTTTCCGCGCCGAGCGGTTCGACGGCTTTGGAAACGTCTTGGGCCTGATGGCCAACGACAACGATGATTTTCCGGGCGTGCAGCGGCTCACAGGAGCGCACCACCTGTTCGACTAGCGCGCGGCCACCAGCCCGGTGCAATACCTTAGCGCGGCTCGATTTGAGGCGGGTGCCTTTGCCCGCGGCGAGCACGACTATGGCGAGATCCTTGTTTGTCATCGCGCCAACATTTTGCGGTCTTCGAAAGCTTTTGACAATCGCGCCGCTGGAAATGCCTGAAATAAGTGTGCCCGGGGTGTTAATCGGCGGCCGGAGCCGGGAAATACTCGATGACGGGGGCAGGATTTGCCGCAGAGGCTGGCTCGCCGGTTGTAATTTCCCAGAGCGACGGGTCGGCGAGCAGCCGGCTGACGAGCTGCGTGTGCAGCGCGTGGCCCGCTTTATACGCTTCCACGCGGGCCAACAACGGCGACCCGATCAAAGCCAGGTCGCCAATCAGATCGAGCGCCTTATGCCGTCCGAATTCATCCGGGAAGCGCAGCGGACCGTTCATCACGCCGTCGTTGGTTAGCACTATGGCGTTCTCGAGTGAACCGCCGCGGATCAGACCCATCGCGCGCAGCGGCTCGATATCGCGCTCAAAACAGAAGGTTCTGGCCCGGGAAAGGAGATGACGAAAAGTCTCGGCATTGACGATCATTTCCACTTCCTGCTGCCCCACGAGCGGATGTGGAAAGTCGACGTAGCAGCGGACGCGAAACTCGTCTGCGGGGAAAATGGCAATGCGGCGGTCGCCTTCGACAACCTCGAGCGGCTTGCGGACGCGCAGATAGCGGCGTTTGCGGCGCTGGCGACGAATTCCAGCACGCTCGAGCATTTGCATGAATGGCTCAGCCGAACCGTCGAGGATCGGAATCTCGATGGAGTCAATATCCAGATAGATGTTGTCTATGCCACAGGAATAGACCGCGGCGAGTAAATGCTCGGTTGTCGAGAGGAGAACTCCCTGCTTCATCAAGCTCGTGGCATAGCTGACCCGCGCGACGTTGTCGCCCCGCGCCTCGATCTCGAAGTCGTCGAGGTCCGTTCGGCGAAAAACCACGCCTGTATCGGGTGGGGCAGGCGAGAGGCGCAAGCGCCCAAAGACGCCGGTATGTAGCCCCACACCCTCAGCTACGGCGGCAACAGCGATGGTCGACTGAAACATGAATGCGAACAATCGTAGCACGTTGTCGGCCAGGAAAATCGCGTTTTCTCCTGTGTTTTGTGTGATTTGCAAACACGGACATCGACAATTTTGAATGGGTGTGGTAATTGTGCAACACAATGACGAATCCGACTGTCTCATTTAGGCAAAATCGTTCGCATCTCTGCGCCCAGGGAATGCAAGCTGCCTTTTCGTCAAGCAGCGCGTCCTAACAGGATGGTGATATACTGCTGGTTCTACAGCTCGAGAGAGGGTGACAATGAATCGGACCGCTCGCTGGGCGCTCGTCAGCGCTTCGGTGGTTATTTTTTGCTACGCGGGTATCGGCCATGTGCTCGGGCGCACGACGGACGACAAAGCTTACAAATCACTGACAGTCTATGGCGAGGTCCTGCAAAAGATTCAGTCGGATTACGTTGATGATCCAAACATGAAGGTAGTCACCGCCGGTGCGTTGCACGGGCTTCTCGAATCGCTGGACACTCAGTCGAGCTATCTCACCCCACACGAGTACGAGGACTACAAAAAGAAGCTGCAGAACCCTGGAACGGGCGAAACTGGGCTTACCTTGAGCAAGCGCTTTGGCTATGTGATCGTGATTTCGGTGCTGCCGGATAGCCCGGCGGCCAAAGCGGGCATTCACAGCGGAGATATTTTCGAATCGATCGCGGGTTTTGCAACGCGGGAAATGTCCGTCGGTCAAGCGACAAATCTGCTGACAGGCACACCGGGCACCGGGGTGAAAGTTGGCGTGATTCGGCGCGGGAAGCCCGATCCAGACGATGTCGAAATCGTGCGCGAGAAGCTGTCTCCTCCGAAGATGCTTGTGCAGAAGGCGGATCCGGACGTTCTGGTTCTCAGGTTGCGCTCGCTCGATCCAGGCCGCGCAGATGAGATTCGCAACAGGCTTACGGAGGCGCAATCGCAGGGCATCCATAAAGTGATTCTGGACCTTCGCGAATGCGGTCGAGGCCCCGTCTCGGAAGCCGTGGCAGCCGCGCGATTGTTCATTTCGTCGGGGACGATTGCCACGCTGCGCGGACAGACGGTATCCAACCAAGTCTTTTCCGCCGAGCCGAACAGGGTGGTTTGGAGGGGGCCGGTCTCCCTGCTGACGGACGCGACAACATCCGGCGCTGCTGAAGTTCTCGCATCAGCCATGGTTTCGAATCACCGCGGCGATGTGGTTGGCGAGCGCACGTTTGGCCTCGCTTCCGAACAAAAGCTGATTACGCTGGATGATGGCTCGGCGCTGATCCTAACCGTGGCTAATTACTACAATCCTGATGGCAAATCCATTTTAGAAGAGGGTGTGGTCCCGACTGAAACGGTCCACGCCGTGGCTCAAGACGATGCCGATAGCGACGGCGCGAATGACGGCGGTGCCGCGCCCCAGCAGCAATCACCGAGCGATCCGAGCCTTGGCCCGCGGCCGCTTTCTCCTGAAGACCAGATTTATCGCAAGGCGCTCGAACTGCTGAACGCGCCGCCTGTAAAGAAGGCCGCCTAAGTTACGGTGAGCCGTCGCTTTTCCGCCTGTACAAGCCCATTTCAGCAATCCTCAGGCTTGTCGCTCAAGGTCTGTGCTGCTGTCTGTTTCACTCTGGTTTGCTTCCTGGGCGGCTGTGGCAAGCGAGAGTCACGCCGTTCAAGCGCCACTCAGATTCACAAAATCAGTCAGGAGTTTGCGGCAGCAGCATCCGCCAGTTGTCCCCAAGGTAGCAAGATTCGAGTTAGGCAGCTCACAAGTGTTTCGAATGCCGGGGCCAAGGACGAAGTGCGCATTTCGATTCCGGCTCGTTCAGAAGAAATGCCTTCCATTGAAGCCCGGTTGATCCGCAATATCGGCGCAATCGCTACCCGGAATCGTATGACCCAGGATACTCCTACGCAAACGGGGAACTCGGTTCGCATCCTGGTTAGGTCTGGTGGCGCGGTCACCCACGAAATCGAAATCGAGCGGTTGGAGGAATCAGCTTCGGGTGCCCAATTACCGTCGCGCTCTGCGGCCCGCCTGGCTATCGTGCTGGACGACCTCGGCGCGGATCGCGCAGCCGCTAACTCCATTTTTGCCTTGGGATACCCGTTGACCATTTCCGTCCTTCCAAATCATGAATATTCCGCCGAAATTGCCGAAGAGGCTCATCGCCGCGGACTTGAAGTGATGTTACATTTGCCCATGCAAGCGGCAGCCGGAAGGCCCGAGCCCGAGGAGCTCCACGCCGGGATGAATCCGTCGGAGGTAGCCGCCATGCTCAGGGAATTCCTGGACTGCGTGCCGGATGCAGTTGGCGTGAACAATCATCAGGGTTCGCAGGCCACCGCGGATTCGCGACTCATGGGCGAGTTGATGCCCATCCTGCAGGAGCGCCGGCTCTTTTTTGTCGATAGCCGCACTACCGCGGCTACCGTAGCATTTGTCAGTGCGAAACAAGCCGGTGTTCCCGCGGCATTTCGCAATGTGCCGTTTCTGGATGACGCGCCGCAAGTGGCGGCGGTTCGCAAGCAATTGCAAGGCGCCTTCCGCGGCGCACAGGAAAAAGGCGAGGCGCTTGCGATTGGCCACCCGCATCCGGCGACCATCGAAGCACTTCGGGACCTGCTTCCGCAAGCCCAGGCGCAAGGGATTCGGTTGGTGTTTGCTTCAGAAGTAGCTCGTTGAACTGAACCGTTGGACTTTGGCTCTTTCAGCGCGGGTCACGGGTCGTCGTTTGCCGCGCCGGTTGCAGGTAATCCGGAAGCGGCCGTCCTTGGCTTCGAGTGCGGCGGAAACCAAACGTGAATCACCAGCGCCACTACGGACATCGTGAGAAAGCTGAAAACACTGGCTTCCGGCCCAACGGAACCTCCCGTCAGCCACGCGGGGCCGGCAAGGCTTGCGTTTGAGAGATGGCCGGAAAAAACCGCGCCACTATTCGGGACCGAGAAAAGAAATGTTTCGGCAAAGTCAAAGCCAGCGTGCATGCCCACAGCGAACCACAGCGTGCCAGTGCGTTTGAGAGAAAACGCGAAAACCATGCCGATAACAAAGACGGCGCAAGCCCCCACCAAATCCTCGCCTCGATTCCTCAGATGAACCGCACCAAACAAGAGCGAAAGCAGAATGGCCGCCGGCCAGAAGCCGATGCCGTCGGCCAGGGTGTACTGCGTGTATCCTCGAAACGTGAATTCTTCAAAGAGCCCCACGAGAATAAAAAAAAGAGCCCAGAAAACGCCCCAGCGCAGCGCGACGGCGCCGTGAGTTATGAGATTGCCGAAGGAGTAACCTCCGAGCGCCGCGATCAGCCCGATGAGAGCGCTTGCTTCAGCGAGCCCCAGCGCGGCGCCCTGCATAAAGTGCTTCGCAAACACGCGTGAGAGCGGAAGCCCGTACACGCCGAACGGCCGGCGCTCGAAGCGCGACATGATCACTGCTGCGCCAAAGACCACGCAAGCGCTCCACGCCTCCATAAACGCCATGTAGCCAGGTGAGAATACGCCGCGGGCCGGGCGGACCAATTCGCGAAGAACGGCGCCAGAAATAACGGTCAAGGAGAATACGAAAGCAATGTAGACCAGCAGGCGCCAGCCCGCGCGAAGACCCCGCTCATTGTGAAACAGGCTTTCCAATCTCCTTCTTCTCCGCGCTCACCGTCGCAAAATCCCGCTCGGACCATTCTCCTGGAGAGACGGCTTCTGCGGCAACGCGTAAGCAGCGACGTCCTGGCCGTTGGCGGCGATGGTGGTTGCTCTCTGGCTAGCGAATACTCACGGGCCTATCGCGCCCGGCATGGTTGCGGCAGCTCCCAGAATGCGTTTGCTTTTTCTCTCCTGGACAAACACGACGGCACGCAGGTTCGAGCGGATCCACCGGCTATCCAGCGAAACCACACGCTGTAACGCAAACGAGGTGCCCGCGTTGCGCGGATCGGCTGCTCCGAGTCTCTGCAGCCTGCGCAGGACGGAAGCGTGGCGCAATTCTCGCCCGGAGTTCTCTCCCGAAGTAACGGCCATATGCAGACCGCTTTCCGTGATGGCCAGCCACACTTCGGGCGTGTCGCCATCCTTTGCCCCAACGACCTGTCCTACGCGAACAGCTAGATTTTCCTTATTCTTCTCTGCGCCGCTCGCGGTAATGCTGACGTCCGTCTTGGCGGGAATCGCGGCCTGCTCAATGATTTGCAGGCTATGGCGCGCACGGCTCCCGACGAAGCCTGTGGTGCCATCCACAATCATTTCAGGCGTGTAGATGCTTTCACTCCGAAGCATTGCATATTCGCGCTGCCGCTCGGTCCATTCCGCCGATGAATAGGGGTCACGCCATCCTTGGTGGTTCCAATAGTCAACGTGCTCCTCGAGGCCGATGACTTCCGCGCCAGCGACCGGCTGCTTGGCTTCGAGCTGCGCAAGCAGCTCATCCGCCGGTGGACAATCTGAACACCCCTCGGAAGTGAACAGTTCCACGATGACGGCATGTCTTGGTGAACCGCTCGATTTCATTGGTGCCTGTGAGAGACCTGAGTGAAGACTCAAGGCCACTGCACCCAAGAGCAAGAACGCTGATCCGATCAGTGTTTTCATGGCCGATACTTGCCCTTACGGCGCGTCCCGCGGCTCATGCGACTCGTTCCATGTGAGTCGGCCGCAGTCGCTCGGTTTACGGCTCGCAGCGAATTTTGGCCAGAGCCGCGCGAACCCATGCTACCGCACATTCATCGCACAGGCGCCGCGAGCACGGCTTGCTTCACGTACCGGGGCGATTCGCCTCGCCGCCAAGGGTCGTAGTCGTAGGCAAACGCAAGCCGCTCCGCGAGTGGCGGATGGCTATACAGCCAATATTTCAGGAATCCGGGCGGATCGGGGTCCGCGAGGTCGGACTCTCCCAGTTTTTGAAACGCCTGCGCAGCGATTTGCCGGGAATCGGGAAGAACCCCGTGGATCACTTCGAGACCGTAAACATCCGCCTGATGTTCTTCGAAGCGGCTGAAGCTGTTCGCGGCCGGCGTGCAGAAAAACAGAAGCACCTGAACGATGAGCAGCAGCAGAACAAAAGCCGCCCAATCCTTATCGCTGTAAATCCCCCATGCTGCGCTCCAGTGCCCGAGAGCCCAATGCAGTCCACGGAAAGCAAAGTAGAGACAGGCCAACAGCATACCTGCAAAAAAGAGATATCCCTTCCAAACATGCCCGAGAACGTAATGGCCCAACTCATGCCCAACGATGAAAAGCGTTTCGTTGCGCCCCAGCTTTTGGATGGTGTTGTCCCAGACGACCACGCGTTTCGAGGCTCCGAGACCTGTAACGTACGCATTCATCTCGTTGGTTTTCTCGCTTGCCTTCATCAGGAACATGCGATTGGCGGGAATATCTATGCCTGCGTGCTGCGCGATTTCCTCAATGCCCTTCACCAGAGCCGGGTGGCTCTGCTCGAGCGGCTGAAACTGATTGAAGATTGGATCGATCACTAGCGGCGCACCAAACACCAGTGCTGCCGAAATCGGCAATAGCGCCATCCAAAGGCAGAGCCACCAGCGCCTGGGGCTGCGCCGCATCAGAGCGTCAAGGATCCACACAACAACGATCGCCAACAATATGCTCAACAAACTTGCTTTTGCATAGTCTGCAAGCCATGAGCCCCAGCGCTGAATTGACTGCTCGTAGCGCAAGGAGAGGCTGTGGCCGTAGATCGACACCGGCAACTGACCAAGCTCCACGATGACGAGAATCGCCGGCATAAAAATCGCCGCTTGCAGCCAGCGCGAGCCGCTTAGCGATTCGGCGAAATTGCGCAACCACACGGCGATGCCTAGCCGCAAAATCAACAGGAGGAGGGCAAAGTCCATCAGCACCCGGACGAAATAAAGCGAGTACAACGTTCGCGAATACTGGCGCGCCCGTCGAGCGCGCTCGGGCGAGAGCACGTAGCGGCCGGCCGATGCACGTTCCTCCGTGCTCGCTGCGGCGGGAGTTTTCCCGGAATTTTGGGAGGCGCTGACAGAAGTTCCGGTTGTGTTTTGCGATGCCCTCCGTGCGCCATTGCCTTCGGCGAGTCCGCACGTGCAAACAATGGCTATCAAGGCCAGCAAGCCCGCGCCATACCACAACCTCGATCTAATGGGACCAGCTCGCACAAAATCCCTCGCGACCGCCGTTCTGGTGCTGGGAGTATGCGGCAGGCCCCGGGTTCACGCAAGCACGCGATGGCGTGTCGCACGCGTGGCCTCGATTTTGGTTTCCGCCAGCTACGGATGGGGAGCCACTGGGCCGCCGTGCGCTGTCTTCAGGCAATAATTGCGCACCGCGCCGCTAGTTGCCAAACCGATGTGTATGTAAGACGTCCACCGCTCCAGCGCGTGATGACGATACCGGTGAAATAGGTAAGAAGCCGCCATGGAAGCGCCCGTTCCCGCCGCCTCCACTGCGGCGAATGCCGCATGGTTATCCACTAAGTCGTTGGTCAGCAGAATCTCCTGGCGGCCGCGCTGCCGCATGTTTAGCGTCGAAAAATAATCCAGCGTTCGCGACGCGGCAACTCCCGCAAAAAGCCAGTCATTCGGCTTATCCCAGAAACGATGAGCCTGCGGTGCGGCTGCGCGGACGGCCTTCACCGGATCGGCGCCCGCCTGTTCGCGGTGTCCGGCCCGGCTCTTGTCGCTGGCTTGTGGATTTGGTGCAATGTCGTCGGCCTTGCGCTTGATCAAGATATGGGCCGAACCGAACGCTTGGCCTGCCGGGCCGTCGGCTGGACTGAGAAGGCCGGTGGCCAAAGCGTTGACGATGGCGGTTTGGTCCACGCCAGATGATGCGAGTACCTGTGCATCGGTCCGTTGTGCCCCGAACGACGACAAGGGCATCAGGAGCAACGCAGAGAGCCGAAGAATTTTCATTCGTGCCTTGTAGCGTGAAGCGCAAACCGCAAACCGGCAAGGCTAAAGCCTCCGAAGTGGACGTGTCCAGCGGAAATCCGCCGGACTGTGCCACTTGCCAGGCGCGATTCCAGGTCCTGCGCCGCTTGCCCCAGGTCCGCCCGCGCCGGGAGCAAGCTCGTAAGCCCGATTTCGCATGCACCATGGTGCGAAGTTCTCTCTGTGAACGCTTGTGGAAATTTGAAATCCCCTGTTGACATCCGCTGGCACAGCGGGCATACTTACGTGGTTGTGGATAGCCTTTCTGCTGGACAGGGGGGCCTCGCTCTTTGACAATCGATACGATGTGCCAGAATCCGTTCGAAGCCATTCAGTTCTTCGAGACTGAATGGATTGAGTAAATCGAGCGATCAACAATTTGCTTGGACAGGCTGGCCTCGGTGCAAACCGGGGTTTTTTTTACGCCTGCTGGGGCAGTTCATTTTTGCCCGCTGCAGGCGGGTCCAAGCGACAGGTTTCAAACGAGAGTTTGATCCTGGCTCAGAACGAACGCTGGCGGCGTGCTTAACACATGCAAGTCGAGTGCGCGTGCCGTAGCAATACGGTATGGCGCACGGCGCACGGGTGCGTAACACGTGGGTAACCTGCCCTTTGGTGGGGAATAACCCCGGGAAACCGGGGCTAATTCCGCATAAGATCCGCAAGGATGAAAGCCGCAAGGCGCCGAAGGAGGGGCCCGCGCCCGAT
>DASRCZ010000023.1:0-2079 GCA_035652855.1 Candidatus Acidiferrum sp.
CACGCCCTCGCGCGTTCTCTTTTCCAAGTCCCGATCGTGCATCGGTGCGCGCGTGTCCTCGAATCCAGGCTGGCTTGCAGGCAGGCACATGTCCGGAATCCAGGCAGCCCCGAAAACCGAGAAAGACGTCGTCGAAATCAAGCTGGCGCATTCGCCCGACTCAGACGATGCTTTCATGTTCTATGCCCTGGCCACTCACAAGCTGGCCACCCCTGGCTACCGCTACACGCACGTCCTTTCGGACATCCAAACGCTCAACGAGGCGGCCCAGAAAGAAACCTACGATGTCACTGCCATCAGCTTCGCCGCCTATCCGGAGCTCCGCGACAAATACGTCCTGCTCGATTGCGGAGCCAGCTTTGGCGAAGGCTATGGCCCCATCGTCGTCTCTGCTAAACCCATGAAAAAAGAAGAGCTTGTGGGACGAAGAATCGCCGTCCCCGGCCTCAAAACCACGGCCTATCTGACTCTGAAACTCTTCGAGTCGAACTTCGAAACTGTCGTCATGCCCTTCGACAAAATTCTGGACGCAGTGAAAAACGAAGTCGTCGAAGCCGGCCTCTTGATCCACGAAGGCCAGTTGATTTTCCCGCAGCTCGGCATGTACAAGGTCATCGACCTCGGCATTTGGTGGCAGGAGCAAACAGCCCTGCCGCTGCCACTTGGTGGAAACGCCGTGCGCCGGGCTTTGGGTGCCGAGATCGGCCGCGAAATCGCGCGGACCATCCGCGAGAGCGTGGAATACGGCCTCGAACACCGCGATGACGCTCTGAAGTACGCGATGCAGTTTGCCCGCGATATGGAAACCGAGATGGCCGATAAGTTCGTCGGCATGTACGTGAATCAATGGACCCTCGGCTACGGCGAACGCGGCAAAAGAGCTGTCAGCGAACTGATTCGCCGCGGCACCGAAGCGGGCCTGCTGCCCGCACCCGCGACAGTTGAATTCTTGCCGGAAGCTTAACGGCATTCATCTTCGGGCTTCCTGGCGAGGGGCTGTTTCGGTGAGTTTAGCCGCCGCTCGCCGCCTTGACGCCACGGCGCGAATCTCAGTAATGTCAGTCGCCATGATTCGATCGTTCCGCCTTTTGCCCGCCTTCCTTGCTTTCGCGGTTTCACTCGCTTTTTCCTTCGGCGTTCACGCGCAAGCCGCTTCTGAATACCGGGGCGACACCGCGAATCCCAATGGCTGGCCCACCGAGCCGGTTCGCGCGGCTCACGGCATGGTCGCCACGGATGAAGCGCTCGGCTCGCAAGCCGGGGTCGAGATCCTGAAACGCGGCGGTAACGCCATCGATGCCGCTGTTGCAACGGCATTCGCTCTCGCGGTGGTCGAGCCGGCTGCGGGGAACATCGGTGGCGGCGGCTTCATGTTGGTGCGGCTTGCCGACGGACGCTCCAGCTTTTTCGATTACCGCGAAGTCGCACCAGGCAAGGCGACTCGCGACATGTACATCCGGCCGGACGGCAAACTGGACACCGAAGCCTCAGTGATTGGCTTGCGCGCGGTGGCGGTGCCGGGAACAGTCGCCGGGCTCGAATTGGCGCTGAAGACCTATGGCACCATGAGCCTTGCCGATGTCCTCCAGCCTGCCATCCGTCTGGCCGAGGATGGTTTTCCGGTGAGCGAGAAACTGGCCCGCCAGCTTTCCGCGGAGCGCCCCGAACTGCAACGGTTTTCCGAGAGCCGGCGAATTTTCCTGAACGACGGCCGGCTCCTTCGTCCCGGCGACACTCTCCGCCAGCCGGAGCTCGCGGCAACTCTGAAGCGCATCGCGAGATTTGGCTCGGCGGATTTCTATCGCGGCGAGACAGCACATCGCATCGCCAGCGACATGTCGCGCCTCGGCGGCCTGATTACCTTGGACGACCTCGCCAGCTACCAGCCAAAAGTTCGCGAAGTCTTGCGCGCGAAATATCAAAGCGATGGCCACGCATGGGAAGTGGTTACTTCGCCCCCGCCCAGCTCCGGCGGTGTCGCCGTAATCGAAGCGCTCAACATGCTCCAAAGCATTCCCCTCAAGGGCTGGAATGATGCAGAGAGCGTGCACATGGTGGTGGAAGTGATGCGCCGCATTT
>DASRCZ010000024.1:0-21029 GCA_035652855.1 Candidatus Acidiferrum sp.
AGCAACTGGAAGACGAGGAGTTGGCGGGCATCGAAGCCCGGCTTGATTTGCTGGAGTTCGAGGAAGCTGCGGAACATGAGTCCGGAGCCGATCAGGAGCACAAAGGAAAGCGCGACTTCGGCGACGACCACGAGTTTTCGCAGCAAGCCGCCGCTCGCCAAGCCTTCGTTGCGGCCGCTGCCGCGCAGCACATCCATGACGTTGGGCCGCGCGGCGCGCCAGGCGGAGGCGAGACCGAAAATCGCGCCAGCGACGATTCCCGCGATCAGCGTGAAGAGCAAGACGGTCGAATCGATCCGAATGGTCTCCATGCGCGGCAAATTCGCCGGCGCGATCGCGAGCAATTCGCGAATGCCGGCCCAAGCCAAGCCAACGCCCATGAGCGAACCGAGGCCCGCCAACAAGAACGCTTCCGTCAGCAACTGGCGAGCGAGATGCCACCAACTTGCCCCCATGGCCGCCCGCACGGCGAGTTCGCGCTCGCGAAGCGAAGCGCGCACGAGCAAGAGGTTTGCGACGTTGGCGCAGGCAATCAGCAGCAGAAAAATCACAGCTCCCATTAAGGCCAGAATCGCCGGGCGAACTTCTGAAACCAGGTTGCGGCGCATGGGAATAATGCGTATGGCATAGCCGGCGGTTCGCTCGATCAAGAAGTTTTTTCGCGCTTCCGCGGTAACGATATCGGCCGCCGCTTGTGCGCGTTCCAGGGGCACGCCTTTTTTCAGCCGGGCAACGGCGCGTATGGTCACCGTGTTTCGCTGGCCGGCGTCATAGCTCAGACGGTCGGCCAGCCAGATATCCGGCGCGACATCCATGTTCGCGGTGGGGGGGAAATAAAGCTCGAAATGTGGAGCAAGAACGCCCACGACCTGCGGCTTGACCGGCCCGGCCGTGGAGATCACTTGACCGATGATCGAGGTATTGCCCCCGTACCGGCGCTGAAAATACTCGTGGCTGAGAATGGCGACAGTTGGCAAATTCGCCGGGACAGGGCCACCCTGCGCTTGAGCGCCCGCTGGGGGCGGCGCGGCCTGCGGGATGCCGTCGCTCTCGCTGAAGTCTCTCCCCAGCTCAATCTTGGCTCCCATCATGCGAAAGAAATTTGTGGTGACCAGGGCCACGTGCACTTGTTCGGGAGTGCCATCGGCGGCCGGCATCAAATTGCGAAAGGTAAATACGCCCGCCATGTCCTCGAAGACATTCCTGGTGCCTTCTTTCAAATCGATGAAGTCGGCGTTGGAATAGGGGAAGTCCCTGACATTCCGCACTTGCATTTCGGCGCAGGGAATGACGAGTTGGCCGGGGTCGCGGTAAGGGAGCGGCCGGAGGAGAACCGCGTTCATGACGCTAAAAATGGCTGTGCTGGCGCCGATGCCGAGAGCAATCGTGAGCGCCGCCGTTAAGGCGAATACAGGGCTTTTTCGCAGGGACCGCCCCGCAAAAGCCAGTTCCTTAATGTCCATGTGTCCACCCGGGCAGTACCGGCAGCGGTACGCATCTTACTCATTCGCGGGTCCAGTGCAAGAGGTTTGTCCGCAAAAGTGTTTGTCCGGCCTCTCTGGGCAACTCGGCAAGTCGCCTGTGCTATCATGAAGGTTTCCGAAGCGAAGAGGGAGCAGGCGTGGCCGAACATATTTCTCGCCGGGAACTGAAGCAGGACAGAGTCAAAGAAGCGATCACCCATGGCGCGGAAGCCGTGTGGTCGCACAGCCAAATCACGCTGGCGGTGCTGGTGGTGATTCTGGTGGGAGTCGCCAGCTACAGCGGGTGGTCGATCTACCACGACCGGCAGAACGTGCATGCCTCGGCGGCTTTTGATTCCGCGATGAAGGTGTACACCGCGCGGATTGGGAACGCACCCGACCCTTCGGACCCTGCCGAGAAGGTATTTCCCGACGAGGCGGCGCGCAGCATTGCCGCGCAGCAACAATTCGCCGAAGTCGCGGCGCGATACGCGGGTAACTACTACGGCCAAATGGCGCGCTACTACAGCGCGCTTTGCCTGGAAGACCTCGACCGGCAGAATCAAGCGATTGAGGAATTGAAGAGAATAGCGGATAGCAGCAACAAGGAAATCGCCTCGCTGGCACAATTTCAGATGGCGGTCATTTACGAGCGCACCGGAAAGGCGGATGAGGCCGCAAAGATCTTGAGGGACCTTTCGGAAAGGCCGACGGTGCTGGTTCCACGCGCTACATCTCTCTTGGAGCTAGCCGGCGCGCTGCGCCAGACGAAGCCCCAAGAGGCCGCTTCCGTTTATCAGCAGATCAAAAAGGAATTTCCCGACAGCACGATTTCCGAGGCGGCGGATCGCGGTCTCGACTCGATCGCACCCAAGTCCTAGCAGCGGCGGCATTGCCGGCGGTTTCGGTTGCGTGTCGCCAGGAAGCGATAACGAGCAGTTTCCGCCCGGGCCGCGCGGAAGATGGAGTCCGCTCATCGAAGCATCTGCTCCACGCGCGTGCTGGGCCATGCGCCCCGAGATCTCGCGGGGGCGCCGGTACGCGGAAGCGAAGCACCCGTATCGCAGCGAATACGCGCGCGATCGCGACCGGATCATCCATTCGCGCGCCTTTCGGCGGCTTGAAGCGAAAACGCAAGTCTTCACAACGCGCTACTCCGATCACTTCCGCAATCGCCTGACGCATACGCTGGAAGTGGCACAGATCGCGCGAACCGTGGCGGGTGCCCTGGGAGGAAACACGGAGCTTGCCGAAGCCCTGGCTCTGGTCCACGACATCGGGCATCCGCCCTTCGGGCACGCCGGTGAACGGAAGCTCGATGAACTGATGCGCGTTCACGGCGCGGGTTTCAACCACAATCTTCACGCGCTGCGCATCGTGGAGCATTTCGAGCACCGCTATCTCGATTTTCCGGGTCTGAATCTTACATTCGAGGTTCGCGAGGGCATAATCAAACACTCCCGGGACTACGCGCCTTCCGAGGTTCCGCAGCTTGGCGAATACCTGCTTGACCTCCGTCCCCCGTTGGAAGCGCAGATCATCGACTGGGTGGACGAGATCGCCTACAACATCGCGGACCTGGATGACGCCAGGGAGGCGGAACTTCTCGATTTCGGCGCGCTGCTGGACGAAGTTTCCCTGTTTCGGGAAAGCTATCGCGCGGTGGACGAGTCCTATCCTGGAGGACGGGCCAAACTGAAATTCAATGAGGCACTGAAGCGTGTCCTCAATTTCCTGGTAACGGACCTCATCGCATCCACTCGCATGCGCCTTGGCAATGCCGGTGTTACAAACGCGGAGGATGTTCGCCGCGCCCCGGAGCGGCTGGCGGGCTTCAGCGAGGAAGCAGCCAAAGGCAATGCCGAGCTGAAGCGGTTTCTATCTGCACGCATCTACAATCACGAAGCCATTACCGAGGACCGCGACCGCTCGATAAGCTGCCTGGAAGAACTCTTCCGGGAATACCTGGCAACTCCCGGGTCCATGCCTTCGTCCTACGAAGAAATGACCGCGGAATATCCACGCCACGTTGTGGTTTGCGATTACATCGCCGGCATGACGGACCAGTATCTGCTGCGGCTGCACGGAGAGCGCTTCGGCTTGTGAGCTTGCGGTTGCGCAAGTTCGCGGCTGGCGCCTTCGCCCGCGCCTAGTAGAATGGATATTCGTAGGTTGCCCAAGGTGATTTCATGCCGCGGCTGGCCGCGAAAACCAAATTCATTTTGTTCCTCGGTGTGCTGGCAGTTGCGTTCGCAGCGCCGGTTCACGGCCAGGTCGCGTCGCTGCTGAACGGGCAAGCGGAGAAAAAGCCGGCGGCGGACGTTCCGCAGGACCCCTTAGGACGGAACAGTCCGCGCGGCACGATCGTGGGATTCCTGCGCGCGGCGCAGGATCAGCGGAATGCCGTAGCCGTCGAATATTTTCAACCCGCACGCGGGCGGCGACACACGTCGGAGGACCAGGACGAAGAACTCGCCCAGCAGTTGCTGGCGATCCTCAACCAAAAATTCGCTCCTTTTCTCGATTCCGTCAGTAACGACCCGCAGGGCCGGCTGGACGACGGCCTGCCTCCCGATGAAGAGAAGATTTCCGGTTTTCGTGGCGACCCGCAGACGTTTCAACTGCTGCTGGTGCGGCAGGAAGATGCGCGCGGCGACGACCTCTGGTACATTTCGCGGCAGACGCTCGAGCAGGTCCCGGTCGTCTACTACTCCCTCCAATACCCGCAAATTGAACAGACGTTTCCCAAGTTTCTGGTAAGGGACCGCTTCCTCGCCATGCCGCTCTGGCAATGGCTCGCGATTTTGATTGCGATTCCGGTTGCTCTCGGGCTTGGCTGGCTTTTCGCGTGGATTGGGCGGCAGATTGTGAAAGGGTACCGGCGCTCGCGAGGCCTGGCCCGGCTACCGGAGGCGGAGGGGTCGGGGTTCGGGCCCGGGACGCTGCTGCTGGCGCTGTTATTTCACTACACAGCGGTCATTTTTATCGGAGCGTCGCTGCTGTACCGGCAGTATTACCGGCGGGTGGTGCTGGTCCTGCTGATCGTGGCGCTCTTCTGGGCCGCGACGCGAGTGACTCGCGTCCTTGCGCGCGCAATAACGGATCGCCTGGTGTCCCGGGGGCGTTATGCGGAGCGATCGCTGATTTCGCTGGCCCGGCGGATCGTGAACGTAGTCATTCTGATTTTCCTGGTGCTTGTGGCGCTGCAGACGGTAGGTGTGAACGTGACGGCCGCGCTGGCTGGTCTGGGTATCGGCGGTCTGGCGGTCGGGCTCGGAGCGCAAAAGACGTTCGAGAACCTGCTTGGCGGCATCTCCATTCTTTCCGACCGAGCCCTGCAGATCGGAGACGTTTGCAAGATTGGCGATCAGACCGGGGTAGTGGAGGATATCGGCCTGCGCTCGACGAAGATACGTACTCCGGACCGCACGCTGGTCTCGATACCGAACGGGACTGTTGCGACCGCGACGCTCGAGAATTTCCGGTGGCGCGACAAGATTCTTTCGAAGCAAATTGTCAGGCTCCGGTACGACCTTTCGCCGCAGCACGTGAATTTCCTGCTGGAGCGTATGCGGGAAATGGTGAAGAGCGATCCGAAGATCGAAGCCTCGAGCGCCCGCGTGCGCCTGCTGCGGTTCGCCGATTTCGCGTTTGAAGTGGAGATCTACGCGTACATTCTCGAACGCGACTACAACGCGTTCCTGGAGGCACAAGAGAATCTGCTGCTGCGCATCACTGCCGCGATCGAGGAGTCCGGGTCGTCCATCGCTTCGTCGCAGAATATCGTGTACGCCGGCGATCAGTGGAAGGCACCGGAGAGATTCCAGGCGCTGCCGGCCCTGAGCGAGCGCGGGGACGATTCTGGGGAGGCCAGTGCGGGGCAAGGAGAGGCCGCATCTCGCGCCCCTAGCCGCAAACCACGCAACTCCTGAAAATCAGGATGGGTTTCGCCGTTCGGAAGGTGGTAGTGGAGACCGGAGGCGGGCGATGAGGAAAGGCTTAACCATCGACGAAGGGACGGCTCTGGGGGGAAATAATCTTGGACCAAGTAAGGAGCCTGTCCACGCCGGTTTGGAAGGGCCTGAAAATGGGCCTAAGCAACGCAGAATCAACAACAGACTTTGAGCTACGGGCCCATGAGACAACTAACAAATTCCAACATGCGAGCGCCCACCGCGCCCATCTGGGACTCCCCCATTACGCGCTGCTGCGGGTGTGTGGGGCGCCTTCGCCGGCGAGCCCTTCACAGCTTTCGCCCTATTCCAGCGCGAAAACTACTGCACGAATCCGACGTTGGGCGCTGGCGCGCTGCCTTCGGGCGATTCCTTGATGGCGCCAAACTGTGCTTCGTAACGCGCGATGTTTTCGCCGAGTGCGCGCCAGATGCGCTTGGCGTGGCCCGGGCTGACGATCATGCTGCCCATGAGTTTTCCCTGTGCGCCATTCGGGAAAATGTAAATGAAGTTTAGGGTGAATTCTTCGAGGTTGTGGTGAATCATCACTAGGTTGCTGTATACGCCCTGCAGTTCCTTCTCATCGGCCTTGATTTGGACCTGTCCCGGCACCGGGCGCTGCTCTTCCATGGTCGTCTCCTCTTGCGCGTTCCAACGGTATCACAGTAGCACAGGCGCTCTTCACGCTTCGCTTCCGGCAATAAGCCAGAGCCTGCCCCGCGGCAAGGCCGTAGCGCGCGCCTCTCATCTCAATGCAGGAAATGGCGCATTCCGGTGAAAACCATGGCGAGGCCGAGCCGGTCGGCGGCGGCGATGACGTCCGCATCGCGCACCGAGCCGCCGGGTTGTATGAAGGCGGTGGCGCCGGCGTTGGCGGCTTCCTCGACGCCGTCCGGGAACGGGAAGAAGGCGTCGGAGGCGACCACGCTGCCGGCAAGGGATGATTGCGCTTTCATGACGGCAATTTTGACGGAATCGACGCGGCTCATCTGGCCGGCGCCGACACCGATGGTGGCTCCATCCTTGGCGAAAACGATGGCATTGGACTTGACGTGCTTCGCAACTTTCCAGGCAAAGCGCAGCGTAAGCATTTCGTCGGCGGTGGGAACACGCTTGGTAACGGTTCTCAGGTCCTGATCGCTCAATTCGCCAAGGTCCGGCTCCTGGACGAGAACACCGCCGAGAATGCGTTTGAGTTGCAGCTCGCGTTCGGGCTGCAAACCATCGGGCGGAAGCTCGAGCAGGCGGAGATTTTTCTTCGCGGCGAAGATAGCCTTTGCTTTTTCGTCAAAGCCGGGCGCGGCGATGCATTCAACAAATAGCTTCGCCACTTCCTCGGCGGTCGCCGGATCGACCGCCTTGTTAAAGGCGAGCACACCACCGTAGGCGGAAACGGGATCGCTGGCGAGCGCCTTGAGGTACGCCTCACGGAGTGTCTTTTGCACGGCGGCGCCGCAGGGGTTGTTGTGCTTGATGATTACGGCGGCAGGTTCCGTGAATTCAGCCGCGAGACTGCGCGCCGCTTCCAGGTCGACCAGATTATTGTAGGAAAGGTCTTTTCCTTGCAGCTGATTTGCGCCTGCCAGACCGCCTGGCGCGTTGCCGGGGACGTAAAGGGCCGCGGCCTGGTGCGGATTTTCACCGTAACGCAATTCCTGCTGGCGGCGCAGAGCGATGTGGAAGCGCTCGGGCAAGCGCGGCTTGGAAGCGAGGCGGATTTGATCACTCCCGGATGCGGACAGGCGTTCCAGCTCCATCGTGATCATTCCGTCGTAGCGGGAGGTGGCGGCGAAGACTTTGCGGGCGAGTTCGAGGCGGGTGGCCAGCGTCGTATCGCCTGAGAGTTCGATCTCTCCGGCGACGCGGGCGTAGTCTTCCGGATCGCAAAGGACAGTAACGCTCTCAAAGTTTTTGGCGGCGGAGCGCAGCATCGTGGGACCGCCGATGTCGATGTTTTCGATGAGTTCTCCTGGAGTGAGCCCGGCCTTGGCTGCGGTCGCCTCGAAGGGATAGAGATTCACGACGACCAAGTCGATGGGGAGGATGCCGTGCTGCGCGGCTTCTTTCTGATCGCTCGGATGCTTGCGGCGGTAGAGGAGTCCGCCATGCACCCTGGGATGCAAAGTCTTGACCCGCCCGCCGAGCATTTCCGGCGAGCCGGTGAATGCGGAAATATCCTGCACGGAGATGCCGGCTTCGCGCAGCAACTTCGCGGTTCCGCCGGTCGAGAGGATTTCGATTTTTCGCGCGGCGAGCCGCTTGGCAAATTCAACGATTCCTGATTTATCAAAGACGCTGATCAGCGCTCGCTCGACCGCCATGTCCGTCCCTCCCGCATTCGCGAAACACACCAGTGTAAACGCGGGGAGTGCAACGGCAAAGCAGACTCGGGTGAACTGGACGGTCGCGCCGGAGAGCGAAGCGCTTCAGGCTTTGACCAGAGCCTTTAGCTTAACCTGGCCGTCGACAACTTCGACCACATATTCGACATCGCGGCAATTTTTCTGCTTCTGCAGATCGCGCGTCTTCTTCTTGACGAATTCGTTGAAATTCTCACGAGAGAGTCTGGCCGTCTCCTCTCCAGCTTGTTTTTTGGCGCTAAGGAATGCGGTATACAGCTGCTCGACTTTGTCCTGCTCGCGCTCCGGTTCGGAACAAGTCATGCGAAACGCGCCGCTCCCGGCCGCTCTGCCGCTGGCCTCGGCATGCGCCTTGGCGCGCTCCGCTTCGATGGCTTTTGCCGCGGCGCCAAAATGCCGCTGGACCGCGCCTTCCTCTCTCTGCTTCATGCGTTTCCGGAAAATATCCTTGTATTTGGCGTAGGTTTGGCTGAGGTTGGTGAACCGGAAGCGCTGATTGAACTTCATTTCGCCGCCGCGCTCGCCGTATTTTTTTATGACCAGCTCGATGCGCCACTCGATTTCGGAAGGCGGACGCTTGCGGCCGCCGCCGAAGAACTGGTCGTATTCGATTTTCAGCTGGCGGATGTCGCGCTCGAGGGCGCTTAGCTCTTCGTCAATCGTAGCCATTTTGCGGGGACAATCCCTTTCGATAATGCTAGGAGTACCTGAGGGTGGCGTCAATTGGATGCGGGAGGGTGGATACGGAAGCGCAACGGCTCGCGACTCGTCTGCACCTGTACTTTTGGCCAGCAGCCTCGGCGCGGTTTCGGCGGACTTCTCTTTCCTAGGCTCCCCTCGATGTGCTGAAATGGCGCTATGTCTTCCCATCCCAGACGCATGGTTTCCGCGCAGCAGGCCGATTTGTTACGGCAGATTCCATCCGTGGACGAATTGCTGGCGCAGCCGCGGCTGTCTGCGTTGGCGGGGAAGATCGAGCGAGGAATCCTGCTGGAGGTAACGCGTGCGGCGCTGGCGGACTTGCGAGCGCGTATTGCCGGCGAGATGGTTTCTGCTGCCGTGGCGCTGGGCAGCTCGTCCATTGAAGAACTCATTGCCGAGCGCGTTGAGCGGCTGCTGGCCAGGTCGCTCTGGCCGGTGATCAATGCCACCGGGGTCATTCTGCACACGAACCTCGGCCGTGCCCCATTGTGCGCCGAGGCAGCTGAGGAAATCGGGCGGGCGGCGGTTGGCTACAGCAATCTCGAATATGACCTGGAGGCGGGCGCGCGAGGGAAACGTGATGTACACACGGCGCAAGCACTGGAGCGGCTGACAGGGGCTCAGGCCGCAGTGGTGGTCAATAACTGTGCCGCCGCTGTGCTACTGGTTCTGGCGGCTCTCGCCAAAGGCGGAGAGGTACTCGTTTCGCGCGGCGAGCTGATCGAAATTGGCGATGGCTTCCGGATTCCGGAAATCATGGCGCAGAGCGGAGCCACGCTGCGGGAGATAGGAACGACAAATCGCACCCGCCTGGCCGACTACGAAAATGCCCTTAGCGCAAACACGCGGCTCCTTCTGCGCGTGCACCCTTCGAACTTCAGGATTACGGGCTTCACTGACAAGCCGGCGCTCCAAGATTTGGTCGAGCTGAGTCGTCGGTCCGGCATTCCGCTCATGGAGGACCTCGGTTCAGGCTGCTTGCTTGATTTGAGCGCGAACGGGGTGGCCGAGCCTACGGTTCGCGAGAGCATCGACGCCGGGGTGAGCGTTGTTACTTTCAGCGGAGACAAGCTGCTCGGCGGTCCGCAAGCGGGAATCATTGCCGGCAAGAAGGAATTGATCACGCGCATCCGCCGCCATCCGCTCTTCCGGGCGCTTCGAGTGGACAAGCTGACCATTGCGGCGCTGGAAGTCACGCTTGGGGCCTACCTCCGCGCCGCTTACGACGAAATTCCGGCCCTGCGGATGATCCGCCTGACGGTGGAGCAAATCGGACGCCGCGCAGAGGACCTTCTGCGCGGGCTGCGGCCGGAACTTCCCCCGAACGAAGTCACAGTCGAAATCGCGGACGGCGAATCACTGGTTGGCGGCGGCTCGACGCCGTCGCAGACTCTCCCCACGAAGTTGATTCGCATTTCGAGCGGCGCTCACTCGGCCGCAGAACTCGAGAAGCGCCTGCGCCGTGGTCCCACGGGAGTTGCCGTTATCGCCCGGGTCGAGAAGGGCCATCTGATCCTTGATCTTCGCACCGTTTTGCCCGAGCAGGATTGTACACTGGCGAAGAGTTTGGCCGCGGCGCTTCGTTCGCAAACTCCTGGGAGAACGCCATAACAGGCATAGATCCGGCGCGTTTGATTGATTGTTGAGAACGAACCACGCGCCCGCGGAAGGAATTCCGATATCCTTTCTGCCAAGCCCGCGTCGCTTCTTATGGCGCTCGGTGCGCAAGCATTTCATGGGACGCCTTCTGAGGCGACCGCTTTTTTCCCGCCCTTGGTTGTAACGCCATCCAGCTTTCTTCCGTCCAACCCATCGGGTTCGCGGAGTGGGACGGATTTCGCGAATCGTCGCATTCGACGTTGCCCGACATTTGTTGTACAAGCCCGAGGAGGGGTGTGGCATGAGTCAGAATCGGTGTGTGGCCGGTATAATCGGTTTACTGCTCGCCGCGTGCGGTACCGCGGCGCAAGGAAATCCTACGCGTGAGTCGCATCAAACGGTCCCGCAGGCTCAGCAACCGCCGCAATTTTTCCGCCAGCGCGCGCAGGCGCCAGGTGAGCAGCGCGAATCGGAAGCCGATAAGAGCAAACAGGGCCAGAAGCCGCCAGCTCCGGAAGAAAAATCATCAGTGACGCATCACACCGCGCGAATTGGCGGCCAGGAAATCAAATACACGGCGACCGCCGCGACCTACAACATCAAGGCGGACGACGGCACCGTGAAAGCGACAATGTTCTATGTCGCCTACACGAAGGACGGGGTGACGGACATCAGCAAGCGCCCTGTTTCCTTCGTTTACAACGGCGGACCGGGTTCCGCGTCGCTTTTCACGCATATGGGAATGGGGCCGCGGCGCGTTGTGCTGACCCCCGATGGTCACGGAATGCCCGCGCCGTATTCCGTGGTCGATAACGAGGATTCTTTCCTGGATGCGACGGACCTGGTCTTTATCGACGCCATCTCGACCGGTTACAGCCGGCCCGCGCCCGGGGAGAATCCGAATCAGTTTCACGGAATCATCGCCGATGCGAACTGGTTCGCTGATTTCATCTATCAATACATCACACGCAATGAACGATGGGCCTCGCCGAAATTTTTGATTGGCGAAAGCTATGGCACTACGCGCTCGGCTGAACTCGCGGGAGTCCTGCAGGAACGCCATCAAATTTATTTGAGCGGCATCGTGCTGCTTTCCTCGGTGGCATTTTCGAGCTGGGGCACGGACGATCGCTCGATTTTCTTCTTGCCCACCTATACGACGACGGCGTGGTACCACCACCTCTTGCCGCAGGACCTGCAGAGTCTGACGATCGACCAAGTCGCGGAGAAAGCGCGCGAGTTTGCCCACGGCGACTACGCTCAGGCACTCGAAAAAGGAGACGAGCTTACGCCGGCCGAGCACCAGAAAATCGTAGCGGAGATCGCCCGCTTCACCGGACTCTCGCCAAAGTACATCGAAGAGACGGATCTGCGCATTAGCCCGTTCCGTTGGTTCAAGGAGCTTGAACGCGACAAGCGCAAGACCATCGGCCGGCTTGATTCGCGATTTGAAGGGATGGACGCAGATGCGGCTGGAGAGCGCGTGGAGTACGATCCAAGCGAAGCATCCTACGAGGGCGCCTTTGTAGCTACGTTCCACGACTACACGCGCCGCGAGCTGAAGTGGGACAGCGATCAGTACTACACGGTGAGCGCCAACGTCCGCCCATGGGATCAAACCGGTAATACGGAGGTGGCGGAAGTGCTGCGCGCCGCCATGACGCAACAGACCTACCTTAAGGTGCTTGTTCTCTGCGGCTACTATGACGTCGCCACGCCCTTCAACGGCATCGAGCAAACCGTATCGCACATGAAGCTCGAGCCTTCCGTGCGCAAGAACATCAGCTTTGCCTATTACGAGGCCGGCCACATGATGTACATCGACGAACAGCAGCATCACAAGCTGCACAAGGATGTGGACGACTTCATCGGCGCGGGCTATATGCACTGAGAACCAGTACAATCAGGGCGTGCTGACGTTTCAGGCTGTCAACGGAACGCTGAGGCCGCGATCGAAACCACTGCCAGTGGTTCGCGCGGGCTGGGCGCTGGTGCGAGTCCGCCTGGCGGGCATCTGCAATACGGACGTGGAAATCCTGCGCGGCTATCATGCGTTCCGTGGTGTGCCCGGACACGAATTTGTGGGTGACGTCGAAGAGATCCGCGGCTCGTCCGAGGCGCGGACAAAATGGCTCGGCAGGCGCGTGTGCGGCGAAATCAATGTCAGTTGCTCAGCCTACCGTTTCAAGCCCTGGTGCAAGTTTTGTCTGCGCGCACAACGCACACACTGTGCGCGGCGAACCGTTCTTGGCATCGTGGCGCATGACGGCGCGTTTGCCGAGTATCTCGCACTGCCAATCGAGAATCTGCACTTGGTTCCGGATTCGGTGAGCGACGAACAGGCCGTCTTCGCCGAGCCGCTGGCCGCAGCTTGCGAGATCCTGGAGCAAGTCGATGTGAGAAGGTTTCGCGACGCCGCCATTCTCGGAGACGGCAAGCTGGCGCAGCTCATCGCTCTTGTTTTGCGCACGGTTCTTCCGCGCATCACCATGTACGGGAAGCACGAAGAGAAGCTTGTGTTGGCCCGAAAAGCAGGCATTCGCACGCGGCGGGTGCGCGGGGATGCCAGGGACCTGCGCCGCGTCGATAAGACCTTCGCGCTGGTCGTCGAAGCGACAGGCTCGCCCGCGGGACTTGCCTTGGCGCTCAAGATGAATGAACCGCGCGGGACACTGGTGCTGAAGTCCACCTTTCACGGCGCCGCGTCCGTTGAAACCTGGCCCATCGTCGTGAACGAACTTACGGTCATCGGCTCGCGTTGCGGCCCTTTTGCCAAAGCGCTTGCGCTGCTCCGCTCGGGCAAAGTGGATCCAACGCCGCTGATCACGCGCGTGTTCCCGCTGGCGAAAGCGAGGCAAGCGATCCGCTTCGCTCAGCGCCCGGACACAATGAAGGTCCTGTTGAGACCGTAATGCCGCCGGCCTAAACGCGATTGATGCAGGAGGCGACGCATGCCGCGCCGAAGCCGTTGTTGATGTTCACAACGGTCACGTTGGAGGCGCAACTATTCAGCATGCCGAGCAGCGCGGCGACTCCTCCGAAGCTCGCTCCGTAGCCAACGCTGGTGGGAACGGCAATCACCGGCGCGGCCACCAATCCGCCGACGACGCTGGGCAGCGCGCCTTCCATGCCCGCTGCAACGATGACCACGCGCGCCTCAGCGAGCAGGGGCCGGTGCTCGAGCAGCCGGTGAATGCCGGCAACACCCACATCGTAGAGCGGCTCGGCGCGGTTCCCCATGATGCGCGCGGTGAGGAGCGCTTCTTCCGCGACGGGAATGTCGCTGGTGCCGGCGGAAACCACCAGGATCAATCCTTTGCCGCGGACTTCGCGGTCGCGTTCAATCGTGATGACACCTGAAAGCGCGTGAAACTGCGCGGCGCGATGAACTCTCTTGACTGCGCCCGCGATCTTGGCGTCCGCCCGAGTGACGAGAATGTTGTGCGTTGAGGCCTCTTTCCGCAACATGCTGCGGACGATTTCCGCTACTTGGCGGGGAGTTTTCCCTGTCCCGAAGACCACTTCCGCAAAGCCCTGGCGCAGCGCGCGGTGATGGTCCACTTTGGCGAAGCCCAAATCCTCAAAGGGCAGGTGTTTCAGGCGCGTAAGCGCATCCTCCGGGCCGAGTTTCCCGGAGCGAACCGCCTCGAGCAAATTGCGCACATCGTTTTCCGTCATCAGGCACGCAAAAACATACTTGAGCCGCGAAGTTACTTGAGCCGCGAAGTTTAGCATACGACGCCGCGCGCGCGATTCGCCCCCATGAGCTATGCGGAATCTTGACTTGCCCGGAAGCCGCTGGGACACTGTGGCTAACCGCGAACATGTCGCCGAGCGAAAAACAAATCGTGACTATGGGTGTGACTGGAGCGAGTGGCGCCATTCTGGCGCAGAAGGCGCTCGACTTGCTCGATCGTGACCCTCGGGTGACGCGCATTCATCTCGTGGTCACGGAAACCGGTCAGCGCCTCTTCTCCCAGGAACTGGGCATCAACTCGGGCGATCTGAAGCAGCTTCCGAGCCGCCTCCTGGGGCGAACACCGGCGAAAATCGAGCTGCTACCGAACAAGGACGTCGGAGCGTCGATTGCTTCGGGAAGTAGCGCCGTGGATTCGATGATCGTTGCGCCTTGCTCGATGGGCACGCTCGGCGCCATTGCGAATGGCATCGCGGATGATTTGGTCTCTCGCGCCGCCGACGTAATGCTGAAGGAAAATCGCAAACTGGTGCTCTGTGTGCGCGATACACCCTTCAACCGCATTCATCTGGAAAATATGCTTCGAGCGCATCAAGCCGGCGCGGTGATCATGCCCGCTGTTCCCGCCTTTTATCATCAGCCAAAGACGATCGATGACCTGGTCACGCAATACATCTGCCGCGTGCTGGCGCAAATCGGCTTGCCGCAGGAGGAAATGTACCGCTGGACAGGCGCCGGGGCGGCGCGGAAGGCGGAGGCGTAGTCGCAATGGGCGGCCGCCTCCGGACTGTGCTCGAAATGATTAAGTTCGAGCACTCCGTCTTTGCTTTGCCGTTTGCGTTGACGGGCGCGCTGCTAGCCGCGCGCGCGACGCTTCACGCTTGGCCAACGCTCCGGCAATTCGCGTGGATCATTGTTGCGATGGTGACGGCGCGCTCCGCGGCCATGACCGTCAACCGCATCGTCGACCTGCGTTACGACCGCGAAAACCCGCGTACCCGGCAGCGCGCGCTCGTTACTGGGGCGTTGACTTTGAGCTTTGCCTGGTTTTTCACGCTCGCAGCCGCTGCCATTTTTTTTGTGGCGGCGTGGGAGCTCAATCCGCTCGCGCTGAAGCTCGCGCCCGTTGCGCTTGCCATACTTTTCTTCTATTCATTCACCAAGCGTTTCACCAATTGGTCGCACATTTTTCTGGGCTTTGCCCTCGGCATCTCGCCGGCGGCAGCGTGGATCGCGATCAGCGGCGGCCTGGACCCGCGCATTCTCATTCTGAGCGCGGCAGTCACGTTGTGGGTGGGAGGCTTCGACGTGCTCTATGCCTGCCAGGACGTGGATTACGACCGGCAGGCGGGCCTCTATTCCGTGCCCAAACGCTTCGGAATCGCCACTGCACTGTGGATTTCGCGCGCCATGCACCTGCTCGTGGTTGCGCTATTGAGCTGGCTCGCTCTTTCTTTCGGTTTGCCATGGCCCGCGTGGGCTGGCATTGCAGTCGTCGCCGCGCTGCTCGCTTACGAGCATTCGCTCGTGAGAAGCAGCGATTTGAGCAAATTGGACGCCGCCTTCTTCACCGTCAACGGCTACATCGGCATGGCGTTTCTGCTTTGTTGGGGTGCTGCCGCTGCCGTGTGGCGGGTTTGAACGTTGCGCCTGTTTCGCAACATCCCGAAATTTCCTGCTTTGCGGCAAAGAGTGGAAAAACCATGGAATAATAGGTGTGTGGATGCACCGTGGCTGAATTGACGCTCACCGACAAACGGCTCAAGCCGATTGCGCAAAAAGTGCTCGCGGGCGAACGTCTCTCACCCGAAGACGGCGTCGCGCTTTACCGTTCGCCGGACCTGCTGGGTGTCGGCTGGCTGGCGAACCACGTCCGCGAAAAGCGTCACGGCAACATCACCTATTACAACGTGAACCGCCACATCAATCCCACGAACGTGTGTGTCGCCCATTGCAAGCTGTGTGCCTTTGGCCGCGATCCGAATGCGCCCGGCGCGTACACTTACGCGCTCGAGGAGATTTACCGGCGAGCGGAGCAGGGCGTGCGCGAGGGCGCCACCGAGTTTCACATCGTCGGCGGCCTGCACCCGGACCTGCCCTTTGACTACTTTCTCGAGCTCATCAGGGGTTTGAAAAAGCGCTGTCCAGGCGTGCACCTGAAGGCGTTCACGATGGTCGAGGTGCACTATTTCGCGCGCATCGCGAAGCTCTCGATCGAGGAAACGCTGCGGAAGATGAAGGAAGCGGGGGTGGATTCCTGCCCCGGCGGAGGCGCGGAAATCTTCCATCCTCGCGTGCGGCGGATCATCTGCGATCACAAGGTCAGCGGACAAATGTGGCTTAGCACCGCGCGCAAGGCGCATCAGGCCGGGCTGCATTCGAATGCAACGATGCTTTACGGCCATGTGGAAACGGAAGAAGAGCGCGTTGATCACCTGATCCAGCTCCGCGAACTCCAAGACCAAACGCGCGGCTTCGTTGCATTCATACCTTTGGCTTTTCATCCGGATAATACAGCGCTCTCGCACATTCCGAAGACCACCGGTTATCTCGATCTCCGCAACATAGCGGTTTCGCGGCTGCTGCTCGACAACTTTGATCACATCAAAGCCTATTGGATCATGCTGACGCCAAGCATCGCGCAAATCGCGCAACGATTTGGCGCCAACGATCTGGACGGGACTGTTGTGGAGGAAAAGATCTATCACGACGCCGGCGCAAAAACCTCTGAGTTCACGCCGCGCGCGGAACTCGAACGGCTGATTCGCGCGGCCGGCCGCGAGCCGGTCGAGCGCGACACGCTCTACAACCGCGTCGACCGATCGAAGATGGCACCGCTTCCGGCGACACCCCTGCCGGGACTCGTCTCCCTATCCCTGAACGTGTGACCTGTTGCGCCCGCCTAGCGCACCATGGCGGCTTTGGCGCGCACCTTCTCCAGCACGGCCGGAGGTAAAGGCGCGTACCCGTGCTCTCGCGCGAGTTCCTGGCCAGCGCTGTAGACCCATTTCAAATACTCCGCGACGGCCTGACCTCGCGCGGGATCCTGTGCGCGCTCAGGAACATAGAGCCACGTGAAGCTGGCGATCGGATAGCTGGCCTTGCCAGGGGCATTCACGAGCGACACACGAAAGTCCTCGGTCATTTTACCGGCAAGGGCGGAAGCTGCGTCGGCAATCGAGGCCACAGACGGCTTGATGAATTCCCCGGCAGCATTGCGCAGATGCGCCATCGGCAGTCCCGATTTCTCGGCCCAGTTCAGTTCGGTGTAGCCAATCGATCCCGGCGTCTTACGTACCTTGTCCAGCAGATCCTCGGTGCGGTTGATTCCAACGCCTGCCGGCCACTTCGGCGAAACGCTGCGTCCTGCCTTTGTCAGAAAGTCCGCGCTGATTTTTGCCAGGTAGTCGGAAAATATGTAACTGGAGCCTTTGCCATCCGTGCGGTGGATCACCTTGATGGGCAAGGCGGACAGATGCAGCTCGGGGTTTAGTTTGGCGATCTCCGGATCATTCCAGGACGTCGTCTTGCCCAAAAAAATATTTGCCAGCACCGGCCCGCTGAGCCTCAGATTGGCCGCGCCCGGCACGTTGTACACAATCGCGATCCCGATCAAAACCGCGGGCAACTCGACCACAGGATGCGCTGCGCCTTTCAGTTGCTTCTCGGGGATGGGAGCGTCGCCGCCGCCGAGATCACCCGCACCGGCCAGGATGCGCGTGGCGCTCTCGCCCGTTCCTTCGGGGAGATAGCGCAACTGAGTCTCGGCGTGTGCGCGGTGATACTCTTCATTCCAGAGCAGGTAGAGCGGCTCTGGCAGGCTCGAACCCGTGGCGACGAGCATGATCGAAGTTTGCGCCTGAACCGGAGAGCACAAAACCGGGAGGATCAGCATTGCGCAAGCAATGCTCATGAGCCGTTCAGCCGCTAAGTTCAAGAGTGTTCTCCTTCGGCACGCGAAGTCCTTTCGAAGAGGGGAACCAACGCCAGCATAAACCAGCACGTTCACGTGGAAGGCGGTGCGCCACTGCCGCTGCGCGGAATCACTTATTAGTTATTCTGCTACACTGCATTGAGAGTTAGTGTCTCCAGTGAGGGACGTTCGGCCGTTGTTCTCGAGAAGCTTCGGTCGCCAGACCGTCACATCCAGCCGCTTGGCAAAATGCAGCAGCGGCGCCCCTTCCGGAGTTGCTATTCCGTCGGAAGCTGGCATCGTGTTCTCCGTGAATTCGGCCTCCGCGGGCTGTAACGGCCAGCACGGATGATGGACCTCGCAGCGCAGGATAGGTCCCCGAGGCCTTGCCGTGTACAAGCAATATCGTTCGGTCAGAAAGTGATCGAGGCTACCCGGCGCCGCGTGAAACACGGGACCGGCGGGACGGTATCGAACACGCAACGCGGCGATCGGCATGTTTGAATGCTTGCGTTGGCTGCGATACGCAATCGCCGACCCTTCGCTGACGCAACTCATCCGCGCGCGAAAATAGGGCAGATGAAAGAGAACGCGCGCAGCGGCCACGGCGACCGGATTGGCCGCGTCCAGGCTGAAGAACCACACGCCCGGTTTGCCGCCGTGGATGACGTAGGTGCGAACGTTCAGCTCGGGGAAGGCGGAAAACCACGGAAGTGCAGGCGCGCCTCGCGGACGCACGCCGGTCATTCGGAACGGCACGATGCCCAGCCATGCGTGGCCCTCAAAAGTGTCGAGCTCCAGCGAGGGTGGTATGAGCGGCCGCAGCTTCTCGACCGCCATCGGCCAATGAGCAAAAAGCAAATCGTGCCACGTCTGTGCCATCACCCAGGGGCCGCGCGGAAGCGGCCAAGGCCGGTGGGCCGTCTGCGTCAGAATGGATTTCATGCGATACTCGAACTCCGCGCTACCTCGGCGAGCAATCCAAATATACCCGGATTGCGATCGAGTGAATCCAATTCGAAAATCCCTACAACGGAAGGAATACGCATATGCAGCGCAAAGCGTCGGCGGTTTGGCAAGGCGATTTGAAATCGGGTAAGGGAACGATTTCCACGGATAGCGGTACCATAAGCAGCGCGCAATACAGCTTCAGCACTCGCTTTGAGAACGGGGTTGGCACCAACCCCGAGGAGTTGCTTGCCGCGGCTCACGCGGGCTGCTTTACGATGGCCCTTTCCGCCCAGCTTGCTGCCCAAGGCATGGTCGCGAAGAAGCTCGAGACCACCGCGACGGTTTCGCTCGAAAAAGCAGGAGACGGTTACTCCATAACGAAAAGCCATCTTGATCTCGTGGCACACGTTCCCGGCGCGGACAAAGCGAAATTCAGCACCGCAGTGAAGAACGCGGAGACAGGTTGTCCGGTCTCGAAGCTCTTCAAGGCGGAGATCAGCGTGACCTCGCGGCTTGAGGACTGAGTTGCTGCGCTGTTCGTGGAAACCGCCGGAATCCGCACAATGCCGTCCGTGATTCCCATGCCGGGCCCGTTCGCCGCTGGCCTCATCCTTTTTCTGGTGGTGATCTGGGACGCCTTCGAGGCCATCATTTTGCCAAGGCGCGTGACGCGCCGTTTTCGCCTCACCCGCGCCTTCTACCGCATCCTGTGGACGCTCTGGAAGGGCGCGGCCGCCGTGATTCCTTCGCGCCGGACGCGCGAGGCGTTGCTCGGCTTTTTCGGCCCGATATCGCTGTTGATCCTTGTCGGCGTGTGGGCCATCGGCCTCGTGCTGAGCTTCGGACTAATGCAATATGGGGCGGGTTCGGCGGTAAACGTCACCGGAATCGCGCCGGGATTCTGGACCGACGCTTACCTGAGCGGAACAACGTTCTTCACTCTGGGGATCGGCGACGTGGTTCCGCGTTCCGGTCTCGCGCGCTTTCTCGTCGTTGCCGAATCGGGCTTCGGCCTGGGGTTCCTGGCTGCTGTTATCGGGTACTTGCCTTTCATCTATGGTTCCTTTTCCAAGCGCGAAGTAAACATCTCGCTTCTGGACAGCCGCGCAGGCAGCCCGCCATCCGCGGGCGAGCTGCTTCGCCGCCACAGCGATACGCACGGCCAGCAAGCGCTCCATGAGCTGCTCGAGGCATGGGAGCTATGGTCCGCCGAGTTGATGGAGAGCCACCTCTCCTATCCGGTGCTCGCCTTTTTTCGCTCCCAGCACGACAATCAATCCTGGATATCCTCGCTCACGGCGATTCTCGATGCTTGCGCTCTGGTGAAGGTCGGAATCGAGGGTACCTGCGCCCGGCAGGCGGACCTCACCTTTGCGATCGCGCGGCATGCGGTTGTTGATCTATCCCAGGTATTCGGCACGCGCCCGAAGCCGCTGCCGGTCGAACGTCTGCCCGCGCAGGATCTGCGCCTCATTCGCGATATTCTTGCGCGGCATGGAATGACGCTGCGCGAGGGTTCCGAGGCCGACGCCAAGCTTACGGAGTTGCGCAACATGTACGAGCCTTACGTTTTCGCTCTGGCCACCTACCTGAAGCAGAGTCTGCCGCCCTGGATTCCGCCCAAGCAATCCAAGGACAATTGGCAGACCTCGGGGTGGGCTAGTAAGTGGGAGAAAACACCGGAAGCTGCGAAAATCCTGGCTGACGACCATTTCTGAAGCACCGGGAGCGGACCGAGCTGTCCGTTCCCCTTCTCAAGGAGCGACATATGCGAGCGATCGTGGTTCGGCAGTTTGGCGGTCCGGAAGTACTGAAGCTCGAGGAGGTGCCAGCGCTTAAGCCGGCCGCTGGGCAAGTTCTCGTGCGGGTGCATGCGGGCGGCGTGAATCCGGCGGATACCTACGCCCGCACGGGGAACTACGCCGTGAAGCCGAACCTGCCGTACACGCCGGGAACGGACGGGGCAGGCATTGTGGAAGAGGTCGGTGATGGAGTGAGCTCGGTGAAAGCGGGAGATCGCGTCTATATCGGGCGCAACCTCACGGGCACGTACGCAGAGTACGCGCTCGCGCTCGAGACGCAGGTGCACCATTTGCCGCAAAATATTTCTTTTGCGCAGGGCGCCGGAGTCTATGTGCCTTACGGCACGGCGTTCCACGCCTATTTTCATCACGCAAAAGCGCGACCTGGCGAAACAGTGCTGATCCACGGCGCAAGCGGCGGAGTTGGTATCGCGGCTGTGCAGATCGCCCACGCGATGGGTTTGCGCGTCTTCGGCACGGCTGGCACGCCGAAAGGGCTCGAACTAGTGAAACGCGAAGGCGCGCATCAGGTTTTTGACCATTCCCAGCCTGACTACCGCGAAGCTATTCTGAAAGCGACGAACGGCAA
>DASRCZ010000025.1:0-4335 GCA_035652855.1 Candidatus Acidiferrum sp.
CGTTGGAAACGTTCTTATAGCGGCTGACCGTCGACGGAGTGGACGACAAGTGACGGCTAAAGCTTGCATCCGTCACGAACAATCCCGCCTCAATGCCGCTCAACGGCACCAGCCATTGCGCGTCGGAAAGCCGCAGCCGCACGGGACTGGTCCAAATTTCTTTCTCGTCCTCGAAGAGATCCCGCGGCAACCGGCGCAAACTGCTGTCCGATATTCCCGAAAATTCGTCTCGAGGCCGCGCCGGTTTCACTGCGTGGTTCTCCAGCTCGGAGGTCATCGTTTGCGACACCCCCTGGTTCGGCCGCGTCTGAGCCTTCTCCTGTGCGGTCAAACTCCCGGATGTTCCCAGTGTCAGCAACATGCTCGCCGTCACGCCTCTACACCATCGAACAATGGCCCGGTCCCACAAACAATGTCTCCGCGGCTACGGGTGGAAATACGCCACAGTCAGGGCCAACGACGAGGCCAACTGAGCCGACTGCATCACCGTCGCCCAATTCCTTCCGCCAATCTTCGGCGGCTTCTCCGGGACCACGATCGAGTCGCCCGGCCGCAGCACGGCGCCAAGTGGATCTCCGGAGAACCATCCGTCGTTGTTGTTCTTCGCCGCAATCACCGAACCATCCGCCCGGATCACAAACACGGCCTTCCGGTCGGCGATTCCCGTCAGGCCCCCTGCTTGGCTTAGGTACCACTTCGCGCTCCGCCCCGGCCGGTAGCTCACCGCCGTCGGGTTGTACACCTGCCCGGTAACCATCACGTAGTCCGCATGCTTCGGCACGACCAGCACATCGCCGTCTCGCAGCGTAATGTCCGCGCTCGTGTTCCGCCACTCCTTCAGCTCGGGGCGCACGTGAATGACCACGCGCCCAATCGGCGTGGCCGATTGCAATTCCGTCAGCGTCGTCTCCGTCTGCGCAATCGCCAGCAGTTTCGCGTTCCGCTGGTCGGCATCCGTTTCCGGCAGCGCTCGCAGGCTCACCTGCTCCGCCTTGACGCGCTCGACCAGTTCGCGGTGCTCTTTCATCTCCAATTCACGAACCTCGCGCCGCATCAGCACCGCGCCGTAGGGATACGCCTGGCTCGTGAATCCCCCCGCCCGCTGCAGCACCGAACTCAGCCTTTCGCCCGGCCGTATCCCGTACGCTCCCGGATGCTGCAATTCCCCTTTCAGCGTGACCATCGCGCCCAGGTCGTTCCAGCCCGGCACCTGCCGAATCGTCAGCACATCCCCATCGTGCAGCGGCAGATTCGCGCCGGCTTCTCCGTTCAGCGCCGCACTGAGCTGCACGGAAACGTTCTCACTCTCGGGTTGCGAGACTCCACCCACCGTCAAATGCATCAGATCCGCATGCTCAGGATCCGCGCTGCGTTTCAATCCGCCGGCTACCCGAACCAGATCCTCCACCCGCATATTCGTCGTCAGCGGATACCGCCCCGGCTTCGCCACTTCTCCCTTGATGTACACTGACGCGGGATCCACCGCCGGCGCGCTGCGGTGCACCAGCAGCCGGTCGCGCGGCTGCAACAATAAGTTGTCCACCGGATTCCCAGCGAGCGCTTCTCCGAGATTCACGCTCAGGATTTCCAGCGTTCCGTCCGGCTTCGTTCGAAACAGTTGCGCCGATCCGAGCGAAGCATCGGGAAGCACTCCTCCCGCCAAATAAACCGCGTCCCGCAAATGAGCCTGCCCCGAGGTGCGGTAATTCCCCGGCTTTCGCACCTCGCCTCCCACCCACACCGATGGCGCCGGCTCGAAATCAAACCGGCTGTAGATTCGGATCGTGTCGAGCGGCTGGAGCTTCGGCGCCGTCGCCGGATTCGCCAGGGCCGCGGCCAGATCGAAGCTCTCCACGCTCGGATGAAAGTCCGGCGCGTTCAGCCGCACGATTTCCGCGTATCGCCCGGCCGGCTCCGGCAGCAAGTCCGAGTACGACGCAATCACATCGGTAACTTTCATCCCCTCGCGATACGAATAGCGCCCCGGCCGCAGCACATGGCCTTGCAAATAGATGGCGCTCTCGTTGTAAGGCGCGATCGGGAACACGTGAATCTGGTCGCCGTCCTGAATCTTGAATGCGGCAAGCCGCTGCGCCAATTCCTCGGCATTGCTGTTTGCCGGAACCTCCACGCTCAACATCGTGCGCTTTTCATGCGCTTCGAGCCGCTGCACCTCGATGTGCTTCAGCGCTGCCGCCGGCAGAATGCCGCCGGCCAATTGCAGCGCGTCCTCCAGCGAACTCTCGCCATTCAATTCATAAATCGCCGGCCGCCGCACCATTCCGTCCACCGTCACTTGCGGCCCGATGGGCGGTACCATCAGCGTGTCCCCGTTTTCCAGCCTGCGCAGATCTCCGCGAACTCCATGCAGCAACAAATCGTATGCATCCACGGTTTCGAGCAGTTGGTTCCCGCGATAGTGCTTCAGCCGCCGCAGCGAACCCGCCGGAGTCACTCCTCCTGCTTCAAACAATGCATTCAGCGCCGTCGAAAGCGAGCTGATGTCATACGCCCCCGGCTCCGCTACGTCCCCAACCACATAGACCCGCACCGTTCGGAGACGCGAAAGCGAAATGTCCACGGAGACGTCGCGGTATTCCGTCCGCAAAAGCTGTTGCGCCGCCTGCTGTACTTCCGCCAGCGTCCGTCCGCTCACCAGCAGCGGCCCGGCCTGCGGCAAGGAAATGCGCCCCTCGCGGTCCACCGTCCGCGTGAAGCGGTTGGAAACGCTTCCCCACATGCTGACCGACAACCCATCCCCCGGCCCAACCACGTAATCCGGGTTCGCCGGCAAATCCATCGGCGCGCTGCCCAGGTCTTCGATCCCATTGCGGAAAACCTCGAGGCCAAAACGCTCTGGCGCCTTCGTTTTCGCTGATGCCTGTACGTACATGTCGTATAGCGAAGGAATGTCATAGTACGGGTTCGGCTTGTGTACCATTGCCACCGGCGCCAGTTCCTTCTCCATTGGCAACGGCCTCTCGCCGCCCAGCCGGATGCCTCGGGCGTTCCTGTTCGGAATGTCCGTCATCCGTTCCGGCGAACCTCTTCCCAGCAGCGCGGAAACAGCTTCTATGTCCCCGGCGCCAGTCAAGCCCGCCAGCGCCTCCGCTCCCGGTGCCATGCTCGGCAGAGCCATCCCGCCCAGCGCATCCTGCGCGCGCAGCCCCGGGTTCGACGCCATCATTAAGTCCGCTCCCGAGGTTCCCAACGATTCCATGCCCTCCGGCCCGCCCTGCTCTCCCGAGCGCCGCCGGTTTGCATCCGCACGAAGCAGCTGCGGCAGCGTCACCGGAGGCACCTGTTCCTCCGGCATCGTGTCCCGCCCGGGTTCCATCTCCTCTTGTTCTGCCGCTGCCGCTCTTCTCCGGCGCGCGCGCGGGGGGCTGAAGTTCTCGCAATCCCCGTCCTTCGCCGCGTCGCACGAGGCCTGTTGTTCCTTTTGCTGCTGCGGCTGCATTGCTTGCGCATCCTCTTGCGCTTCAATCTGCACCAGGCGCCGCGCTCTTTCCTTTAGCACCAGGTCCTGTTCCTTTGCCGCGTCTGACTCCGGATTGATCGTCGGCAGCAAATACCCATACCGCTGCGCCAGCCGCGTGGCAACGGAGCGGAAGGCAACGTCGTGATCGAGCCGCTCGAAAATGGCATCGTCCGTCAGCGCGGAATCCTCGACGATCTGCCCGTTACCCGTGGCCTCTTTCGCCACCCAGCGCTTCAGTTCCACCATCAGCCCGGCGTCTCTCGAGAGCACCACGCGAATCTGCGCCGCCGAAGCCGCCACCCGGTCCATATTTTCCTTCGCGAAATCCGGCAGGCGGTCCGTGCCGTACCGGCTTTGCAGACCCGTTCGCTCCATTCGCTGTTGCGGTGCGTCCGCTGGCTGCTGTCCGCGGACTGCTCCGCCCGAAAAAACTACTAGGGCCATAGCGCTGACGATTCCCCGCGAAACCTTGGCGTTCAACATCGCATCACTCCACAATCGCTTTCCTATCAGTTCTTTTCGTTTGCGAGCAGCTTGCCCCGCATCGCGTTCAGAATCCCTTCCTCGGAGGCTTCGATGTAGTTCGAGTGAATCTCCAGCGAAGCCCAATAGCACACGATGTGATTGCTTTCCTGAGCCACTGCGATCACGTGGACTTCCGGATGCTCGCGCAACAGCACGTCGCAAATCCGCGGCCGCCCCCCCGTCCGGTCCAGCGCAATCACCACAAAATCAGGCGCGGTCCGTTTCACCGTGTCGGATATCTCCGATTCGTCGGAGACTTCTCCCACAACCTCGATGTCTGGCTGGTCTGCGAAAGTGGTTAGGACAATGTCCCGCATCAGGCGGGGATG
>DASRCZ010000026.1:0-6155 GCA_035652855.1 Candidatus Acidiferrum sp.
TTGTGCCGACGGAAAAGCTGCCGCACAGCTTCAATCCGGATGCCGGATTTATCGCCACCGCGAATCACAAAATGATTCCGGAAGGCTACCCGTATCGCGTGGGCTATGAGTGGGCGCCGCCCGAGCGTTTTCTGCGCATCCGTGCCGTGCTGCTCGAGGCGGCGAGCCGGCATCGCGCGCTGACGATGGACGATATGGAGGCGCTGCAATCCGATGTGACCTCGGAGTTGGCGCGCGAATTGGTTGCGTCGCTGCGGGCTGCGCCGGGAGACAACGCCGGCCCCTATCGCAAGATGATGCTGGCATGGGACGGACGAATCACACGAAATTCCGGAGCGGCGGCGCTGTATGAGATCTGGTCGGCGGAACTGCAGAACGCGCTGATCGAAAGAAACGTGCCGGCGGCGGCGCGCAAGCTCGTGCGCGGGCTCGAGACCGCGGACCTGATGGATGCCTTCGTGAAAGAGGCTCCCAGCGTGGCGAAAACCGAACTCATAAACATGACGCTTGCGAAGGCTGCCCAGAAGATGAAGTCGCTGCAAGGGCCGGACGCAAGCCAGTGGACCTGGGGCAAGCTGCATGTGCTGCGGTTGCGGCACGGCTTGGATGCGCTGTTGCCGGCGTCCCTCGTGGATCCGGGAGCCGTCGAGCGGCCGGGCGACGGACACACCGTGAATGCGGCGGCATACCGCCCCGGATCCTATGAGCAGGTGGCGGGGGCGAGTTACCGCGAGGTGATGGACTTGAGCGACTGGGACCGCTCGGTGGCCATCAACACGCCGGGCCAGAGCGGCCAGCCGGGCAGCAAGCACTATGCGGATTTGCTGCCGCTCTGGAATGAAGGGCGGTATTTTCCGTTGAGCTACTCGAAGGCGGCGGTGGATCGTGCGGCGACGGACATCCTCGACCTCGTACCGTAGCCACCGGGCGGGGCGGGACGCGTTCAGACGCTGGCGATTTGGTCGGTAACGCGAGCGACTTGCGCCATTTCGGCGACATCGTGAACACGAACAATGTGGGCACCGCCAAGAATGCAGGCGGCAACGGTCGCGGCTGTTGCCCAGAGGCGTTCGGTGGGAGGCGCGGGCTTGCCCCGTTTGTCCCTCAAGGTGTGGCCGAGAAAACCTTTGCGCGATGTTCCGATGAGTAAGGGAAAGCCGAGCCTGGCGAGTTTCGGGAGCTTTGCGATCAGTTCGTAATTCTGCGCGAAGGACTTGCCGAACCCGATGCCGGGGTCGAGGACAAGTTGCGACTTCGGGACACCGGCGCCGCGCGCGACCCCGACGGAGCGCCGAAGGCCGGCGATAACGTCCTTCAGCACGTTGCGGGCAAAGGGCAGCTTCTGCATCGTGGCCGGAGTGCCGCGCATGTGCATCAGCACAAGCGGAACGCGATGGCGAGCTGCGACTTCCGCGAGGCGCGGATCGTGGGCGAGGCCGGAAACGTCGTTGAGGATTTCAGCGCCTGCGCCAACCGCGATTTCCGCCACCGCCGATTTGCGCGTGTCCACGGAGATGGGAATTTTGAGGCGGCCTTTGAGCGATTCGAGAACAGGAAGCAGACGGCGCAACTCTTCGGCAACGGTGATGCCATGCGAGCCAGGGCGCGTGGATTCGGCGCCGATGTCGATGATATCGGCTCCGCTGTCTTGCAGCGCGAGCGCGTGAGCGACGGCCCGGTGCAAATCCGAGAATTGGCCGCCATCGGAGAAAGAATCGGGCGCGAGGTTGAGAACGCCCATGATTAAGGTGCGGCGCCCGAGGACGAGCGTGCCGGACCGGATCGCGAGACGAAACGTTTTGCGGGCAAACATGGCAGCCTCAGCAGTGTATCGCAGGGCTCGGTATGCCCTTCAACTCGGCGTGCGATTCAAAAGGAGACACGCTCGGAGAACATCCAGCGGTGATTGTACGTGTGGAACCGTGTCGCGGCGATCTGCATGCCCACCGCGGTTGAAAACCGCAAATCCTTGTTAATGCGGAGACGGCCAAAGCCTGCGCCCGGCGTGAGGAATGTCTGTTTCTGACCGGCATTTGTACCCGTTCGAAAGAACGTTGAGTTAACCTCCAATTCCGGCCAAAGCTTCCACTGCGCGCGGTATTGAAGCGCTGTGTTCCAAAGCAGTTGGCGGCCGAGCCTCGTGGTGCTGGCAGCCGGCAGGCTGATGGCGATGGTGGATTGTGCGTCAAACCGGCGCCAGCCTTTGCCGAAAGCGAGTGTTGGCGTAAGAACCGCGGCGCCGGAGCCGTAGCGGTGTGCGCCGGTAGGCACAGTGGCAGCCAGAAGGAAAGTCAGCAGGTAGTTGCCTTCGCTTTCTTCCGCCGAGGCGATGCGGACCTTCAGCATGAGAGGCAAGTCACCGAAACCGCCGGGTGGTCCCTGCGGAGTTTGTAAGGTGTATGTCGGAACGCCGAGCAGGACCTGTGAGCGCGCGGTGGTCACGAGCTCGAGGCCCTTGTTGCCGCCAAAGAAATAAGTGCGCTTGCCGGGGGAAGCCGGCTGCGTCCAGAGGTCGTAGCGAAATTCCCGCTTGAGCCGGCCAGAGGTCGTGGCCAAAGGCGAGAGCCAGCCGGGCTGAGCTGGCTGAACGCTCGCGGATAGGCCGAGCCACCTGCGAAAGAGACCGCGGTTCCTAGAAAACCCCGCGGACTGGCAACTTTGCCTTTCGTCCTTGCTGACTGGAGTGGAGATCGCTGGAGCTTGGTTCTCCTCCGGAATGGCGCTCAAGAAACGGGCAGTGCCATCCGCGCCGTTCGGCCGCATTTGACTGGGCGCAAGCACCGCCAGGAAAAGCGAATATGCTATTCGCGGTATGAATTTCATCGCGACTCCTTGATGCGTGGAGTTAGAAACAGTGACAACCCTGGAGAACTTCCGCGGGCCGGAGAGAGTGCGTTTGGATTTTCTTTGGAGCTACGAGAAATTCCTCTACAGCGGCAAGGAAGGACAACAACACAGGAGACTATTCGGCTGAAGGGGAGACGTGCGCGTGCGGGGCAAGGTGATTGCTACTCCTTATCCGTTATCAACGAGAGTCAGAATAAGCGTCCCGCGGGCACCGCGTCAAATATGATCGAAGCGCAAATTTCGCGGAAGAGCGCCGATTGAAAACGAGCAGGCTTGCCTGAAGGTATTCGGAGGTTGTAAGTTCCGCGCTGCAGGTTGAGGTTCAATCCGGACCTCGCCTGGGGAGAGCGAATCAGCATGCGCTTCAATATGCCGCCTCAAACGCACGCAGACCGATTGAAGATCGCGGCGATGTACCTTTCGTTACAAAAACGCGCGCGGAAATCGGGATGGTCCAGTATCGGTTGGGGAGCCTTTACCCTGACTCTGGGCTTGCTCGGCAGAGCTCACACGTTTTGGCAATGGAGCTGGATTGTCCTTGGATTGGTGCTAGTTCTCGAGGGCTTCTGGATTATGCGAGCGGCGGAGTTGAACCCGCGTGTGCTGCACACTGAGGCTGCCACTCTTTGCCTGCTTGGCTTGATGAACACGGCAGGGTTGTATTTTGAAGCGAAAAGCGGGGCGCGCATCGTCTTTGGCGGCCGGGTAGCCATCGCAGGCGTGGTCCAACTATTGAATGCCTACAGTAACTACAAGGCGTATCCCGTATATAGCGATGTTTACGCGCACCTTGACCGCTCGTGTTTGCACGAATTGGTCATGAAGATCGGTGACGCGTGGGAACGGAAGGGCGGAGCAGGGGAAGACATGACCGAATTCAAGATCGGCGGGAAAAAGTGTACAGCCAAATTCGCAGGCGAGCTGGTCATCCTGCTGATCGACGGCAGCGACGTTGTTATCTCAGAGCGTGCTGAGTCGAAGATCGAGAGCTCACACGACAAACTGCTCTCGAAGGCTCGAAAAGTTGAATTGTCGTTAGGCGATGACAAATTCAAGACCGAAATGAGCTCAGCGTGTCACGAGAGGTGGCAAGCTTGGCTTGCCGCAAGCGAGAAATCTGCAATGGTGGTTTAATTCTCAGTCCAAATCGAAATCGCGGATGGGTTTGCCCGCGGGTGCGTCCTTGGCCTTCTTCATGGCTTCTTCAAACTTTTTGGCCAGGATGTCCTCTTTATTGGTTTCCTGGAACCAGGAATCGGCGAATTTGTCCTCTCGCTGGCGATGCTGTTCCGCGAGAACGTCGTGAGCTTTCTCGAGATCGATATTCGGACCTGCCTTGGGCGGAGCTTCATGCGAAAGCACGGAGCCGAAAACAGGATCGACCACGAGCTTTGCACGGCAGCACGGGCAAGTGACATTGAGGTTTTCGCCGGTACGCTTAGCCATGTCCCCATTTTACTCCTGCGGGCCAAAAAACAAGGGGCACGAGCCATCGTGCCCCTGAGCGTTGTTGATGTTAACGGTTGTCAGGCTTTGGCCGGGCTGTCGCCGCGGGTGAAGCCGGGCGCAGGGCGCAGCTCGGGCCGGCCTACGGGCTTCGGTTCGGCAGCGGGAGCCGGAGGTGCCTGGGGAGGCGTGCGCGGTTTTTCCGGCAGGGGCTTGCCTTCCATAAGAAGCTTGACTTCGGCGGCGTCGATGACTTCGCGATCAAGCAGAGCCTGAGCGATGCGCTCGAGCACTTCGCGATTGCTCGAAAGAATGTTCCTGGCTTTCTCATAGCCTGCCGAGACGATACGCTTCACTTCCTTATCAATCTGAATGGCGGTGTCTTCCGAGTAGTCCCGGTGTTGCGCGATCTCCCGGCCCAGGAAGATGGCTTCATCCTTCTTGCCGAAAGCGAGAGGACCGAGCTCGCTCATGCCCCACTCGCAGACCATGTTTCGGGCTATTTCCGTGGCGCGTTCAATGTCATTTCCCGCGCCGGTGGTGATGTGGCCAAGGAAAATTTCTTCGGCGCTGCGCCCGCCCATCAGCACGGCGAGCATGGCTTCGAGATATTCGCGCGTGTAAGTGTGTTTGTCGTCCATCGGCAGTTGCATGGTCAAGCCAAGGGCCATGCCGCGCGGAATGATAGTGACCTTGTGTACCGGATCGGCGCCGGGAGTCATAGCCGCAACGAGTGCGTGGCCCGCTTCGTGATACGCGGTGTTCTTCTTCTCCTCGTCCGAGAGGATCATGGACTTGCGCTCGACGCCCATCAGGACTTTGTCCTTCGACATCTCGAAATCGGCCATGCCGACGAATTTGCGATTCTGACGAGCAGCCCAGAGTGCGGCTTCGTTGACGAGATTGGCGAGGTCCGCCCCGGAAAATCCCGGAGTGCCGCGCGCGATGATCGAGAGATCGACGTCATCGGCGATGGGCACCTTGCGGGTGTGCACGCGCAGAATTTCCTCGCGGCCCTTCACGTCCGGCCGGGCCACCACGACTCGCCGGTCAAACCGCCCGGGACGCAGCAGCGCGGGATCCAGCACGTCGGGACGGTTCGTTGCGGCAATCAGGATCACGCCTTCGTTGGACTCGAACCCATCCATTTCCACAAGCAAAGCATTCAGCGTCTGCTCGCGTTCGTCGTGGCCTCCGCCGAGACCCGCGCCGCGATGGCGCGCGCAAGCAGCGTCTTGCCCGTGCCCGGCGGCCCAACGAGCAGCACGCCTTTGGGAATGCGCCCGCCGAGCTTTTGGAACTTCTGCGGATCCTTCAGGAACTCGATAATTTCCTGCAGCTCTTCCTTGGCCTCATCCGTGCCCGCCACGTCCTTGAACGTGGCTTTCTTCTGCTGCGCGGAAAGCAGGCGGGCGCGGGATTTACCGAAACTCAGGGCCTTGTTCCCGCCCGCCTGCATCTGGCGCATCAGGAAGAGGCAGAAACCCACCAGCAAAATGAGCGGCGCGGCGTTCAGCAAAATCAGCACCCAATCGCCGCTGCGGACTTCCTTCGGAGTGAACTGGACGGCCTTTTCGCGAAATTCCTTGATGAGATCGGGGGTATCTTCCTTGGGCGCGGTGACGCGGAACTTGCGGTTCGCCGGATTCTTGTACTCGCCCTGCAGCTCGTAGCTGTTCGTGCCAAGATACATGGTGACTTCCTTCACGTCACCTGCATCGAGCTTGGCAAGAAACTCGGAGTACGTCGGTGTATCCTCGCGAGCTTGCGCTCCGTTCGCGGAGACGAGCTTCCAAAGCATCACGCCAAGAAAGACGATCGAAATCCAAAATAAAACGGTCTTTGCCGTGGAACTGGTATTC
>DASRCZ010000027.1:0-15039 GCA_035652855.1 Candidatus Acidiferrum sp.
ATCGTCCGTCGGGTCCATGCGGATGCCCAGCACCGGCAACAGCCGGTGAACGCCCGCGGGGACGAAGTCCGAAACCTCTCCGCTTTCTCCTTTCGGCGTGATTTTCAGGATTTTCCGCAAATTGAGGCTGCTCAAATAAAAAACGTTCTGCTTGGCATTGAAGGCCAGCCCTTCCGGGACGATGTCCTTTTCGGGAGTTTCAAACACCACGTGCGCTTGCGCGACAACCGGAAAATCCCGGTGAACCGCTTCGGCCAGGTCCTGAAATTCCTTCGCTTCGAACCCTTCGCGAAGCGCCACGCACTCCTTCATGAGTTTCATCGCGTCATACGTCTCTCCCAGGTGTTGCTTGCGCGTGGCGAGGAAGTAGAGCACCGCGCCGCGATCCGGAACGCTCGATTGCAATCGCTCGGCAAGCGCGATCTCGCTCCGCACTTCGGCGGCATCCGCCGGCTCGGCAGGCGCGCCTTTCACTTCATCGGCTTGCTGCGCCCGGCTGAACGCTGGAAGGACCAGAAAGAGGGCAAGAAGCGATGCCCGAATGAGGCCGGTCCGAGGAAACATGACTACAGTTTAGATGCGGCGCACGCAAATCAGAAAGCACGAACCGCTACGCCAGAGTCGCTGGCTGAGTCAAAGCCGCGCCGCTGGCAATCCATTGCCGCTCCGCGAGGTGCCGTTCGCGCAGATGGCGCTGGACCCGGCGACCCCAGCCGCGAACGAAGGTGAAATTCAGTCCGCCGGAAAGAGCCGAACTCGCCACCGGAATACCGCGAGCCACCCATTTCTCAGCCGCCTCGGCGCCCAGCTTTGCCGCCAAACGGCGCGCGATGCGCGGACCCAGATTTTCCAAAAGCTGCTTTTCGGCAAGATCCTTTGCGTAATCCACTCCGCTGGCGGCCGCCGCCGCTTTCCACATCTCCACGCGCTGATCGAAATCGTGCTGGGCGAATCCGTAGAGCAGGCAGAGCCTTTGAATCAGGCGCAGCGTAACCAGCGTCAGCAGGCTCGCATCCGGAATGATGGTAAACATGCCGCCCAGTCCAAACCCTGCGCCCCCCGCGAAAGCGATGCGCTGCGCGTCCCGAATCAGGATGAGCCCTATGGCATCCAATTGCTCGATGGGTACGTCACGCATGCGTGTAAAATCGGGCACCCAGAGATGGAATTTTTGTGCAAGCTCCTGCCGAAACCGGTCGGGGTCAACCTCCAGAGTTCGCAGGCTGCGGATCATGCTGAACCGCAAAATGCCCCGGAAAGCCCGGCGTGCTGGTGATGGCTTCATCGTGCTCTAACCTTCAAGGGCCTCATCTCATCGTATTGCGTTTGGAGGCCCTCGCGCAAATCGGGAATTCCGCGCGTTTACCTGGGGGCCGGAGGACCCGGCCGCGGTATTGCGGAGAACGAAGCACGCCGCCGCGAGTCCTACTTGACGAAGCAAGGCTTTTCTGTAAACTGCGATTTTCGCAATGGGCGCTATTTCACAAATCGTCTCGGCTGAACCGGCAAACGATTTCGCCGTGCCGCAGCGCGAGGCGGCGTTTTTTTACGGACTCTTTTTGCGAGGCCATTCCGCCGAGCAGTTGCGCCGCGATATCGAGGTGCCCCCAGCCGTTCTCGCAAAGTGGCACCGCGAAGCGGAACGCGAGCCCGCCCTCCGCGACATCTTCGGCCGCATGGTTGAATACCGCCGCCACGTTCTGGCCCTCTTTGATTTGCTCGTGGATTCCGACGGTCAGAACCGCCGTCCGCAGTAGCTCCCCACCTGTACGAACGGTCAGGCCAAAAAACGTCAAGGCAACCTTTTCCTCCCGCCGCGATTCCAACCCACAGCCGGGCTCAAGTGTCAGAAAATGCAAGACATTTCGGCAATTGACGGCAATCGTGTCCGGGGCTTAGAATCCCTCTGTCCTCTAAGTTGAGGTGTATCCATGTCACGGGTAGGCAAGGTCCTCGTCTCGATGTTGTGTTCCGCTTCGATGGTCGTTCCCGCCATGCTGTTGGCGCAGTCCCCTCAGGATGCAAATCCGCCGGCGGCCCCCAAACAGTTGACCAAAGAGCAGCAGAAAAAGCTCAGACAGTCCTACAAGGAACTCGATAACACCTATAAGACCTGGCTCAACGAAGACGTGGTTTACATCATCACCCCAGAAGAGCGGAACGCCTTCCTTCGCCTTTCCACAAACGAAGAACGGGAGCAGTTTATCGAACAGTTCTGGCTCCGCCGCAGTCCCAACCCGGACCTGCCGGATAACGAATTCAAGGAAGAGCACTACCGCCGTATCGCTTATGCCAACGAGCATTTCGCTTCGGGCGTGCCAGGCTGGAAGACCGATCGCGGTCGCATGTACATCACCTTCGGCCCTCCAGACGAGATTGAATCGCATCCAATGGGTGGCACCTACGACCGCCCCATGGAAGAAGGCGGCGGCTCGACCACGACTTATCCTTGGGAAACGTGGCGCTGGCGCTACATCGAAGGCTGGGGCGAGAACATCATCATGGAATTCGTGGATCCCAGCGGCTCCGGTGAATACCACCTGACCATGGACCCCTCGGAAAAGGATGCGCTGCTTTATGTCCCCGGGGCCGGCCTCACCCTCCTCGAATCCATGGGCATGGCCTCCAAGACCGATCGCTTCACCCGCAGCGACGGAACTCACCTCGGCACGCCTCTCGGCGGCACGCCTGCCAGCATGGACGAATTCACCCGGCTCGAAAACTACGCGAAGGCCTTTAAGCCACCCGAAGTCAAATTCAAGGACCTGGAATCCATCGTCACCCACCGCTTGGTGCGTGACCAGTTGCACTTCGACTATCGCACCGACTTTTTGAAAGTAACGAACGACACCGTGCTCGTCCCCGTCACCGTTCAGGTGCCAAACAGCCAGCTGAATTTCCAGGCCAAGGATGGCATCCACTCCGCCACCATGAACATCTTCGGCCGCGTCAGCACCCTCAGCGGCCGCGTCGTGCAGACCTTCGAGGACGCTGTCAGCCGTGACTTTCCCGATTCCCTTTTCCAGCGCTCCTTGAAGCTCCAATCGATCTACCAGAAGGCCGTGCCGCTTCGCCCGGGTCTCTATCGCTTGGACCTGGTGATCAAGGACGTTCAGAGCGGCAACGTCGGCGTGGTGAATGCGCGTCTCGCGGTCCCGCGCTACGAGGATGAAAAGCTGGAAGCCAGCACCCTCATTCTGGCCGATGAAATCGAGCGCGTGCCTGCGCGCCAGATTGGCGCCGGCCAATTCGTTATCGGCTCCTCCAAGGTGCGCCCGCGCCTCGAGGGCGACTTCACCACCGCGGACAAGCTCGGCATCTATATGCAGGTGTACAACCTCAAGCCCGATGACAAAACCCACAAATCCAATGCGACGCTCCAGTACACGGTGAAAAAAGGCGATCAGCAAGTCATGCAGTTCAAGGAAACTTCCGCCGACCTCAAGCAGACCGGCGACCAGTTGACCATCGAGCGGCTCTTGCCGCTCGCCACGCTCGCGCCCGGCAAGTACACGCTCGAAGTGGACGCGACCGATACGCTCGCCAACCAAACCATTACGCGCTCAGCGGATTTCACCGTGAAGCCGCCTGCGGAAACCAAGACGGCCGCGGTTACGGCTGCGCCGGGGAGGTAAACGACGTGAACCAAGGACGGCTCCGCATCCTAGGGGCTCTGGTCCTGACCGCCTGCGTTTCGTGCTTCGGCGCGGACCCGGCGGCCGCGCAATCCAAGCTCGCTCCGGGGAAGCTCGCTGGGATTGTGCGCGACAACGCTGGTACTCCGCAGATGGGCGCCAGTGTCGAAGTGGTTTCCGAATCCGCGGGGTCCTCCGCGGCTCGCGGCTTGCTGACCAACACCGAAGGTGTATTCCGTGGCGACAAACTCGCGCCGGGCCTTTACACCATTCGCGTCACCCTCGCCGGATTTTTGCCTGCGCTCGAAAAGCACGTCCGCATCAGCTCCAATTTCACCACCGTGCTCCGCATCGAGCTGGAATCCACCTTTGGCGCGCTGGATCAACTAAGGAAGGCGCCCGCCAGCGCCGCCGTTGAGGCCGACGACTGGAAATGGGTCCTGCGCTCGGCTCCCACTTTGCGCCCGGTCCTCGAGTGGACTGATGACGGCCGCGTCTCGGGCGGCAACGCGCTCGCCATGGACGCCGGTGTCCCGCGTCCCGCCCGTATGCTTCTTGAACTCACGGACGGCTCGCGCCGCGTCGCCTCCGCGTCCAATATCGCTTCCGCTCCGGCTACGGCTTTCGCCTACGAACAGGGAATCGGCGGCGCCAGTCGCTTGATCTTCGCCGGCCAGATGAGTTACGACGCAAACGCGCCGGGCGGAGGAATCGCTACGGTCTGGATGCCAACTGGCACCCTTGGCGCCGGGCCGCATACCGCCGTCGTTCTCCGCGAAGCGAAAATTTCGCCCGATGGACCAACCTTCCGCGGCATTCGCGTGGATCAGGGTGGTGCCGTCAATTTCGGCGACCGTGCCGTATTGCGGTACGGCGGCGAATATGTTTTGGTCGGAATGGGCGCTTCCGCGAAGGCTCTGCGGCCGCGTGCGCAACTCGACTACACCCTGTCTGACGACTGGAAGCTTGCTGCCATCTTTGCCTCGCTGCCTTCCGGCCCAGGTCCCCTTGAAACGGAATCACAAACCCGCGGCGGCGACCTCTCGAGCGCTCTCAGCGAATTGGACGCTTTCCCCGCGCTGCTTTGGCGCGACGGCCGCCCCGTCCTCCAGAGCGGCTATCACGAAGAAATCTCTGCCGAACGCAGGTTCGCCCGCGGCAGCCTTGAAGTGGCCGGATTCCATGATGACAATCGCCACGTTGCCGTGTACGGCCGCGGCGGAGACCTGCCCGCCACAGACTACTTCCAGGACTACTTCACCAACGGTTTCGCCTACGACGGCGGCTCTTCAAGCAGTTGGGGCGCTAGAGTCGCTTACCGCCAGAAGCTGACGGACGATTTGGATTTGACAGCGGTTTACGCCTTTGCCGGAGCCTTGACGCCCGCGGGAGAAGATTTCGATGGCGGCGCTCTGCGCGACGTGCTTCGAACGCTGCCGCGCCACTCCCTTGGCGCAAATCTCGCCGCTCAACTGCCCCGCACACACACCAAGCTGGACGCCGGCTACAAGTGGGTCAATGGCGGAGCGATTTCGCGAGTCGATATCTACGGCGAATCGCTCTACCAAATGGACCCTTTCCTCCACGTCGGCCTTCGCCAGCCGCTGCCCCGCTTCGCACTGGGGCGCTGGGAAGCCATCGCCGACTGCGATAACCTCCTGGCACAGGGCTACGTATCCGTGAACAGCCGTGATGGCCGCGTTCTGCTTCTGCCGGCTTTTCGCACGTTCCGGGGTGGCCTGAGCGTTCAGTTTTAGCCCAGAAACCAGCCTTTGGAAAGCTGTAGCGAGGCTTCCAGAAAACGGAAGCCTGAGCATAGAGATATCTGCCCACTGGACATCATGCTGAAAAACAGTCACTTACCAGCCCCTTGCGGCTACAAAAGATTGGACATGGATTTGCTCCAGGAAAGTTGGAGCTGCGTGCCTCCACTAAGCCCGTAAGGCCATGAAGCAGAGTCTCAGAGTCAGCGTAGGTGCGGTTGTCCTGGCGTTAGCGACGCTGGCCGCCATGATCTTTGCCCTGCTGAACTTCCAGCAGCGGCGCCTCTTTGAATACCCCGACGATGGCGTCGCCTGGGCCGATACCGAGAACGGCATCATCGCCTGGCGGGTGGCCCCAAACTCCCCCGGTGCGCGCGCAGGCATCCGTCCCGGCGATCAACTTCTCACCCTCGATGACGCGGCGGTTCCACGAGCCGCCCTGGTGCAAAGCCGCTTATGGCGGGCCGGCGTCTGGACTCAATTGCGCTACAAGCTGGCGCGCAATGGCGAGCCATTTGAAACTCGGCTGGTCACTGCGCCGGCCGAAAAGGCCGCCACAACGGACAATTACCTCCGCGCGGTCGGTCTGATCTATCTCTTCATTGGATTATTCATTTTCGTCCGCCGGTGGAACGCTCCCCGCGCCGTTCACTTCTACATCTTCTGCCTCGTCTCGTTCATCCTCTATTCGTTTCATTACAGCGGCAAGCTGGATGCCTTCGATTCCGAGGTCTACTGGGCCAACATCGTCGCGCATCTCCTCGCGCCTGCTCTGTTGCTCCATTTCGCCTTGGTCTTCCCTGAGCGCGGCCAGGGCAAGACGCGTTCCGCTCTCAAGCTCGGTCTCGTTTACGGGGTTCCGCTGCTTCTCTTCTCAGTGCACATCAGCACCGCCGAGAAGGTGCTCGGCTTTGTCCCATGGCTCAATGCGCGGGTCCAGCTCGAAAAGCTCGAGCTTGCCTTTCTCGGCTTGTGCTTCCTGGCTGCCGGCGCCGTTTTCTACAAGAGCTTCCGCGAAGCGCCTTCCGGTGTCCTGCGCCAGCAACTGAAGTGGCTTACCGGCGGCACCCTTGCCGGAACCCTTCCCTTTCTCCTCCTGTACATCGTCCCCTTCCTCTTCAACGCGCAGACGCAAGCCTGGATGCAATTCTCCGCCATCAGCCTCGTGCTGATTCCGCTGTGCTTCGGCTACGCCATCATCCGCTACCGTCTCATGGATGTGGATATTATCTTCAAGCGCGGCTTGGCCTATACGGCGGCCACTGCTGCTGTCGCGGCCGTCTATTTCGCGCTGGTCGCTCTCATCGCCGATATTTTCCACGCCACCGCCAGCGGCCCGGTCAGCGGCATGATCGCCATCGTCGTCGCCGCCTTTCTCTTCCAGCCCTTCCGCCAATGGATTCAGACTCGCCTCGACCGCTTCTTCTATCGCGACCGGCTCGACTATCGGCGCACCCTCATTGAGTTTGGCCGCACCCTTACCAACGAGGTCCGCCTCGAGCCCATGCTCGGCTCGGTCATCGACCGCATCTCGCAAACTTTGCTCATCGATCGCGTGGCCATTTTTGTCGAGGACTCCGCACGGCCCGGCCAGATGCGCCTCGCGCGCTCCATGGGCGTGCGTCTCTCCGAGCCTCAGGACCTCAGCTTCCTCGCGCCCTCCCGCCCGGAATTCGCCCGCGGACCGCTCTTCTTCGAGTCCGCCAAAACCGCCCGTAACGTCAGTGAGTCGGTCCAGCGCACTCTCGAACAGTTGGATCTCAACTATTTTGTCCCCTGCCGCATCCGCGAACACACCGTCGCCGTCCTTGGCCTCGGCAAAACGGTTGACGGCGACTTCCTCTCCAGCGACGACGTCGAACTCGTCGAGACCATCGCGGGTTATGTCGCCGTCGCGCTCGACAACGCTCAGCTCTACTCTTCTCTCGAACAAAAGGCCTTCGAAATCGCCCGCCTAAAGGACTTCAGCGAAAACATCGTCGAATCCCTCAATGTCGGTGTCCTGGCCGTCGATTTGGATGGTATCGTCGAGGCTTGGAACACCCATATGGAGCAGCTCTTCGGCGTTCCCCGGCAGGACGCCGTGGGCCGCCAGCTGCGGTCACTATTGCCCGGAGAACTGGCCGAGGAAATCTCCGCGCGCGCCGACCGCGAACAGATTACCGGCATTTACAAGCAGCGCGTCCAGCATCAGGGCAAGTTGCTGACGCTCAACGTTTCCATAACGCCTCTGGTGAGCAAGTCCGGCGAACGCATCGGCCGTCTCCTGCTTTTCGATGACGTCACCCAGCGCGAGCGCATGGAAGAGCAGATGACCCAGACGGAAAAGCTGACCTCGCTCGGCTTGCTGGCTGCGGGCGTCGCGCACGAAGTGAATACCCCCCTCGCGGTCATATCGAACTACATCCAGATGCTTGCCAAGCAGATGCCGGAAGGCGATCCCCGGCAAGGCATCATCGACAAAATCGTCAAACAAACCTTCCGCGCCAGCGAAATCGTCAACAACCTGCTCAACTTCTCCCGCACGGGAATCGCCGAAGCAGCCGATGTGGACGTCAATCGTGTCTTGGAAGAGACGCTTTCTCTTATGGTGCATCCGCTGCGAACTTCGCGCATTCAGGTCGTAAAACAACTCGGAGAAGGTTTGCCAAGCGTGCGCGGCTCCGCCAACAAGCTTCAGCAGGTGTTTCTCAATCTGTTGCTCAACGCCCGCGATGCCATGCCCGGCGGCGGCATGATCGAGATTCGCACCTCCGCGCACAACGGCACCGTCGAAATCGAAGTTGCCGATACGGGAGCCGGAATCCCGCGCGAGCACATTCATCGCATCTTCGATCCCTTTTTCACCACCAAGGCCAATGGCCGCGGCACTGGCCTGGGCCTCTCCGTCAGCTATGGCATCATCAAAGAACATGCCGGAAAAATCGACGTTCGTTCCACGCCCGGAAAGGGCACCTCGTTCCATGTCGAGTTTCCCGCTGTGAGGAAAGCGGTTCATGCCTAAAGGCTCCATTCTGGTTGTCGACGACGAATCGGAAATTCGCGAAGGCCTCGAGCTGCTGCTCAAAAGCGAAGGTTACGGCGTCTCTAGCGCCGAAACCGGCGAATCCGGACTTGCTAAGCTGGAAGAGCATCCCTTCGACCTCCTGCTCCTCGACGTGAGCTTGCCCGACCGCAATGGACTCGATCTGCTCAAGGAAATTCGCCGCCGCGATCCGCATCTCTCCGTCGTCCTCATCACCGCGTACGGCTCTATTGACATGGCCCGCACCGCCTTCAAGAACGGCGCCATGGATTACATCACCAAACCCTGGTCCAATGATGAGCTCCTCGCCCAAGTGGCTCAGGCCGTCGAGTCGCGCCGCCTGCGCGATGAGAACCTACAGCTCAAGCGCGCCCTCAAACAGCGCTTCAATTTCCCCAGCATCGTCGGCAAGAGCGACCGCATGCAACAATTGCTCGACCTCGTCGCGCAGGTCGCCCCCTCCCGCTCCACGGTGCTCATCAGCGGCGAAAGCGGCACGGGCAAGGAACTCATCGCCAAGGCCATTCACTCCGCTTCACCACGGGCCGATAAGGCATTCGTCCCCGTCAACACCGGCTCCATCCCCGTCGATCTTCTGGAGTCCCAGCTCTTCGGCCATGTGAAGGGCGCTTTCACCAGCGCGGTTTCCTCAAAAAAAGGCCTCTTCGAGGTCGCCGACCAAGGCACCATCTTCTTCGACGAAATCGCCACCATTAGCCCGGAAACGCAAGCCAAGCTGCTGCGTGTCATTCAGGAACGCGAGTTCATGCGCCTCGGCGGCACCGAACAGATTAAAGTCGATGTCCGCATCGTCGCCGCTTCCAATATCGAGCTCCTGACCCTTGTCCGTGAAGGCCGTTTCCGAGAGGACCTCTATCATCGCCTCAACGTCATCCACCTGGTTTTGCCTCCCCTCCGCGAAAGGCGAGAGGACGTGCCCTTGCTGCTCGCCCATTTCCTTGAACGCTACTGCCAGGAAAACGCCAAGCCCTTGCGCCTCTTTACTCCAGCAGCAATGAAGCTGCTCATGGACTACGACTGGCCAGGAAATGTCCGCGAACTCGAAAACGTAGTCGAGCGCGCCGTCGTTCTTTCGACGCACGAGCGCGTCGACGTCGATTTGCTGCCCGAAAACATTCGCAGCAAGGAAGTCGTCCGCGGTGTCCGCCTTCAGCTCTCGGAGTTCTCGCCCCCGCTCCCGGGTGATCCCGGCGCCCGCTCTTCCGCCGATGGCTCGCATCCATCCCTTTTTCAAATCATGGACGAGATCGAACGCCGCATCATCGTCGACATGCTCGAGCGCACCGGCTGGAACCAAACCGAAGCCGCCGAACGCTTCTTGATTCCGCTCTCCACCCTCAACCAGAAAATCAAGCGCCTGGGCATTGACGTGCGCCGCCGCGGCCGCATCGACGAAACCCTTTCCGCCACCATCGGCAAGTAGCTCTTCGGCATGCGCTGACTTTCGCCTTGCATCGCCAGGCCAGCCTAGGCACAGTACGTCAGGAATGCTTCTCCGTGCCTCCACCCCGGCTGCCCGAGGCGCCGTTCTGGCCTTTGCCGCCCTCGCTTCGTGTTTCCTCATTTTCTTTAGCATTCGCAATGCGCTCGCTGTAGCGGATGCCAGCCGCTTGACCCTGGCGGGCCTGGAACGCGCCACGCGGCTCGAACCTTCGAATTTCGCGAACTGGTTTACTCTGGGCCGCTATTTGCAGTACAACCTCGAAAGTCCCAACCCCGCCCGCGCCATCGCGAGTTACCAAACTGCCCTCGCCCTCAACCCGCGCTCGGCGGATGCCTGGCTCGATTTGGGCACGGCATTCGAGGCCGAGGATAACCCGCGCGCCGCCGAAAATGCCTTTCTCCGCGCTAGAGAGGAGTATCCTGCCTCCGCGGAAGTTGCGTGGCGTTACGGCAATTTCCTTCTTCGCCGGGGCAATCTTGACGCCGCCTTCTCTGAAATTCGCCGTGCCGTTGCCGCGGACCCGCAGCGTGCCAGCGAGGCTCTTTCGCGCTGCCTGCGAGTAGACCCCCGCGCGCCGCGGATCCTCGACCGCGTCATCCCCCCTTCCTCGGCCGCCTATCTCAGCCTCCTGAGCGATTTCTCCGACCCGGAGCAACTGCCCATTCTTCTTGACGTTTGGAAACGAACCGTCGCGCTCCACCCCAAAATCCCTTTCTTCGCGGTTTTTCGCTTCATCGAGGAGCTCCGCCAAACCGGCCACGTCGCGGAGGCCTGGCGCGCCTGGCGCGAGGCCGCGACCCTTGCGGGATATCCGGACCTCGTACAACCGCCGGACTCGCTGCTTTGGGACGGCGGCTTTGAATCGGGAGTGAGGGATGCATCCTACGCCTGGCGCTTCGCGTTCGGCGAGCATCGCGTGCAGTTCCAACTGGATCAGCAGCACCACTCCGGCAAGCTATCGCTTCGCGCCGCCTTCGACGGCCGGTCCAATCTCAGCTTTACCGATGCATGCCACTGGTTTCCCGCTGAGCAAGGCGCCACCTATCGCCTTTCCGCATGGATTCGCACCCAGGACCTGACGACCGACCAGGGCGTTCGTTTCCTGCTCCGCGCCCAGTCGGGAGCGGCGCCCCTGGCAACCCCGGAGGTTCATGGCACGCATCCGTGGACACTCATGGAAGCGACCTGGACCGCCCCCGCTGGCGCCGCCGAGGCGGAGGTTTGTCTCACGCGTTTCCCCAGCGATCAATCAGACGGCGGAATTCGTGGCGCCTTCTGGGTCGATGACGTTTCTATCGTTCCCATGAGCAACCTGCCCGCAAATCCATGAAGCTGCTCCGCATCGGCATTCTTGCCCTGCTCGCCTTTTCCGTGCTCGCCTTCGGCGGCGTCGAAGATTGGGCGCGTGCCGTCTTTGAAAGCGGCGCGGCCGCGCTATTTCTATTCTGGGCCGCGGCGTGGAGCCGCCGCCGCGCTGCCGGCCTCTTTCTTTCGCCTCTCGTCCCGCCCTTGGCCGCTCTTTGCGCGCTCGTTTTTCTCCAATGGATTTTTCATCTCTCGGCTTCACCCTTTGCCACGCGCATCGAATTGCAATTGCTGCTCGCCGATGCCATGTTTCTGTTCCTCGCCACGCAGGCGTTTCGAACCGCCGGCGATTGGAAAGCCTTCTTCTGGTTCGTCATGTCCTTCGGCTTCGCGGTCAGCCTGCTCGGCATCCTGCAGCACCTCACGTTCAACGGAAAACTCTATTGGTTCCGTGAACTTCGGTTTGGCGGCATCCCCTTCGGGCCTTATGTCAACCGCAATCATTTCGCGGGCTTCGCCGAGCTGGTCATTCCGGTTGCCCTCGTTCCCCTGGTGCTCGGCAAGATCCGGCGCGAACGCCGTCTCCTCGTCGCTGTCTTCGTGGTGGTGCAGATCGGAGCGCTCCTCCTCTCCGCTTCCCGCGGCGGCATCGTCAGCCTGAGCTGCCAGGCGGCCCTGCTATTGATTTGGCTGATCGCAAAGCGTGTGCGCACACTGCAGTTGCTTCTCGGCGCGGGCATCGCGGCCCTCGCGCTCGGTTTGGTTTATTGGCTTGGCGCTGGCCAGATTCTCCAGCGCTTTTCCGCCATGCAATCGCTGGAAATCACTGCCGGCAAGCGCGCCTCCATGCGCCGCGATACATTTCGCATCTTCCTCGATCATCCCGTCGTCGGCACCGGACTCGGAACCTTGCAAATCGTCTTCCCCCGTTACGAAACAAATTACGACGGGAGAGTCGTGAATCATGCTCATAACGACTACCTCGAGGCCCTGGCCGAAACCGGCTTCCTCGGCGCAGTCTGTTGCGCCTGGTTCCTCTTTGCTCTCCTCAAGGGCTATCTTCGCCGCTCGCGCGATTCGGCTTCCGCTTCGTTTCCCGCAGCTCTCAACTTTGCCGGCATTCTCTCTTGTGCCGGCTTTCTGATTCACTCCCTCGTTGATTTCAATCTCCATATCCCGGCGAATGCCGCTCTGTTCTTCCTCATGGCCAATCTCGCCACGGCCGAAATCCTGCCGCATGCGCCGTCCGCACCCGCCGCCGCGCCGCATCGTGCTCAACTTGTGCCCGCGCGAATTCCCTGATTGACATCGGATTTCTGCCTGTATAATCGAACAGGGGTTATCTATCCGTATGCGGCCCGCACGGCTGGATGCGCGTTTATGTGTCTTCGTCTCCGGGATATTTTGTGCGATGCCGCTGTTCGCCCCTCCCTCTCCCTGCCAGACCGTCGGCGAATCTCCGCAGCAGACCAATGACAGAATTCAGCGCCTTTCCGCTGCCGTCCGCACTGCGCCTCATGATTATGTGATCGGAGCCGGCGACGTCCTCGACGTCGAAGTGTTCGACGTGAAGGAGCTCAGCCGCGAGGTCCGCGTCAGCCAGACTGGCACCATCGGACTGCCGCTCGTCCCGGTCCGGCTCCGCGTCTCGGGCCTCACCGAACTCCAGGCCGAACAGAAAATCGCGGAAGTCCTTCAGGCAAACGGCCTCGTCTCACATCCTGAGGTTACCGTCAGCGTAAAAGAGCGCAAAAGCAAGCCCATTACGGTCGTGGGTGCGGTTATGCGCCCGATGGTTTACCAGGCGGATGGCCCCGTAACCTTGCTGGAGGTCCTTGCTCAGGCCGGTGGCGTCGCCAACGATGCCGGCGATACCGTCATCGTCACCCGTCCGGTGCCCCCGGATTTGCCCCAAGAGGATTCGTCCGCCCTCGATGATCCTCCTTCTCTCGGCCCGGAAGTCACTCCCGCTCCCGTCGCCAGCGCGGCCATGCAATCCCCTTCCGCTCCCCAAGTGAAGCCCCCGGCCCCGGTTGACGCATCCACCGCCCCGCAGCCCGCATCCCTTGCAAAGCCCCCAGCCCGCCCCGAAAACACGATCACCATCAATTTGAATGAACTCGTGGAAAGCGGCGATGCAACCAATAACATCCCCCTTCAGGCGGGCGACATCGTGACTGTGCCTCACGCGGGAATCGTGTATGTCCTGGGCGCTGTCACCAAGCCGGGCGGCTTTGTCCTCGCCAACGATCGCACCCAGATGAGCGCTCTGAAGTTGCTTGCGCTCGCTGGCGGGTTTACTCGCACCGCCAAGACGCAGCGCACCGTCATCATTCGCAAGGATGCCACCGGCAAGGAATACGAAGTTCCCCTGGATCTCAGAAAAATCGAAAGACGCGAAGTCGAGGACGTTGCCTTGCTCCCAAGCGACATCGTTTACGTGCCCGACAGCACCTCCAAGGAAGTCCTCATGCGTGCCGCGGAATTTGCCATTGGCCTCGGATCCGGTGTTGCTCTTTACAGGCTGGCATATCACTGATGGCCGAAAACCACAAAATCGTGGCCCGGGAAAATGGCGCTGCCAGCGGCGTCATCGACGTCCTTCCCCCTTCCACCCGCCTGCCTTCCTGGGAACTCTCCCCTCGCGAACCCCACCTCTACGACTATCTCCTCGTACTCCGCAAGCATCAGTGGCTGATTGCCTCCTTCATGCTCGCCGTCGTCACCATTGTTGCCATCGCCACCTTCCGTATGCAGCCCGTCTATGAAGCCACCACCCGCATTGAAATCGACCGCGAAAATACGAGCATCCTTCCGTTTCAGGGAACTGACGCCTACGACTACTTCACCGACTCTGAAAGCTACATCGAAACCCAGGCGAAAATTCTCACGAGCGAGACGCTGGCTCTCCAAACCATTCGCAACAGCGGCCTGAGCTCGCGACCGGAATTTTCCGCTCCCGGCGGACCTTCCGAAGCCGTCGCTACCGGAACCCTTGCCAACCAGAAGCGTCCTCCCGAACTTGCCGAATTCCTCGGCAGCTTGAGCGTCAAGCGCGTTCCCAACAGCCGCCTGATGGATGTCACCTTCGAATCCACCGACCCGCAGCTCGCCGCCCGCATCGTCAACGCCCACATCGCCAACTACATCGAACAGAATTTCCGCAGCCGCTACGAAGCCACCACGCAAGCCTCCGCCTGGCTGGCCGACCAGCTCAGCGAACTCAAGGTCAAGGTCCAGAAGTCCGAGGACGCCCGCATCGCTTACGAGCGCCAAAACCAGATCTGGACCCTTGACGACAAACAGAATATCGCCACGCAGCGCCTCGGCGACGTCAACCGCGAACTCACGGAAGCGCAAAGCGAACGCATGAAGAAGGAATCTTTGTATCAGTTCGCCAAGGCCGGCAATCTCGACGCCGTTCCCCAAATGCAGAACAACGGCTTCCTCAATCAGCTTATCTCCAAACGAAATGACCTCAACAGCCAATACAACGATGCCGTCAATCAGTACGGACCCAATTTCCCCAAGGTTCAGCGCATCCAGGCGCAAATCAAACAGCTCGATATCACCATCGAAAAAGAAAAACAGAATATCCTCGACGGGCTCGAAAGCGATTACCGCGAGGCCCGCCAGCACGAAAACCTTTTGCGGCAGGAACTCGACGATCAAAAAGCCCAGGCCAATGCCATGGCCGAAAAACTCGTCGAATACAACATCCTCAAGCGCGAAGCCGAAGCCAACAAGGCGCTCTACGACGGCTTGATGACCAAGCTCAAGGAAGTCAGCATCCAGGAAGGTCTCAAGTCTTCCAACATTCGCGTCGTCGATCCCGCCATGGTTCCT
>DASRCZ010000028.1:0-8365 GCA_035652855.1 Candidatus Acidiferrum sp.
TTCATTGACATGCTCGGCCAATCCGAGCTGACGATCCTTGTGGATCCGCGGCTGCCCTCGAAGATCTATCAGGGCATCACCACGGAGATTACGGGCGAGGGCGGATCCGCCGCGCCGCTGAATGAGGCGATGATCCGCGCAGACCGCGCCAGTTATGAGCATTTGCATATTCAGCCGGACTGGCGCACCTTCCGCCAATACTTCGCGCGGCTCGAAAAACAGGGCATAGGCATCAATGTTGCCGATTACGCCGGCGCGACCCAAGTTCGCCGCATGGTGCTCGGCGATGACGACAAGCAGCCCACGCCCGCGCAGCTCGAGGAGATGAAGCGGCTTGTCCGCGAAGCCATGCAGGACGGCGCCGCGGGCCTTTCGACTTCGCTGGAATATCCGCCCGCGCCCTATGCCAAGACGGAAGAGCTGATCGCGCTCGCCTCGGAGGCCGCGCGCTTCGGGGGCATCTACGCGACGCATATGCGCAACGAAAGCACTTCCGTGCTGCAATCGATTGATGAAACGATTCGCATTTCGCGCGAGACCCGTATTCCGGTGGAGATTTGGCATTTCAAGGTGGCGGGCAGGCCGTCCTGGGGCAAAATGGCGGATTCAATTGCCAAAGTGGAAGCGGCCCGCGCGCAAGGCGTGGATATTGCGGCGGACACGTACGCTTACACGGCCTGGTCGAACGACTTTTCCGCTTTCCTTCCGCCGTGGGCGCACGATGGGGGAAAAACGAAGCTCCTGGAGCGGCTGAAGAATCCCGGGGACCGGGAACGCATCCGCCGGGATATGCTTACGCCATCGGACGCGTGGGACAACGAATGGCAGGAAATCTCCGGTCCGCAGGACGTTATGATTGCGGCGGTACAGAATCCCAAGCTGCGCCCGCTGCAAGGCAAGACACTGGCTGAAATCGCGAAACTCTGGAACAAGGACCCGATCGATTCCATTTTCGACCTGCTGATCGAGGACGAGGCGTTCACGAGCGTCGCCGTGTTTGGGATGTCCGAGCCGGATGTCGCGCTGGCTCTCGAGCAGCCGTGGGTTTCGATTGACAATGATTCCTCCGGGGCATCACCGGAAGGCATTCTTGGACAGGAACATCCGCATCCGCGCGCGTATGGAACGTTTCCGCGCATTCTGCGCAAATACGTGCGAGAGGAGCACAAACTAACGCTCGAGGATGCGATCCGCAAGTTCACGTCGCTGGCCGCGCAGCGCCTCCGGCTGGAATGCCGCGGCGTGCTGCGCGCGGGAATGTGCGGCGACATCGTCATCTTCGACCCCGCGACGATTCTCGATCTGGCGACGTTCGACAATCCGAATCAGCTCTCGGAAGGCATGGCTTACGTGCTGGTGAACGGCGTTCCGGTGATTGATCAAGGCAAGATGACCGGGGCATTGCCGGGGAAAGTGCTGCGCGGCCCCGGGTACAAGCCCTGAGGGGTACCGGCGGCTGGCGATTTGCGGCGATTCCGTTCGATCCGGGACTTCCGTCATAATGATTTGCCGAGTTTTGCTTACGGGAGGTTCCATGGCTGACCGCCTGGAAGAGTTTCAGGAGTTTCGCGCGGAGTTGAACGAAGAAATCCTTGGCTGCGGGCATCTCGGGATGAAGCGCTTCTTTGCCCTGGATCATCAGGCGTATGAGCCTGGGGCGCTCGGCACGAAGAACAAGGAACTGCTGGGCCTGGTGGCATCGGCGGTGCTGCGCTGCGACGACTGCATTACGTATCATCTCGTGCGGTGCGCCGAGGAAGGCTGGAAGCGGGACGAAGTGATTGATGCGCTAAATGTGGCGCTGATTGTCGGCGGTTCGATTACAATTCCTCATGTCCGGCGGGCCTTCCGGCGCATGCGGGAAATCGAAGGGCTGAGAGCCGCGAAGGCTGATTCGGAAGCATGAAATGAAGACGGCACGACCGACGGAAATCCGGGCACAGAGGGCAGGCTCGAAACTCAGCAAGATGTTCATCGGCGCGATCTTTGCGGGTGTCCTGGTCCTTTCACGGATTCTACATCTGCGGCGAAGTCCCGGCTCGTGGACGGCCTTTCGAGTAATTCTGGGTTTCGCCGGGGCCGGCCTGGTGGTTTTGCCGCTCAGTCTGTGGAACAGCTACCTGCTTCCGGTGGCCGGGCTGGGCATGTTTGCCGCGGCGATTCTTCTGCCGCCCGCAAAGCCGGACACGAGCGTGGACGACCGAGCGAGGGCTTTGGGGGCTTTGGTTGTGGTAAACGGCGGACGCTATCAGCCGGGAAACGCCGGCGCGACAGCCGCGCGGTTGTTTGTCGGATCGGAGCACATCTGGGCGCTGGACTCGCATCTGCAGCCGCTTCTGGTGATTCCGATCGCCGAAATCACTTCCGCCGCGGCGGAACGAGGCGAGGACGAATGGCATTTGCGCATTCGCTGGGCCGACCGGGCCGCCGAGTTCAGCTATACGGGGGTGTTCGGAGAGCACCTCGCGCGTGTAGCGGAATCCACATTGCGCGGCGTGGTGCGGCCGGCGCTTCCTGTTCTGCCGCAGCGCCGCGCGGCCGGCGCATGATGGTTTCGCCAACTTTTTAGAGAAAGTTCCCGCTCCGCGCCGCGCCTGTGTAACAATATTCCCGGCATGGCGAGAGGCTGGGAAAGCAAGGACGTCGAATCACAGCTCGAATCCGCTAGCGTGGCTCAAGGGACCTCAGACAAAGCGAACAAATCGCCGGAGCAAATCCGGCGCGAACAGGAACGCAAGCAATTGGAGCTGTCCCGCACGCGGATTGTGAATTCGCTCGAAGCTGCGACGAATCCGAACCATCGCAAGTCCCTCGAAGCCGCTCTCGCCCATCTCGAACAGAAACTCTCGGAACTGAACTGAGACGCCGGGGTGCTTCCGGAAGGAGTGCGGCGGCTACAGGCTGCGGGCAGTTCTCCCATTATGGAACGCCGGCACGGGTTCGCGCATTTTCTCCGGCCGGTTAACGGAGGAAATCACCCGCGAGTCCCCAGAAGTCGTTCACGTAATAGTGCGAGAGGACGTTGCCAAAGAGGTAGCAGATGCCCTGGCAGGGGGGAATTTCGCCGTACGTTTTTCTTCCCCGCGCGAAGATTTGGGCGAGCGAGCGGTCCCGCAGCAGATTGCCGGCAATTTTCCGCAAAGGCTCGCAAGGATAGAAGACGTCGCCATTGGGATACACGCGCGGAAACATGGTGGGGTAGCACTGAAACGGACGGAATCGCAACAAAGTATCGATGGTGCGAGGCGTTCCGTTGATCGCTTGCTTTCCCTCGCGACGCCGTTCGATGATTTTGTCCACGAGCGCCTGATAAGCGGGATTGCGCAAAAGATTCAGATTCGGCATTTTTTCGATTTGCGCGGATTGCGCCGCAAACACGAAATCCTGCTCGCCGCACCAGTCGAGCAGGCGCTCGACTTGCGCGATGTTCCATTCCTCGATGACGGTGCTGATGGTGATGCGGCGAGGGCTGCCGAGAATTGCTTTGGCCAGGGCCAGATTCTCGAGCACCTTCGGCAGGGCCGCGGGCTTGGAGAGCGGGTTTGTGGGATCCGCGGCCAGCGCGTCCAGACTCACCACCAAGCCGGTGACGCCTCGCAGAATTCCCTGTTTGCGGTCCAGCAGCGTTCCGTTGGTGATGAGCAGCACCGAACGAAATCCGTTCCGAAAGCGCGCTGCTTCGACAATTTCCTCGATATCCGGCCGGAGGGCCGGCTCGCCGCCGGTGAGCACAATCGAGTCCGTCTCCTTGCGGATGCGCCGCAGCAGCTTGAGGGTTCCGGCCGTATCCAGCTCTTCGCTGAAAACGTCCGGCTCTTTTTGCGTGCAATAGCTGCACGCCAGGTTGCATTTGTGGGTGACATAAAAGGTGACCGCATAAGGCGCCACCACCTTCGTGCGCAGAACCCTGCGCCGCCAGCTATTGCGGAAATAGAGACGGAAATTCTTCGCCACAAACGGGGCTTGCTTCACCAGCCCGCGCAGCAACTCTCGTTTGGAGATCGCTCGCTTTTCGAGTTCCCGGACGGGAACAAAGTTTGCCGGCTTCTCCGGCAGAGGCTGCGCACCCTGGAATTGGCTGTTCACACATCGAGCCTAACCGACCAGCGGCGCGCTGCCAACACACGCGCGTCCATGAGAACTTCCTGATGCCGGCCGAGCGTTTTTGAGAGCGAATCGATCATGAGGAGCAAGGACACGACTGCTTTTCCGCGCTCCGCCGGAAGCGGCCTCAAACGGCAGCGGCCATTGTAATGGCGCTCAGCACCCAGGCGATATCGCGCGGGTCAAACATGCTGTGTGCCGAGCCGCTCCTCCGCGGGAGCAAATCGTGAAGGTCCAGCGGATAACCGCACACGCCGGTTCGGGATAGGCGGCCGTCAATCGGTAAAGACCACGCCAACGGCGCGGTGATGCTTTTCGACGGATCCATCGATGCGCACGACATAGCCGCGCAATTGCATCGTTTGCATGCCGTTGGCGCCCGGCGCCTCCATGAGCACTTGCAATTCCGATTGGAGCCGCGGCGTATGGGCCAGCGTGATCATCGCGCCTTGCAAGGAGACGTCGCACACCACGGCCTCTTCCTCAAATTGCTTGCCGCCTTCCGTCAAGCCCTTGACGCGAGCGCGGAATTGCGCTTCCCGGCGGAGGGCGGTGCGCGTACCCGGGATGTGGGCCTGCACGTGATCGCCGGGGGCGCCGAGAGTAATCACCATGCCTTCGCTCGCCGCGAATACGGAATCAAATTCGTCGCGCGCTTCCTTCAAGAGGCCGTCAATCATGCGGTCGGCTGAATCCGGATCATGGTGAAACAGCACGAGCGTTTTGGCGCCCGTTTCGCGGGCAATCTCGACGCCTTCTTTCCAAGAAGAGTGTCCCCAGCCGCGGCGCGATTTGGCGAGTTGTTCCGGCGTGTATTGCGCATCGTTTATAAAGATGTCCGCGCCTTCGGCGAGTTGGCGGAGATTGTCCTGGAGCTTTGCGACGCCAGGCTCGTTATCCGTGGCGTACACGACGGTTCCCGCGGGTGTTTCGATGCGGAATCCCAGACAGCCCTGGGGATGGTTGAGCCAGCGGGCCGTGATTTTGTTCTGGCCGACTTCAAAGCTATCGCCGCCTTCGAGTTCCCGGAATTTGCGTTTTGCGCTCATGGCGGAGAGATCGACCGGAAAATACGGCAATGCCATTTGCGCCTCGAAAACCTGTTTCAGGCTATCGCGGCCAAGGAATTTCGAGCGAAAACTGTAGAAGTGAAAGGTGTTGTTCTCGGAATAGAGGGGCCCAAAAAACGGGATTCCTTGGATATGGTCCCAGTGGTAATGCGTGACCAAAATGTGGGCTTCGGCAGGTTTCTCCTCGTTTGCGGGGCCGAGGCGGCTTCCGAGCATCCGCAGGCCCGTGCCGCAGTCGAGAATGAATTGTGTGCGGTCTGGCGTAATCAGCTCGAGGCAAGGGGTGTTGCCGCCGTAGCGCCAGGTCACCGGGTCCACGGTTGGGGTCGAACCGCGCACGCCCCAAAAGCTGAGCTTTGCTGTGGGAACCGTCATGGCCCTCGCCGCTTATCCTGAAAGCGCAGTCCGGCGCTTCTCTTGATGCCAGTCGGGGAAGCTTGTTTTCATCGTCGCAGCGGCTGCGGGGAGCGTCAATCGCTTCCGCGCGGAAGTTGTCATACTTTCCACTAAGGCGGCATTTCTCGTCGCGGCGGCTCCTTCGCGGGTAGAATGAAATTGATGGCTGCTCATTCTCATCCGCCGGACGAGCCGCATGCTCACAAGGAACCGGCCACTGGCTCTGGCGCCGATCATCACGGCCACGACCATTTCCAAGGCGACGATCACTCGCATGGTCATCACGGGCACGCGCATCCTCATTTGAAACCGGCCGTCCTCGGCTGGTCCATGGCGGCGACGCTCTCGCTCGTCATTGTGGAAATCATTGGCGGCATTCTCGGGCGCAGCGTAGCGCTGCTTAATGATGCGGTACACAACCTCTCCGACATACCCGCGCTTGGCATTTCCTACCTGGCGATGCGCTGGGCGGAGCGTCCGGCGGACAGCGAAAAGACTTACGGCTACCACCGCGCCGGTACTCTCGCCGCTTTCACCAATTCCGTGCTTCTGGTGCTGCTCGCGGCGTGGCTGGGCTGGGAAGCGGTGGAGCGCCTTCGGTCGCCGGTCAGCGTGATCGAAAGCTGGATGATCTGGACCTCCGTGGGCGCGCTGGCGGTGAACGGCGGGATAACGCTCGCGCTCGTTCGCGGCCGCGGCGACCTGAATCTTCGCAGCATTCTTATTCACAACCTTGGTGACGCGCTCTCCAACGTGGCCATCATTGGCGGGGCCATCGCCATCGGTCTGACCGGCGCGCGCTGGATTGACCCGCTGCTAGGCCTCGGCATCGGCGCGCTGGTTCTTTGGTCAAGCACCGGGATTCTTCGGGAATCCGCGCACATTCTCCTGGAAGGCCGGCCGCGCGAAATGGGCATTGAGGAGGTCGCCCGGGCTCTCCTGCAGATCGAAGGCGTCCACGAGGTTCACGATATTCACATCTGGTCGCTCGGCGGCGCGCATATCGCGCTGAGCCTGCACGCGCGCATCCCCGATATGCACATGGACCAGTGCGAATACATTCTCGAAAGGATTAAAGCTGTAGCAAAGGAAAAATTCCGGATCGACCACACCACGGTGCAGCTCGAGCGAGCCGGCCTTCCGGCGCAATCCGGCTACGTGATGCCTGAACCTCTGAAGCGCACCTGATGGTTCCGCTTATCGAACGATCTGAACGCCGAACTGGCCGCGAAAGCCGCCGCCAAGCAGGCGACGAATCGTCATCCTCGCGCCGGCGGCTGAAAACTCAGCCCGCGCTGCTGATTGAATTGCTCCGTTGCGGCAAGGTCCAGCGCTTCGCGCGCCACGGTGCCCCATAGTCCCTGGCTCGTCATATAGCGCAGCAGGTTCCCGTTTTCCCACGAATACGCCACGACAAATACCAACGTTCCATCCTGCTTCACGAGAACGTAAGGGGGCGTCTCCGGCACCGGTTGCGAGACGCGACTCGGCTCATCAGCCGCCCGCCTCCGAGCCTCCGATCTTGCTTCAGCACCGGCTTCGCCCTTCGCCTCGGTGACCGCTTGGACCGGCTCGGCCTGGTCCCCTCCCGCTTCCTCTTCGACGACTACGGGCTGCTGCGGCAGGAAAAATCCGCCGTCAAAAAGGGGAACGAACGAGCCGATTGCGCTGAACCGCTCGTGCTTCCCCGCGCCGACGGCGCCGGGCCCAAATACCGCCGCGAGATGGGGGAAATCAAAACCCAAACCCGGCACTGTGCGGAAATTCGGCAAATCATCTTGATCCATGTCCCCGGAAGAGCCTTGGATGAGGCGCCCAGCCGGGGAAACCGGCGAAACCACTCTGGGGAGGTTCGCGGCCGCGCGTCGCACGATGATGTGGGTCACTCCGTTCACCGTGCGCACGCGGACAGTTCCCGCGCCGGATTTCGCCGCCGCAGGCGCTCCCGCCGCGAGCCTCGCAGCTGCAACCGGATGTGCCGCCGGACGTGGCGCGACTGGCCGTGGCGCCACAGCGTGAGGCACAACTGCGGGCGCGGCCATGCTGGGCGCGATCATCGTGCCGCCTCGCATCTGTGCGTGGGTTGTGTTGGGTAGAAAAGCGATCCAGCCTGCCAAAACCGAACCGAGTACCAGAAAGCGCTTCATGGGTCACCTGGGTGCCCCGCCATTGGGCCGCCCACTAGCCTTCCAAATCGCTCTCCATTCAAGATGCGCCCAATTCTCCCGAGGTTTCAAGGGCAATTGCAGGCAGGCTGCCGCAGCAACTCCCTCCGGCGCAGTGTTCAGGGTGCCGAGCTTCCACCTCGTATCCGGATATGCTATAACCGTCCCGCCGTGGAGCGTGCCACAGAGCAACAGCCCGCTTCCTCCGAGGCGGGTACCGTGGGGCTTCCCGCGACCGGTGGTTCGCAGGCCGCGCTCGCCAGTTCGCCTCCCATCGAGGACGCTTGCCGGTACTGTCCGGTCTGCTGGCGCAGGCTGGAGTCGCGCCGTTGCAAGCTGATCTGTCCGGTTTGCGGTTATTACATGTCTTGCGCGGATTACTACTGACCTGGCCCAGCGTTTCCCGGCTTTGCGTTGTCCAGCGGTTCTTGTAAGCTTTCAGGCCCCGGCCCGGTTGCCGCCGGTACTGCGTTCCAAAGATGAGGAGGAAACTCAAGTGGCTCTTAAGATGACGACTCGCGAAGTGGACGGGGTGACCGTGGTGGCCCTCGACGGCCGTATCGTCCTTGGCGAGGAAAGCAACGCCCTTCGGGAAAAAGTGAAATCCCTGATGGCCGAGGGCAAGAAGAA
>DASRCZ010000029.1:0-39703 GCA_035652855.1 Candidatus Acidiferrum sp.
CGTGAACTCGGCGCCTTTGCGGAGAATGGAACGCCCGGTTCCAAAGAAGAGATTCTTGACGAGCTGCTGCGTGATGGTGGACCCGCCCCGCAAACGGCCGCCCTGCAGGTCATCTTCCGCGGCAATTTCCATGGCGTGCCAATCGAAGCCGTGGTGCTGGTAAAAGCGCGCGTCCTCCGCGGCGATGACGGCGTGCTGAAAATCGGGCGAGATTTGGCTGAGCGGCACAAATTCGTATCGCTTGGTATACGGCTTGCCGTCTATCCAGGCCTGCACGCGCCGCTCCGTTTGTGCCGCGGTCGTAAGCGGGTCCAGCCAACGCGCTGCGACGAGGGTCAGCGCCGCCAGCGACCATAGCAGCGCTGCCCCGATGAGCGTCCATCGCACCAGCAGCCGGAAAGGGTTCCTCCGAACAGCGGTTGGCCCGCAGGCTTGTGCGTGCGGGCTTTCGATCGAGTTCGGGACGCCCATTGGCTCGACAGTGATAGTGCCCGACTCCCCGGGAGCGAGACAAGACTCACTTTGTCGCCCCGGGCGAAACGAGTGTCACCGAAACGCAATCGTCGGCATCAGTTGAGCGAGGGTTCGGCAGTTCGGCGGCGGAAAGGCGGAGGCACGCGATGGCGCGAATTGCGGGAGTGGATACACGGCAGAGTTCGTTTCTCATGCGGCAGGTATTTCACAAGGTGCGGAAGGCGGTGGGAAGAGATCTGACGCCGCAAAAGATTTCGGCGCGAGTTCCGCGCGTCTTCTGGGTAAACATCGCCATGGAGTGGCTGCTAGGGCAAAAAGCGAAAGTTCCGCAACGCTGGCGCTCGATCCTCCTGTTGCGAACGGCCGAGCGGGTGGGGTGCCCGTTTTGAATCGACGCCAATTCTGCCGGCGGCAGAATGTACGGATTGACGGACGAAGAGGTAGCCGCGATTCGCGAAGGCGCGACGCAAAAATTCTCGCCGGCGGAAGCCGCCCTTCTGCGACTGGCGGATGCGCTTGCAGCGACTCCGGCGAACGTCAGCGACGAGCTATTCGCCGAGCTGCGCCGCCATTTCTCCGAGGAGCAACTCATTGAGCTGGCCGCGAGCGCGGCGCAGGAGAATTTCCGTGCGCGCTGGAACCGCCTCTTTGAGGTCGAAAGCGATCACCTGTACCGCAAAGGTTTGAAGTACAAGCAGCGCTAGCAAGACCGTGATGGCGGCCTCTCGGAAGGCTTTAGGGCGCCGAGCAGACGAAACTGGATGCGCTGTTCGTGTCGCCGGAGCCCTTGTACTTGGCGCTTTGCGGATACGGGCAGATAGGCCGGGTCATTGTGGCCGGTTTCGCGGGATCATCGCCGGGGAAATGCGTGGCGATGATGGAATCGGGCGCCATGCCGTTTTCCACCCACTGTTCCAGCGCCACTTGCGCGCTGTGCTGCGCGTCCCGGAGCGGACTGGGACCGAATTGGCCAAAGAAATCGGCGCCCGGCCCGCCCGCGCAATGCTGCATGCCGGGGACCATATACAAGCGCAGGAAGGTATCGCGATTCTGCTCGCCCATTGCCGCGCCCACGCTTTGGAAGTAGGCGATCGTGTTGAGCGCCGAGATCGCCGCATCATTCCAACCGTGATATAGAATGAGTTTTCCGCCGCGCGTCCTGAATGCGGAGAGATTCGGGTCAGTCGCATCGAAGGTGGAAGCCATGGCGCCGGCAGCTTTCAACACCTCGTCGAGGTTGGCGGAGTCCGCGTCAAAATCCGGCTTTCCGAAGACCATGTTCGCGAAGAACCCGTTGCCAAAGTAGAAGAGCAGGGCTTTGCCGCGTTCTGGTCCCGTGACCCAAAGACCCCAGCCGCCCGGACCGCCTTCGGCGCCCGGCAAGCGTCCGGGGAAAATCTGCACGCCGCGCGAATCGCGCGCGCCTTGGTAGAGCTTCTTGAGCGTTTGTGCCTGCGGCGCGGTCAGGCATCTGCTGGAATCGGCGCCTTTGCAAAGAAGTACCGCGGGGTCGAAGCGGCATTTGCGCGGGTCGTTCAGAATGCCGTCCTTCACGCCGTCGCTCGCGTCGCAAGCAGCATTTACTGCGTCGGCGATGGCGGGAATTTTTTCCGCCGGAATGTAACTGGCCGGATCTTTCGTGGTGGTCTGCGCGTCCGCGACGGCGCTGGTGAGGAGATGCGACCAGTAGTTGGCGGGCGCGCCGGCGATGATGCCGTCGTAATCCTCGGGATAACGCTGCGCTTCGAGGAGCGCCTGCCGGCCGCCATTCGAACATGCGGCGAAGTAGGAATGTTGCGGGGCGCTGCCGAAGTACGTCGTCGTGGCGGACTTGCCGAGAGTTGTCATGACGTGAATCGCGCGAAAACCGAAATCGGTGATTCTTTCGGGATGCCCCAGCGCCCATGCGGCGGTGATGTCGCTCGCGGAGTGACCGGTGTCCGTTGCGACGGCGGCATAACCCTGGCGGATGGCCTCCGCGAGACCGTGATATGGAATACTGCCGGCGAAACCGCCGTTGCCGACGCCTTGCAGTCGCCTGTTCCAGTTCTCAGCCGGGAGCCAAACTTCGATCCTGATATCGGAATCAGTGCTTGGCGTGGCAGTGATTTGCACACGGCAAAAGGCGGGAAGGGATTTGAAGATGGGATCGGGACCTTCGCCATCGAAATGGGGAAGGGGTGGGGGAGTGAAAGCTCCAGCGGGAATCACTTGGGCGGAGGTGACTTTCGCGGAGGGGAGCGATATCTCATCAAGCCGCCCGCAGGAAGCGGCTGAAGGCGAAGCGGATTGCGCCGAAGCGGCGATGGAGAAGAGCAGGGCAGCGGCTGCAACGAGAAGGACTCTGTTCATGCGGCCTCCGGCGCGCGAACTGGTGCGATGGGACTGTCCCACGATCGGGTGCAATGGTAACAAGGCAAAGCGAAATGTCCAGTCGCGCCGGATATCTTGCGGGAAGCAGCCGAGCCGCTGCCGGTCCCCGCAGGCTTGGCGGTGCCGCGCTGGCAAGAGGGGCCGCGCTGCTAGATTTTTTGCAGTTTCCAGCGGCCGCGGCGGAAGAGCAGGATGCCGGCGGCCGCGATAGCGGCTTCCGCGATGACGATCGAGATGGAAACGCCGTTGACCTGTACGCCCATCGGAATGGCGAGCAAATAGGCGAGCGGTATTTCGAGCAGGAAAAAGCCAAAGAAGTTGACGATAGTTGGCGTAACCGTGTCCCCCGCGCCGTTGAAGGCTTGCAGCATCACCATGCCGTAGGCGTAACCGATGTTGCCGTAGCTCAGAATACGCAGCGCGGCCGAGGCCAGCGGGATCACCGATGGATCCTGTGTGAAAAGCCGCACGATCGGCGTGGCGAGCAACAGAAAGAAGACGCCGATGCCGCCGAGGAAGAGCATATTGTAGAAGCCGGTGCGCCAGACGGATTTTTCGGCGCGGTCCGGCCGCTTCGCGCCGAGATTCTGGCCGACAAGCGTCGCGGCAGCATTGCTGAATCCCCAGGAGGGCAGCATGACGAAGATAAGAATCCGGATGGCGATTGTGTATCCGGCGAGCGCCGCCGAACCGAAGATGCTGACGATGCGGACCAGCCCAATCCAACTGGTGTGTGCGATGGCGAATTGCAGGATGCCGGTAAGCGAGACACGCAGCAGCCGCAGGAGTACGCCAAAGTGCAGGCGGATTTGGCGCCGCAAAATACGAATGCGTTCGGTCCCGCGTAGCAGGCGATAAAACTGATAGAGCACCCCGATGCTGCGTCCCGTGAAGGTAGCCAGTGCGGCGCCGGTGACGCCGAGTTTTGGAAACGGGCCGAGGCCGAAAATCAGGCACGGGTCCAGAATGAAATTCAGGATGTTCGAGACCCACAGTAGACGCATGGCGATGGCTGCATCGCCCGCGCCTCGGAAAATGGCGTTATTGAGAAAGAGCAGCATGATTGCGCCGCTGCCGCCGAGGGCAATGCGCGCGTATGCGGACCCGGTCGCGATGATTTGCGGGGAACCGCCCATCAGGCGGAGCAATTCCGGCGCATAGATGCAGCAAGGCACGCCGGCGAAAATCGCGATGGCGAGGCCAATGGCAATCGCTTGCACTCCGGCGATCGCCGCCCCTTCATGGTCCTTTTCGCCGATGCGCCTCGCGACCATCGCCGTGGTCGCGAGGCTTAGGCCGAGGCCCACGGCGAAGACCAGGCTCAGGAGTGATTCCGTCAAACCAACGGTTGCGACAGCATCCGCGCCAAGACGGCCAACAAAGAATACGTCCACGACAGCAAAAAGCGATTCCAGCACCATCTCGAGGACCATGGGAATGGCCAGCAAGAGAATCGCGCGATTGAGGCTGCCCGTGGTGAAGTCCTGATGCGAGCCGCGAATCGCTTCCCGGACGGAACTCCAGAGAGATAGCTGCCTTCCGACCGCTGCCGGCGCAGCCGGTGTAAATTCCTGTCCCTGCATATATGCCTGCACAATCTGCCATGGCGCGCGGAACAACGCTTACGCCGCGTTAAAGCGTGAATCAGAGGAAACGAGGAAACGTGGGGCCGCGGAGCTGCGGATTAACTACGGGCGACCGAAGCAATCGCGATTTGGCTAAACATGTCGCCGTCCTTGTGGCGCGCCTCGTACGCGCAAATGCGTTGAAGCAAGTCTACACGGGCAGATGGGAGAAGGCTATCGGAATTTTCGGAATCGGAAAGCAAAGGCCCTGCCGGGCGGCAGGGCCTTTGCGCAACGATAGCGAGACGGCAGATGAGCCCTAAAAGCAGCGCTTACGCCGCTACCGGTTATTTGCCCTGGTGGCCGAGGTCGCTGCCGACGCCCGTGCAGAAATCCCAGCCTAGCGTTGCAAAGTCGCCGATGTTCAGGCCGCAGTTGCCGTAGACGATGTCACGGAAGGCGAAGGGATTGTCGAGGTTGCGATAAATATCGGAATTCTCCGCCTGGCTCGACGGAGCAAAGCGTCCCGAAGCATTGAGGATGCCGGCCAGCGATGGCGCGGAGACGCTAGTGCCCCCCACAACGAACCACCCGCCGGGCTGCCCCTGGAAGAGGTTGCTATCCCAGACCCAAACGCCGGTTGCGGGGTTGGCATCAAAGGAGATATCGGGTGTACCGCGCGTCGCGCCGACGACCCGCGCGATGCGGTCCTGGAAATGAGGGCGCGGCTCGACGAGACTTGGTCCGCCGCCGGCATCCTGCCACGTGTTCTCGAGTAGGAAGCGGCCGGTGTCGGAATCGCGCGAAATCGTCGTGCCTCCCGCGGAAACCACGTTCGGCGAGGCGCTTGGCCATTCCGTGCCGGGAGCGTCGCCGGAAGATGCGAGATAGACGACGCCCGGAGTCGTAAAGATCCCATCGAATTGCGTTTCCTGCGTGAATTCGCCGCCGCCAAAGCTCATGGAGACTTGCCCGCCGCCGTTTGCCGCGACGAGATTGGAAGCAACGATGACCGCTGTGAAGAGATCCGTGAAGCGATTGGAAGCCGCTTCGACGAGGAAGAGACGCGCGTTCGGCGCCATGGCATGGGCCCATTCGATGTCGAGCGATTCCTCAAGTTCCCAGCCGCCAGTCGGGTCGAGCGGCGGCCGGGTGCCCGTCGCGAAGACCACCGTGAAATCCGCCGGTGCCAGGCCGAACTGCTGCGAGAAGGTGGCTAGATCGGCGGCGGCATTGGGGTCGTCGAAGGCATCAACGACGGCAATAGCCCCGGAGCCGCCGGTGGGATTTTGCGTAGTTTCGTCCGGATTGCAACCGCGGAGGGGATTCGGAACCAGATGGTACACGCAGGCGATCGAGGCCGGCGTTTCAAAGAAAAGACCGGGAAATGGCGGGAGTTCCGCGGGCTGCGGAGTACCCGCGAAGCTGCCGGTTTCCGGCATCATCACGCGCAGATAATTGTGAGCGGCGACGCCTGCATCACTCGGAAGCTCGACGGCGGATTTCGGGACCACGACGTGCCCCTTGAAGTGCCGCCGGTTTTGCGCGGAGCTTGCGCTGGTGAAGACCAACAGACACACAACTGCGGACACTACAAACCACTTCGCGATTTTCATTCTGCCTCCTGAATGGACTTTTGTTCGGCTGGGAGACCGAACACCCGCGAGAGTTAGCCGATCCTGGGAGGGCGCACGGCTAGAAGTTCAACGGGCAACGCACCGAGTGGCCGAGAGTGTAAAACGCGTTAAGGTCATAAGACAAGTGAAAACCTTGCCGAGCGGCTGGTTTGGATAAATTACGACGCAGCGGCAATGCAGGAGCCTAGCGCCGCCGGGAGGTTGGAATCGTGCTGACGAAGCTGAAGGCAACGAGCGCGAAAACCGCGCCAAGGAGAACGATAACGATCAAGATGGCCTCCGACGCGACTGGAAGCGCAAGTGGAGGACCAAAGTGTCGGCGTCTGTAACTTGATCAAGATTCGAAGGTTAGGTCTTGGCTCTGGCGCAAGTGTAGTCACCGAGAGCAGACGGATTGCCTTTTTCCTGACACGCCGGCGAGTACTGAACGGATGGTCCTAGAACTCGCGCTGATCTGCCCCCGGCGCCAGAACTTCTGCCAGTCGAAACGTTATCGCGCGTTAAAACTTCCCAAAATCAAGACTTTTTCAGGCGGATGGCGCCGTCACCGGTATGAACAGAGAGCACTTGGCCGCCGCCATTCATCTTGCCGTGTATCTGCGAATTGCTGAAGGTGCCTTCTACGGTCACCGGAATGCCGAGGCTGATGTGGCCGTCGTGGGTGCTGGCGTCAATATCGGCTTGCAAATCGCCGGGCAGCGAGAGATCAACGCTGCCGTCGCCCGTGTGGATGGTCCAGCTCGCGCCCATTTTCGAGCCGGGCGAAGCCTGCGCGTTGATGCTTCCGTCGCCGGTCCTGATGCTGAGCTGATCGAAACGCCCAGCTAGCGTGATATGGCCGTCCCCGGAAGTGGCCTCGACTTTGCCATCGAGCTGACGGGCTTCGATGTGGCCATCGCCGGTGCGCAGGCGAATATCGCCCTTGGCGCCTTCCAGCGTGATGCTGCCGTCACCGGTGTAAATATCCACGCTGCCGCTGACTGAATCGGAGCGCACCGAGCCGTCGCCGGTGTGAACGTGGAGTCCGCCGTTGAGCGCCTCGGTTTCGACTGAACCGTCGCCCGTCTGAACATCGAGATCGGCTTCGCGGGGCATGCGCACTTCGATCCGCAACCGGCGATTGTTCCAGCCAAACGAGAAGCCCCAGTGGCCGGTCATGCGCGCGACCAGTTCCACCGAATCGCCATTTTGATGCGACTCGATGCGGAGATTCCTGTCGAGCGTGAGGCCCTGGTATTCGACGTGAAACTCGACGGACTTGGAGCCGGGAACGGTCATCACGCGGACGGCGCCGTCATTGGTGTCCACGTGAACTTGGGCGCGGCCAGCCACCGTGTAAGACTTGTTGTACTCATCGGCCTGGGCTGCGGGTGCGACTGCCGCCAGCGCCGCGAACATCAAACCGAGTTTCGCGAAGCGATTCAAGGACATCGATACGTTTCCTCCGTGCTTCCGGTCGCGTGCCGTGGTCAATCCCGGTCTAGCGCATCTCATCTGTCCGCCATGAGGCGGCTTGGAAAGTGGTACGCAGACAAGCCCGCAAAGGTTCCCACCGGAGCAGGGACCGGACTCGGCAGGTGTTCTGAGCGGCTGATTTGGCTGCGCACACCTCTAGCTCTCGCCACCCACCACTCCCGGCCAGAGTGTCCGGAAGCAAAAGAAAATGCGCCAGATAGACGAGACCTGAGCCGAGACACAAATACCCAAACACAATAAGAAGTCAGCGCTCATGGCTTCGCAAAACAGCTCCCGATCCGGTGGTCGCCATGACCGCGGCCTCGTTTGCCGCCAACCATATCCCGCGTGGACCTCCTACTGACTCGCGTGACGCTTGCGGCCCTTGGCCTCTGCGGCGCCCGGCTTGGCGCGAAGCGCGGCCAAAAATTCGGCGGTAGGCAGCGTGTTGATAACGTCCCGCGTTTCCAGCCAGCCCCGGCGCGCGACGGTAACGCCATAGCGAATAAAAGGGAGATGCGAGGTGTTATGCGCGTCGGTCGAGATGACCACTTTGACGCCGCGCTGCTTGCACATGCGCAGGTAAGTGTCCTTCAAATCGAGCCGGTCCGGATAGGAATTGCACTCCATGGCCACGCCGTGCTTGGCGCACGCGTCGAGAATCTGTTCCATGTTGTACCCGAGCTCCTCGCGCCGCAGAATCATGCGCCCGGTGGGATGGCCGATGATTTGCGTGTAAGGGTTTTCGATCGCGGCGAGCATGCGATCGGTCATGGCGGCCGGTTCAAGATGGAAATAGGAGTGAATCGAGCAGACGACCACTTCAAGCTGCGCGAGGATTTCCTCCGAGTAGTCGAGCTGCCCGTCCTTCAATATGTCCACTTCCGCGCCGGCGAAAACGCGGAGCGGGAGCCCTCTCGCGTTGAGCTGATGAATCTTCTTGATGTGCGCGGCCATGCGGCGCTCGTCAAGACCGTTGGCCACGGTGACATTCTTCGAGTGGTCCGTGATCGCGATGTATTCGTGGCCGAGCGCACGCGCCGCCGCCGCCATTTCTTCGATGGAATGCTTGCCATCGCTCGCCGTCGTGTGCATCTGGAGGTCGCCCTTGATGTCCCCGCGCGTGACGAGTCGGGGCAATTGATGAGCTTCCGCCGCGGCGATTTCGCCGGTATTCTCGCGAAGTTCGGGCGGAATGTAGTCCAGCTTGAGCTTCGCGTAGATTTCTTCCTCCGTGCGGCCCGCGACGCGCCGCTCCGTTTTGAGACTCGCCAGGGCGTATTCGTTGAGGGTGTAGCCGAGGTCGTTGGCGCGGCCGCGCAGCACAACGTTGTGTTCCTTGGATCCCGTGAAATACAGCAGAGCGGCGCCGAAGTTGTCTTTCTCCAGCAGCCGCACATCGACTTGCATCCCGGTCTCGAGCGTGAAGCTGACTTTGTTTTCGCCGTGCGCCAGCACCTGGTCGATGCGGGGATATTTGAGGATATGCGCGGCCAGCGCGTCCATTTTCTTCTGCGCTGTATGGCCCTCTGCGAGCGTCCCCAGTAAATCGAGGTCGCCGGCCGTCTCCTTCCCCCGGCGCAGCGAACCCGCCGGAGTGATCGAGGCGACCGCTTCGCCCGCTTTCTCGATATGCGCAACCAGCCCCTCGGCGGCCGATTCGGCCTGGTCAATGCGAAACCGGCCGGTCGAGCGCTTGAACGTCGCCACCGCTTTCAGAATATTCTGCTCGGTCTTTTCGCCAAAGCCCGGCACATCCCGGAGCTTTTCCTCGCGCGCGAGTTTTTCCACGTCCGCGACGGTGGCCGCCTGAAAATTCGACCATAAAAAGGCAACCTTCTTCGGCCCGAGGCCCTGCAGCGTCAGCACTTCCAGCAGCGTCGCCGGATATTTCTTCAGCAGTTTTTGCCGCAGGCTGTAGTCGCCCGTTTTCAGAATTTCCCGGATGTGCTCCGCCATGCGCTCCCCGATTCCGGGAAGCTCCTGGAGCTTTTTTGGTTCCTGAGCCAGTTGCTCGATGGATTCGTGCATGCCCGCGATCAGGTCGGCCGCTTTCTCGTAGCTGCGGTAGCGTCCGATGATCGCGCCGTCAATTTGCAGAAGTTCGGCGGTTTCGCGGAGGATGCGGGCGATGCTTTTATTGTCCATGGAGAGAGAGAGTACAAGTTGAGGGCGGGGAGGTAAAGGAGGTAGGGAGCGCAAAAGAGTTCGAGCAGTGGAGTTGCGCTGCTGGCGCTTCACATGCCAGCGGGGGGGGGCCGCAGTTGGCAGGGCGGCGCTCTGCGGGTTACCTTTTGCTTGCGGCGTTCGGCGCGGCGGCCCCGGGCCCTAAGCAGGAATGCCTTTCCGGCAAAGAATGGCCGACAGAGGGGCGCGCTCTGTCGGCCGGAATGAGTGACGCAGCTTCAGCCCGTCGGCTTGGATACGTTCGCCGCCTGTGGACCTTTTGGCCCCTGAACAATCTCGAACTCGACCGGGTCTCCTTCCTGCAGGGTGCGGTATCCGTCGCCGACGATGGCTGAGTAGTGAACGAAGACGTCTGGCCCGTCATCGCGCCCGATGAAGCCATAACCCTTGGAATTGTTAAACCACTTCACGGTTCCTTGCACTTCGATTGCCCTCCTGGCGGTAGTACCCGGCCACACCACCGGAAGAGCAGGCCGGCGGCACGGCCCGAACGAAATCGCGCGGAGTGTACCAGATTGAAAGTGTGAGTCAATAGCGCAGTAGGCCGCCCGCGGGCAAAAAGAAACGAATGTTTCAGCCCGCAAAAAGCCTCTAAGCTCGATTCAACTGCGACGGCGACCCGCCGCGTGTTTGGCGGACATATACCGAAGATAGTAAAGCAGAGCCGCGACGGACTTGGCGTCGTGCAGCTTTCCCCTCCGGATCACGGCATCCAGTTCCGCCAGCGTGTGGGGCTTGACCTCGATTTTTTCGTCCTCCTCCGGCCGGGCTTCGCCTGCCGTCAGGCCCTCCGCCATCAGAAGATACATGCGTTCCTCGAGAAAACCGGGAGTCGGGAAGAGGTCAAGGAAAATGCGAAACCGTTTCGCGCGATAGCCGGTTTCCTCCATCAGTTCGCGAGCGGCGGCGGCACGAATGGACTCGCCGTGATCGATGCGGCCCGCAACCAGCTCCCACAAATACTGTCGTGTGGCATGACGGTACTGGCGGATCATCACGACCCGGCCATCGGCCAGCACCGGCATAACCACCACCGAGCCGGGATGCGTGATCACCTCGCGCTTGGCGCGCACGCCGTTCGGTTCGAGAACTTCGTCGCGGCGAATGCCGAAGACAGGTCCCTGATACACCGCTTCGCTGTGCAGAACTTGCGCGAGAGGCTTGCGTTTGCGCATGAGCATGGATTCTCTCCGCAAGCATGATACAGGAAGAGCGCCGAATTTCCTGGATCGCCTGCGTCGGAAATTGCGCCCGCCCAGCCTGCCGCTTATACTCGATGTGGCTGCGTTTTCATTCATAAAGGACGAATTGTGGCCATCAATACGCTTATCGTCGACGACGAAAAGCCGGCGCGCGACGAACTGGCCTATCTGCTGAAGGGCTTTCCCGAAATCAACGTGATCGCCCAGGGAAAGAACGGCGTCGAGGCCGTTGCCTTGATCAAGGAGCATGCGCCGGACCTGGTTTTCTTGGACGTCAAGATGCCGGGACTCGATGGATTCGGCGTTTTGAAAAAAGTGGTCGAACGAAAAATCAAGCTGCCGCACGTGGTCTTTGCCACGGCGTTTGACCATTACGCCGTGCAGGCTTTTGACGTAAACGCCGTCGACTATGTCCTGAAGCCCTTCGATAAGGCGCGGATCGCTAAGGCTATCCAGCGCGCCCGCCGCGAAATAGAAGCGCAGACCAGTCCCGCGGAGCGGCTCGAGCAACTGGTTAATCAGCTCGGCGCCGGCGGAGCGAAGAACCGTGGCCCCGCGCAAGTCCCAAAGTTGCTCGTGAAATCGCAACAAAAGTTGCTTCTCGTCGATTCGGATGACTTGATCTTTGCCATGATTGAGGAAGGCGCCGTTTCCGTAAGCACGCGGGACATCGAAGGAACGTCCAACTACCGGACGCTCGAGGAATTGCAGGCCGCCCTCGATACCGAATCCTATTGGCGGCCCCATCGCTCGTATCTCGTCAGCATTCGCCACATCAAGGAAGTCGTCCCATGGTTCAACTCGACCTACATGCTGAAGATGGATGACAAGAAGCAGACCGAGATACCCGTGAGCCGCCAGCAAGCAAAGCGATTGCGCGAACTGTTTCGGCTCTAAATGCCCCCGCTTGCGCCCGCCGCCAGAAAGCGCGAAACACTGTGTTCCCGGCGTTACCGCCACTTTCAGCCGCCTCGTCTCCCTGCAAGAAGTCCGAATTACCTCTTGACAACGTGCAGCGTCCTGCGAGGCCGAAGGCTGCGGCTGCGCGTCGTAGCAAGGCTGCCAAAGGCCCTGGTGCAGTCCGTAATTGTCCAAATCGCCCGAATCCCGGCCCTGCGCTTCCACGGATCAGTGTGCCTGTGCCGCTGCATTGGAACAAACACATGACAAGACACAAAAAGCCTAACGTTGAAATCGCCTGGAAGCAGATGGAGGAGTCGTGGCTTCGTCTCGCCGTCTCCCATCGCTGACGGCCGAATGCGTTCCTCTTCCTCCGCGACGGCGTTTCCGGGGCTGGGGTGTGTTAGCATCGCGTGTACGCTTCAGGGGCATCCGCGAACGACGGACGAATGGACTTTTCGCTTAGCGATCACCAAAAGCTGATTCGGGATACGGTTCGCCATTTCATGGAGGCGGAAGTGCGTCCGAACGTGCGCGAAATCGAGCGCGCTGAGCGTTTTCCCGCCGCCGAAATCCGCAAACTGGGCGAGATGGGCTGCTGTGGCATGTTGATCCCCGAGGAATGGGGCGGCCCGGGCCTGGACCACGTCTCGTACGTCCTGATGCTCGAGGAAGTAGCCCGCGTTCATTGCCCGATGTCCACCGCGATCAGCGTTACGAATTCGGCTGTGCAGGCTCCGCTCCTGATGTTTGGCAGCGAAGCGCAAAAACAGAAATATCTTCGGCGGATGGCGACGGGCGAAATCCTCGGCTCCTTTTGCCTGACCGAGCCGCAGGCCGGTTCCGACGCCGCGGGGATTCAAGCCACTGCCGTGCGCGGCGCCGGCGTTTACAAGCTGAACGGGACAAAAACGTGGGTCACCAACGGCAGCGTCGCCGGCCTGCTGCTCGTTTTCGCGAAGACCAATCCGGCGGCAGGAGGTAAAGGCCTCAGCGCTTTTCTCGTCGAGCCTTCGTTCAAAGGGTTTCGCGTTGGCCGCCACGAAGACAAAATGGGCCAGCGCACTTCGCCTTCGGTCGAAATCGTCCTGAACGATTGCGAAGTGCCGGTCGAAAACCGGGTGGGTGAGGAAGGCCAGGGACTCAAGATTGCCCTCGGCACCCTCGATGGCGGGCGCATCGGCATCGCCGCCCAGGCCGTGGGACTCGCCCAGGGCGCTCTCGACGAAGCCATCCAGTACGCGCGGCAGCGCCGGGCTTTCGGGAAGCCCATTGCGGAGTTCCAGGCGATTCAATGGATGATTGCCGATATGCAGACGGAAATTGAAGCGGCCCGCGGATTGGTCCGGTACGCGGCCTGGCTCAAGGATTCGGGCGCGCGAATGGGCGCGGCGGCTTCGAAGGCGAAGCTCTATGCAAGCGAGATGGTGAATCGCGTGGTGGCCAAAGCCGTGCAAATCCACGGCAGCGCGGGCTATTCGCGAGAAACCGAGGTCGAGCGCATGTACCGCGACGCGCGGGTGATTACCATTTACGAAGGAACGAGCGAGATTCAGCGCATGATCATCGCGCGGGATCTGGGCTTATAAAATTTCGCCTTCTGCGGCATTCGGGTTTCTGCCCACCGGCAATTCCGGGCGGAGTCTGAACGCGCGCCGGCTGGCAGCCGGAGGGTGCCGCTTGGAGCGACGGGGAGTGAAATTTGACGGGTGAGCTGAACACCAAGAAAAAACGCGTTGTCAGCGGGATGCGGCCAACGGGGAAGCTGCACATCGGCCATTATTTTGGCGCGCTAGAAAATTGGGTGCGGCTGCAGAATGCGGTCTTACCGACAGGCGAAAGGGAATACGACTGCTTCTACTTCATTGCCGATTGGCATGCTCTCACAAGCGACTACGCCGATGCTTCCGCCGTAGCGCGGAACACCATCGAGATTGTCACGGATTATCTTGCGGCAGGCCTTGATCCGGCAAAATGCATCATTTTTCAGCAATCCCTCGTCCCGGAGCACGCTGAACTGTATCTGCTGCTAGGGATGGTCACTCCTCTGGGCTGGCTCGAACGCATCCCCACGTATAAAGAGCAAATCGAGAATATCAAGCACAAAGACCTGCACACCTACGGCTTTCTCGGCTACCCCGTATTGCAAACGGCAGACATCGTTATCTACAGCAAGGCAGGGACTCCGCTGTTCGTCCCCGTTGGCGAGGACCAGGTCTCCCACGTCGAGCTGAGCCGGGAAATCGTCCGGCGCTTCGATGTATATTACCGCTACCGGCTCAGGCCGAGTGCGTTCGATGAAGCTAAGAAGCCTGCCATGCGGACTGTTTTGCACGTGCTCGCGCCAGAGCTCGTGCCTCCAAACGGACAGCCGTACACCGAGTCTCAAAAACAGCACATCGAAGAGTACATTCACGACAATGTGAGAGAAGTTGGCTTCGACAATTTCCCCTATCCTCAGGAGCTACGCCAGATCGTCGATGACTGCCCGAGTCTTGCTGAGCCGCAGGTGATACTGACAGAGACACCGCGCGTCCCCGGCACCGATGGGCGCAAGATGTCGAAGAGCTATGGCAACGCCATCCTGCTGAGCGAAAGCGACGACAGCATCTGGGACAAAGTGCGGCCGATGAAGACGGACCCCGCGCGAAAGCGCCGCACCGATCCGGGAAATCCGGACGTGTGCCCCGTATACGATTGGCACAAACTGTTTGCGCCCAAGGACGCAGCGGGAGACTATACCGCGGAAGGCAAAGCGACGCTCGATTGGTCGGCTACCGGCTGCCGGACGGCGGGCATCGGCTGCATCGAATGCAAGCGCGCCATGGCGGACAATCTGATCAAATGGATTGCGCCCATTCGCGAGCGCCGGCTGGGGTACGAAAAAGACCCAGCCGCCGTCCTGAAAGTGATTGACGAAGGTTCGCGGAAGGCGCGTCTGGAGGCGCAGCGGACCATCGAACGCGTGCGGGAAGCGGTTTTCGGATGGGAGAAGAAGCGTCGTGAGGTCGTCTAGCCCGCGCGCTTCTTTCAAGGAGAATAGTTTGCGGATGGGCTAGTCAAGAGCCGCTAGCGCCACTCGCAGGTCACCCATGGCCACGCAGTACAAAATCTCGATACCCATGTACGAGGGCCCGCTCGACCTCCTGCTGGATTTGATCAAGCAGCAGAAGATGAGTATTCACGACATCCGCATCTCGGAGATTACTGCTCAATATCTTAACTACCTGCATAAACTTGAAGAATTGAACGTGGATGTCTCCGCGGAATTCATCTACATGGCGGCAACGCTGATCTACATCAAAAGCAAAATGCTGCTGCCGCCCGACCCGCTCGCCTCGCCCGAGGAGCAGGCGGCCGACCCGCGCGCGGACCTGGTGGCGCGGCTTGTGGAACACGAAAAGTTCAAAAACGCCGCGGCTCTTCTCTACCAGAAGCAGCAAATCGAGGAAAACGTCTGGTCGAAGCCCGACAAGTCGCTCTACAACGAGGAAGGAACCGAGGGCGACCTGGTCGTTTCTTTGGTGGACTTGGTCAAGGTATTCCAGCAGGTGATCGAGCGCCGCAAGGAAGTGGCGAGAATCGAGCTTCAGCACGAGCAATTCACCGTGGCCCAGATGATCGCGCAACTCCGCGCGCGGATTCTGGCGAGCGACACGGGCAGCGTCAGCCTCATCGAGTTTTTCGAGGCTTGCCCGTCGCGTCACGCCATGATCGTCGCCTTTCTTGCCGTGCTCGAAATGGTGAAATTGCAGGCCGTCATGCTTCTCCAGGAAAAGCAGTTTGGAGAAATCGTCGTGCGCCGCGGCAAATCCTTCGAAATGGTTTTTGACCAGCACGGAGAGATTCGCCAGATCGACGAGGAATATGCGTAGTCTGCGCATCCGAGGTTGACACCTTATGACGAACGAAGAACGCAAAGCGGCTCTGGAGGCGATTATTTACGCCGCGGACGAGCCTGCCACCGTCGAGCAGCTTGCCAATGCGCTGGGCGAGGAAAAGCTGGCCGTACAGGCTTCCCTCGACGAGCTCGTGGCCGCATGCGCGGCCGAGGCGCGCGGCATCGAAATCCGCGGGGTGGCGGGCGGCTACAAAATGTATACGAAGCCCCAGCACCATGACGTGGTGCGGCGCTTCATCAAGAGCTTGCGGCCGCCGCTGCGGCTGACGATGCCGGCGCTGGAGACGCTGGCGGTGATCGCATACAAGCAGCCGGTGACGGCACCGGAAATTTCGGAGATTCGTGGGGTGAACACATCGGGAGTGATCAGCACGCTTTTGGACAAGCGGCTGATTGTGACGGCGGGACGGAAGGAAGTGATTGGGCGGCCGATTCTGTACAAAACTTCGAAGGAATTCCTGATGCGGTTCGGATTGAGCGATCTGGAGGAGTTGCCAAGTTTGAAGGAGTTCGAAGCGCTGGCGCGCGAGGCGCTGGGGAGCGATGAGGGAGTGGCAGCTTCGCAGGAAGGAGTGGCCAGTGGCGAAGGGCCCTTCGAAGGCCAGGGTGAACGAGCGGCGAGCGAAGAGGCAACGCGCGAGGGCGAGGCTTCGCCGGATGCGGCTGGCGCGGCAACGGCCAAAGAAGAAGAGGAACAGAAAGGCCCAGCGGCGGAAGGGCGGGCCACCGAGGAAGGTGTGCCAGCCGGCAAAAGCGAAGAGGAGCCGAAAGCGGCGGAAGCGTCTGCCGGAGAATAGGTCTGGTCCTCGTCTTAGCCAGCGTTGTCACCTTTGGCCGATGCAGAGGCCCGTCCGCATTTGAGGCCGATCCAAATACCGGGCATTAGATGCGGGGCGGATCTAAAGACCCGCCGCTTCAGCGCAGACAGGCGATATTCAGCGGAACGGAAGAATTGGATGCAGGAGCGACTACAGAAAATCATCGCGCGGGCGGGGATTGCGTCGCGCCGGCACGCGGAGCAACTTATCCTGAGCGGCCAGGTGCGCGTGAATGGCGCGGTGGTGACGGAGCTGGGCACGAAAGCGGACGCGGCGAAGGATCGCATCGAAGCGGCGGGGCGAACGATTACAGCGGAAGAGCGGCACGTCTATTTGGCGATGCACAAGCCGCCGGAAGTTGTTTGCGCGATGGCCGACCCGGAGGGACGGCGCACGCTAAAGAATCTACTGCGAGGATTTCCCGAGCGGGTATATCCGGTTGGGAGCTTGGAATACGCGGCGTCCGGGCTTGTGTTTTTGACGAACGACGGGGATCTCGCGGCCGAGATGCTGAGACATTGGGGAAGCCTGGAGGAATTGTACTACCTGAAGGTGAAGGGGCGGCTCACACGAGAAGAACTGGATGCGCTGGGAAGAGAAGCAGGAGCGCGGCTGAACACGGTGCGGCAACCCGGGGCGACGCGCGGGCGTTCCGCGAATTTCTGGTACGAGGCGCGCATTCGCAACTCGCGGAAGGAGCGGCTGCGCGACGTGCTCTTCAAGTCCAATCATCCCGTGGAGAAGTGGAAGCGAGTTGGGCTTGGACCGCTTACGCTGGAAGGGATTCCGCAGGGTCGCTATCGTGTGCTGGAAGAGAGTGAAGTGAGGGCGCTGCGGAGAGCGGGGCAGAGGCCGAGTTTGGCACGCGGGCGGCGGTAGGATCTCGGCACAATCCGGCAGGCGCCAGAGCTGCGCCACGGCCGCGGCGTGAAACACCGGCGCAATCGAGGATGAATACGGAAAGGTGGAATGGCTTCCGAGCGTTTGCAGAAAATTCTGGCCGCAGCCGGGGTCGCGTCGCGCCGCAGAGCAGAGGAAATCATCGCGGCGGGGCGCGTAACGGTGAACGGCGACGTCGTGCGCGCGCAGGGGAGCAAGGCGGATGCGGAGCGCGATGCGATTTGCGTGGATGGGAAGCCTATCGCACACCGGCAGCGGCCGGTCTATTTTCTGGTGAACAAGCCCAAGGGATACGTCACGACGGCGAGCGACCCAGAAGGGCGGCCGACGGTACTCGATTTACTGAAGGGCTGCCGGGAGCGGGTGTATCCCGTGGGACGGCTCGACTATGCGAGCGAAGGGTTGCTGCTGCTGACCAACGACGGGGAGCTGGCGCAGAAGCTGACGAAAGCCGGGTCACATGTGCCGAAGGTCTATGCCGTGAAAATCAGCGGAAGACCGGGCGAGGCCGCGATTCAACGGCTGCGAGACGGGGTGGAAATCGAGCTCGAGGATGGGCGGCGCGTGAAAACGGCGCCGGCGAAAATCACCCTGGTGAAAGAAGCGGTGAATCCCTGGTATGAAGTGACGCTGATTGAGGGGCGAAACCGGCAGATTCGGCGGATGTTTCAGGCGATTGGGTTTCGGGTGGAGAAAATCAGGCGGGTTCAGATGGGTCCGCTGGTGCTTGACGTGAAGCCAGGCGAGTATCGGGCACTGACGTTTCATGAAGTGGCGCAACTGAAGGCGCTATGATGGCTCGGCAATTCCGAGGCGGAGGCATTCCGCGGCAAGAGTTCGACTGCGTGCGCAGTTATGCCCTGGTAGCGGCGAAGGCGCCAGCAGGCGCCGCGAGCCGCTCCGGGGAGACGGCAGCGCTACAGGGAGCAGCGCGGATCGAGCGGCGTGCGCGGGCACGGCTTGGCCGGTAAGGTGACGGAAGAGAGACGCAGTGTGGCGGCGTGATTGTCCGTGGCGGGATGCGCCGGGTACACTAAATACGATGACTGCGTGTCTCGAAGAGCTGATACCGCAATATCTTCGCGGGCTTCCCGTTTATGTACCCGGCAAACCGATTGAGGAAGTCGAGCGCGAGCTAAACATTATCGCCGTCAAGCTGGCGTCAAATGAGAACCCGCTGGGCCCTTCGCCGAAGGCGATGGAAGCGGTGCGGAAGGCGCTTCCGGAATCGCACCGCTATCCGGACGGCGGAACGCACGCGCTCAGGGAAAAAGTGGCGGCGGTGCGGGGAGTGAAGCCGGAAGAGATTTTCATTGGACTCGGATCGAGCGAAATCATCGATTTGGCGTCGCGAGTGTTTTTACGGGGCGGGTTGGCTGGAGTGACTTCCGAAGGCAGCTACGCGCCTTTTTCCACGGCGATCCGGGCGAGCGGGGCGGAGCTTCGGCTGGCGAAGCAGCGCGATTTTGCGTTTGATTTGCGCGCGATCGCCGGCGCCGTAACGCCGCAGACGCGGGTGATCTACCTGGCAAATCCCAACAATCCCACGGGAACGGCGTTTGGAGCGGCGGAATTCGCCGCGTTTCTGGGCCAGATTCGTTCCGACATTGTGGTGGTGCTGGACGAAGCGTACATTCACTATGCAGCGCGGCCGGACATGCCGGATTCGGCGGCACTCTTTAGGAAACACAGGAATTTGCTGACGCTGCGGACGTTCTCGAAAGTGTTCGGGCTGGCAGGGCTGCGCATCGGCTACGCGACGGGCGCGGCGGAGATCGTGGCGGCGATGAACAAGCTGCGAACGCCGTTCAATGTTTCCGGGCTGGCGCAGGCGGCGGCGCTTGCCGCGCTGGATGATCATGAGCACGTAAAGAAGTCGGTCGAGACCAATGCGCGCGAGCGCGCGCGGCTGACGCGAGGACTGAAGGAACTCGGGTTCGAGCCCGTTTTCAGCGAGACGAATTTCATTTTCACGGAAGCCGGCCCAAACACGAAGGAGCTTTGCGACGCGCTGCTGCACGCGGGAGTGATTGTGCGGCCGCTCGCTTGGATGGGTTTTCCAGAAGCGATGCGCATTTCGGTGGGCGTTCCGCGGGAAAACGACAAATTCCTGGCGGCCATGCGCGAGCGGTTTCCGGAGGGCCGGAAACTCGCGCCGGCGGGAAAGACGGCCTGATGATTTTGCTGCGTCCGGAAGGCGCACCGCCCTCCGCGGATCCGATTCGGGATATTTTCAACAACACGAAAACGATAGCGGTGGTTGGGCTTTCGTCCAAGCCGTACCGGCCGAGCTTTGAGGTTTCGGCGTACCTTCTGCGAGCGGGATACAGGATCGTGCCGGTGAATCCGCTGGAGGCGGAAGTGCATGGATTGCGCGCGTACGCGAGCGTTGACGACGTGCCGGGCGAAGTCGATGTGGTGGAAGTATTCCGGAAGAGCGAAGACGTGCCGCCAGTGGCGGAAGGAGCGATTCGCAAACGGGCCAAAGTCTTGTGGCTGCAGCAGGGAATTGTGAATGAGGATGCGGCGAAAAGGGCGCTGGCCGCGGGTCTTACGGTGGTGATGGATGCGTGCATGCTGGTGGAGCATTGCCGACTCGAGGCGCCGAAGCCGCTTTGAAACGTGATGATGCGGATCGGGATTGCGCGTGTTCCGCGGGACTGTGGTTAAAGCGCTACGCGGCCAGAGCAGATGCGCTAAGAGAGAGGGCCTCCAAGCGCGATGAATGGAATCATCTGGGCGGCAAAGGCTCCGGTAACCGCGGAGGAGATGCGGTTGCACCCGAACAGCCGTTCATTCGAAGCGGCAGCTCCGCACGCAGAGGAATGCCAGGCGTAGAATGAGTGCCGACCGAGAAGTAAAAGGAGCTTGCCGTGAGCTTTCGCGTCCACAACAGTGCCTTTTTGATAGCCGCAGGTTTCGCCGCCACCGTGGCGGCGAGCGGGAGCACGCCGGACTGGACGTCCCTGGGGAAGCGGTGGTGGGCACACGTGGAATATCTCGCGGCCGACAATCTGGAGGGGCGCGATACCGGCTCGCGTGGGTTTGACATGGCGGCGCAGTACGTTGCGGCGCAATTTCGGAGCGCGGGTCTGCGGCCTGGCGGAAGCGGCGGGTATGCGCAGAGAGTGGAGTTTGAGGTCGCGCAGATTGAAGAGGCGCACTCCTCGATAGAACTGGTGCGCGATGGGAAGGCCGAAGCAGTGAAGTTCGGCGAGGAAGCCTACTTTACGGCGAGCCAGCGCCTAGCGCCGCGAGCCGAAGGCGAGGCGGTCTTCGCCGGCTACGGATTGAAGATTCCGGAGAACAACTACGATGACTTCGCGGGGCAGGATCTGCGCGGAAAGATTGCGGTATACGTAACCGGAGGACCCGCGGACATCCCGAGCGCGGTGAAGGCGCACTATCAATCGGGCGAAGAGCGGCGGAAAGCGCTTGCGGAGGCGGGTGCGATTGGGATGGTGGCGATCCCCAATCCGAAAGCCGCGGAAGTGCCGTGGTCGCGGGTTGCCGGTTCGCGGCTGCGCCCAAGAATGGAGTTGAAGGATCCGGGTGCGACGGCGCCGGCACCGAAGATCGCGGTGGTCTTCAACCCGGCGCACGCCGAGAAATTGTTCGCGGGCAGCGGTCACACATTCGAAGAAGTTCTGGGCGCGCTAAACGCGGGGAGACCCTTGCCGCATTTTCCTCTTGCGGTGAAGGTTCGAACGATCACGAAAGTAAGGACCTGGGAGGTGAAATCCAGCAATCTGGCGGGCATTTTTCCCGGCAGCGATCCGGCTCTAAGGGGCGAGTACGTGGTCATTAGCGCGCATTTGGATCACGTGGGGATCGGCGAGCCGGTGAATGACGACAAAATCTACAACGGCGCGATGGACGACGCTTCCGGGATTGCGTCTCTGATCGAGATTGCGCGCGCCTTGAAGGAAAGCGGCGCGAGGCCGAAACGCTCGGTATTGTTTCTGGCGGTTACAGGAGAAGAGAAGGGGGAACTCGGGTCGCAGTACTTTGCCGCGCATCCGACTGTGCCGGCGAAGAGCATCGTCGCGGACCTGAACATGGACATGTATCTGCCGCTCTTTCCGCTGAGATATCTGGAGGTGCAGGGGCTCGACGAATCATCGCTGGGCGACGATATCCGGGAGGTGTGCACCGCCGCCGGAGTGCAGGTGCAAGCGGATAAGCAGCCGGATCACAATCGGTTTATCCGCAGCGACCAGTACAGCTTCATCAAGAAGGGAGTCCCGGCGCTGGCGTTCAAATTTGGCTGGGTGCCTGGGAGCGCGGAGGAGAAGATTTTCAACGATTGGTATAAAGAGCGCTATCACGGGCCGGCGGACGATACGAGTCAGCCCGTTGATTTGGCGGCCGCGGCACAGTTCAACGCGATTCTGGAGAGGCTGGCGTTGCGAGTGGCGGATGCGACACAGCGTCCCGAGTGGAAGGCGGCAAGTTTCTTCCGGCGGTTTGCGGAGTGACGGGGAGAACGCGATTGCAGGCTGGCCGGTCTAAAGGCCGGCCACGACATGGCGTGTACAACTTAGCGACACGGGCAGGAGAAGATCAGGAGATTGCGCTTGCCGGGCGGGACGACGGCGAAGAGGCGGCCATCGGGTGAGATGGCGAACTCGCGAATGGCGAGTCCGTGGAGCAAAGAGATCGTATCGGGCTGCAGGACTTCGGGCGCCTTTGCGGCGGAAGAGGCGGATAGCTCGGGCGCGGCGAACATGACGAGGTCGCCGGATTTCTTCTCGGGGGCATGCTTGACGAAGATGCGGGAGTCGTCGGGCGAAAAGCGGACGACGCCAAAGCCGACGCGGAGACGGGCAGCGCGGGCGGGATTATCGAGGTCTCGGACTTCCAAAATTTCCTTGTCAATGAAGTAGGCGATGCGGTGGCCGCTGGGGGAGACGCAGAGGCCGCCTTCGTAGCCGTCCAGAGTGGCGAGTTCCTGGTCGTCTTGGGCGAGCATATCGAGGCGCTGAAGGCGGGGCGGGCCGCTCATGGCCCGGTCGCGCTCGACGGCGATGGAGACGTTGGTGTGGGGCAGGGGATCGGCATCGAGGAACGTACGGCCTTCAAAAGCGGGACCGGCGGGACCTGTTTTGAGATTGTCGTAACGAAAGGAGAAGAGGAGGCGGGGCTTGAGGACTTCGGTGAGATAGACAAAGGTACTGCTGTCGGCAAGCCACATGGCGTCGCTGGCGTTTTGGATGAAACTGTCGGTGCCACCGGGGCGGGCTTCGCGTCCATTGTCCTCGATGGCGAGGGTGTTGACGGAGTCTTCGGTTTTTCCGGATTCGTCGAGAACGGTCGTGGTGAAGAGTTGAGCAAGGAGATATTTTCCGCTTGGGGACCAGCGAAAGGAGTCCACGACGTAGGTGAAGGGCTGAGTGCCACGGAGGAATTTTTCGCCTTGGAAGATGCGGCGACGCTTCCCGCCGGGTTCCAGGATCCAGATATCGTCGTGCTCGAGGTCGTATTGTTTCGTCTTAAAGCCGCGATTCACGGAGTAAACGATGCGGCCATCAGAGGAGAAGGCGAAGGCAGTGATTTCGTCGTCGACGGATTGCAGCGGCTTATCGATTTCCTGCGCCTGCAGAGAGATTGCGGCCGGCGCGAGAAAGACCAGCAGCAACACCACGAGCAAAAGGAGGGAGCCGATGGCGGTGTGCGCGTATGCGCGGCTGAAGTTGCGGCGTAATGGACGCCGCACAGGCAGGATTGCCTGTGCTACTGCTCGGGCGGGAATGGTCATGGTTTAGGATGCGGGCCGGTGAAATCGGAGCAGCACGGCTTTTCCTTTGGCGTGAATTCCATGAATTCGATGCGGGTGTCGTCGGGATCGTACACGTTGAGTTGCCATTTTCCATCGCGGCCCATCTGTGGCTCTTCGCCGGGGATCCAGCCATTCTTTAGAAGCCGCGCCTTGGCGGCTTGGATGTCCGTGACGCCGAGGGCAATGTGATTCATGACGCCGAGAGTGCGGTGGCTGGCGCCCGAAGAAACGTTGAGCATAAATTCGATCCAGCCGGTGCCATCGGGAACTTGCAGCGCGACCCAGTCATCCACGCCGTCCTTCATGCCACCGTGCCAGTAGGGACGAAAGGCGAGGAGATCTCTGAAGAAGTGATCCGAACTGGACCGGTCCGGCACGACGTAGCCGACATGAATGATTTGTTTGCTGACCTGGGGCACTCGCGGACTCGCGGGCGTGGCCGCGGACATGGGTCTGGAATACTGAACGAACTGAAGCCGGTGTGCCGCCGGGTCTTGGACCGAGAAAAACTTGCGGCCATGGCGATTCGTGATTCCGGTGGGATGAAGGCCCCGCTTGATGAGCAAATCGCGCAAAGTCGCGGCGTTCTTGACGCGAAAGGACACGGACTCGAGCTGGCTCGTGAGGCCGCGTGCATCCGCGGAATCCAATTCAATGCTTTGGACGGGGTTCACTTGAAAGCAGAGCGCGGCATCGCTTTGGCATGAAGGCAGGCCGAGCTGGCCGGCGTAGAAGTCGCGGGACCTTCGCAGGTCGGAGGCGTACAGACGCATGCCTGCGACGGCAAGGATTCCGGTGTCTGGCGCAGATTGCGAGCGCGCGAGGGGCAGGATTGTGGCGAAGCAGAGGGCGAGGATGGCGGCGCGTTTCATGTGTTCTCCTCAAGAGTCCGAAGCCAAGCGGGACTTGATTTTGCGAATTTCCTCAAGGCGCTGGCGGAGGCGCAGCTCGAAGCCCTGGTCGGTGGGAGTGTAGTAGGAGCGGCCGGCGAGATTGCCCGGGAGGCACTCCATATTGGTGACTTTTTCCTTGGCGTCGTGCGCGTATTGGTAGCCTTCGCCGTAGCCAGCGGCTTTCATCAAGCCGGTGGGGGCGTTGCGGAGGTGCAGCGGGACGGGCTCGGCTTCGGTTCTGTGGACGTCTTCGAGCACTTGGCCGTATGCGGTGTAGAGCGCGTTTGACTTGGGCGCGAGCGAAAGATATACCGCGGCCTGGGCGAGCGCAAGGAAGCCTTCCGGCGGGCCGATAAAGTCGAAAGCGTCCTTCGCGGCAAGCGTAACGGCGAGAGCAGCAGGCTCGGCGAGGCCGATGTCCTCGCTGGCCATGCGTACCAAGCGGCGTGCGAGATACAGGGGGTCTTCGCCGGATTCGATCATGCGGGCGAGCCAGTAGAGGGCGGCGTCAGGGTCGGAGTTGCGGACGGACTTGTGCAGCGCCGAGATGAGATTGAAATGCTCTTCGCCGGATTTGTCGTAGCGAAGCAGCTTGCGCTGCAGAATGTCTTCGAGGAGTTGGGAGGTGATGGGGCGAGTTCCGTCTGGTTCGGGTTTGGCGGTGCGCGCGGCAAGCTCGAGGGTGTTGTAGGCGGCGCGCGCATCGCCGTTGGCGTACGAGGCGATGCGGAAGAGGATGTCGTCGGTGGCGACGAAGCGCTCCTTGGCGAGGCCGTGCGCTGGATCGGCGAGCGCGCGGCGGAGGAGTTCGACGATTTGGGGAGTGGTAAGGGGCTCGAGGATGTAGACCTTGGTGCGGGAGAGGAGGGGCGAGATCACTTCGAAGGAGGGGTTTTCGGTTGTGGCGCCGATAAAGGTGATGTGGCCGGCCTCGACGTGCGGAAGGAAGGCGTCCTGCTGGGCTTTGTTGAAGCGGTGGACTTCGTCCACGAATACGATGGTGCGGTGGCCGGAGCGCGCCTTGGCTTCTGCTTCGGCCATGACTTGCTTGATTTCCTTGATGCCGGAGAGGACGGCGCTGAAGGGGACAAATTCAGAGCGAGTCAAGCGGGCAATCAGACGAGCGAGGGTGGTCTTGCCGCATCCGGGAGGTCCCCAGAAGAGCATGGAGCCGATGTCGTCATGCTCAATTTGGACGCGGAGCGGCTTTCCGGGGCCGAGGAGCTTTTCCTGGCCGATGAAGTCGCCGAGGGCGCGCGGACGCATCCTTTCCGCGAGCGGCTGATGCGCGGAGGGAATGCCGGCGTCGCCCGGCTGCGGAAATTGGGAGAAGAGGCTCACGTGAGTTGAAATGGCTCCAGGCTTTGAACTGGCGTGCCGGCCGTATTCGAGCGGGTGGCCGCGGCGCGCTGACGGGCTGCTTCGTAGAAGAGCACGGCGGCCGCGGCGGCGGCATTCAGCGATTCGATGCCGCTGGAAATGGGGATGCGCACGCGGGCGTCGGCGGCGCGTTCAAACTCTTCGGGGAGGCCGCCACCTTCATTTCCGATCAGCAGGGCCACAGGCTGGCGCCAATCGACTTGCCACGGGGCGAGCATAGGGGCCGCACCGGATTGTACCTCGCTGGCGCACGTGGCCAGCACGGTCAAGCCCGCGACTTTGAACTGAGTGAGCAGGATGGGCAGGGACATCCCGGTGAGGATTGGCAGGTGCCACGCAGCGCCCGCCGAAGCGCGGATGGCTTTTGGTCCGTAAGGATTCGCGGAGCCGCTTTGTGGCGTGCCAGCGGTTACGGCGCCGGTCGCGCCAAAGGCCGCAGCGGTTCGCAAAATCGTTCCGACATTCCCAGGGTCCTGGACGCCCGCGAGTACAGCAATCAGAACAGGGCTGCTATTCTCGACAGGAGTTTGCAGGAGTTCATCGAGGGTAACCCTGCGCGGGCGGACCAGTGCGGCAACACCTTGGGGATGCTCGGTGTCGGCAAGACCCTCGAAGAGCCGGTCTGTTGTTTTAAGCACCGGAAAAGCAATCTGCGGGCGATGGAGAAGCGGGACCAGCCGGGTGCGATAGCGCTCCCCTGATTCGCTGAAGAGGACCGCTTCGATTTCGCAGCCGGAGCGTAACGCTTCCTCGACGAGACGGACGCCTTCGGCGCCAACGGCTCCGGATGGGGCGGGCAAACCGCCGCGCAAGGCCATACGAAATTCCTTAAGCCAGCGGTTGTCGCGGCTGGTGATAATTGCTGCTGACTGGGGGACGCGCGTGTTTTTGCCGGGCGAAGCCATCTTGGCGTCTCCAGGGCAGCGTAGCAAATCCAGAGCCGCAGAGCCATTTCGGCGGTAAGCGCGGGCCTCGCGCGATTTCGCGCTCCCGAGGGGGTGCCGGCTGGACCTAGTCCCAGCGATGCCGTTGGTCGGTTATAGAGGAGGTGCGGGTTTCCCGCAGAGGGGTACTTTAGGCGGGGTTTCGAAGATGTCCTTCAGGAGTGGGCATGCGGGGGCTGTTATGCTCGCAGTGTGTTGCAAGGCCGGTTATTGCGCGGACCTAGTGGGTATGGTAGCGTCGCCGGAACAAGGGACAGCGCGGGCGGGGGCGCTGACGGGTTGTGACTTCGCCAAAGGCGAGAAAATTGCCGGCCGAACTGCTTCGCGTGGATGGGAAAAATCCGGAGGCGGAGGTGCTGCGCTACGCGGCGCAGTTTCTGGAGCGCGGCTGTGTCGTTGCGATTCCCACGGACACGTTCTACGGGCTTGCCGCCGACCCGTTTAATTTAGCCGCGGTAGACGAAATTTACCGAGTGAAAGGGCGGCCGGAGGCGCGCGCGTTGCCGATTCTGGTCAATGGCGTGGCGCAGGCGGCGAGCTTGGCGCGGCATGTGCCGCCGAGCTTTGACCGGCTGGCTAAGGCGTTTTGGCCAGGAGCGCTGACGATGGTGGTGGACGCGTCGCAGCGGGTGCCGCTGAAGGTTACCGCGAACACGGGCAAAGTGGCGCTGCGCTGGCCGAAGAGTCCGGTGGTTGAGCAGCTCATCAATGAATTTGAATCGCCCATTACGGGCACGAGCGCGAATATCTCGGGTTTTCCTTCGTGCGCAAACGCGGACCAAGTGATCAAGCAACTCGGCACCCGCATACCGCTGGTTCTTGATTCGGGCGATACCGGCGGAACGCTCGGCTCGACGATTGTTGAATTAAAAGGCGGCGCGTGGAAGATCCTTCGCGAAGGAGCTGTGGCCGTCGCCGACATAGAAGCGGCGCTGGAATAGACGGCCAGGGGCCGCGAACGGTGACAACTTCGCGGTGGCCGCTGACCGAAGATTAGCGGAGGGAGAAAAGGACTTGCAGCGCGACGGCGCCGGCGAGTGACAGCAGAAGCGCGGCGGGCATGGCGACAACTCCGACCTTGAAGAAGTCCCAGAAACTGACGTTGAGATGCTCCTTGCGGAGCGCAATGAGCCAGAGAATGGTGGCGAGAGAACCGGTGACGGCGAGGTTAGGGCCGAGATCAACGCCGATGAGGACGGCTGCGGCAAGCAAGCCGCTCGCGTGAACGGCACGCAAGGTGTTGCCGGCGAGGAGGCCGAGCGGGAGGTTGTTGACGACGTTGTTGGCCACGCCGACGACGAATCCAGTGGAGAGTGCGCCGGGCGCCGGACCGAGCGATGCAGCGGCGCGAAGCCACCGTTCGGTGTGATGGAGAGCGCCGATGCTTTCGACCGCATCAACCATGACAAAAAGAGCGGCAACGAGGGCGAGCGTGCTCCAACTAACTTCGCCGAGAAGGGGCAGAGGGTTGCGTTTCGCGGTGACCGAGGCGATTCCGGAAACGGCCAACGCGGTGAGGACTGTCGGCAAGCCCAAATTCCATCCGAGGCCAGAAGCAACCAGGAGAACGGCGACCGTGACGAGGAGTCCGGCGATGACCAGCTTGCCGTGCTGCGTGAGCACCGGGACTTCAATAGCGGAGTTGACGGGACCGGCGAATCGCGAACGGAAGACCCAGCGAAGGGCGAGATAGGTGGCAAGAATCGAGAGGAGCGACGGAAGCGCGAACCAGACAAGCCACAGCGGCAACGGGGGCATGCGATCGTGAAAAACCACAAGGTTTGCGGGATTGGAGATGGGCAGCACGAAGGAAGCGGCGTTGGCGATAAGCGCGCAGGCGAATAGATACGGCAGAGGATCGATACGCGCCTTGCGAACGGCGAAGAGAATCGCGGGCGTGAGAACGACAGCGGTGGCATCGTTCGAGAGCAGAATGGTAACGAGCGTGCCCGCGAGGTAGACAAGCAGAAACAAGCGCGCCGGCGAGCCGTGTGCGCGGCGAACCACGGCCGAAGAAAGCCAATCGAAGACTCCGTATTCGCGCGCGAGGCCGGAAAGCAGCATCATGCCGATCAGAAAGAGATAAACATCGGTTCCCTCGGCGGTGGCGCGCGCGGCGAGGCGTAAAGGGATGAGCCGGAACGCGAGAAGCAGCCCGACGCCAGCGCCGACCCAGTAAACCTCCGGCTTGTTGCGAGGCCGGATGAGCATCAGCAGGATGCTGATGACGACAATCAATCCGACGGCGCGATGGGCGACGGCTGGCGTGAACACTTACGTGACTCTCGCGCGGCCGGGTAGCCTCGGGATGGGCGGCGTCACTGCGCGGCGCGCTCCTTGAGTAAAGTGATGGCGACCGAGTGAAGCTAGTGTAGTACATGAGGCAAGTTTGCGCCTGTTCGCCGTTCACTGGTGTTTAGCGATGGCGGCGAGAGGCTTTCGGCCTCAGCAGCTCTGCGAGCAGATTAGTGTTCCGGAGGGGACTGAAGGAGCGGCGGAATGGTGCCGGGGCGGTTGCGAATGTATTGATCGAGAGGCTGGTCGCGCATGACGACGCGAAAGCCGCGCCGAGTGTTCACGTCAACCGTCTTTTGGACGTCCAAGTCGCTGGAGGATATCGCTTGCTCAGCGGATTTCGCGCCACTCTCTTCGATGGTGATGAAGTGAAGCTGGCCGTTCACGAACCAATAGTCGGTGACGCTATAGACCGTGCCGTTTTTTAGGAATAACCAGACGAGCGGCTGGCCTTCCGGAGTGTAGGAGTAGACGGGTGGCTGGTACGGCTGCAAGGTGAAGTTGTTTGCGAAGGACAAGCTCGCTGGAGGCAAGCCGGTGCAGTAGTAGCCGAACGCCCAGTCGGGGCTGCAGTTGGGCATCCACCAAGTGGTGAATCCCAGGCCGATAGCGCCCTCAAAAAATTGTGTGCCCAAAAAAGGCGAGCCAAAGCGAAAACGGCGCGGAGAAAAAAATGGGTGAGAAGGAGAACGGAAAGGCACGGTCATTTCTGTTAGACGCGGATTAGGAAGCGGGCGAAAACGGGAAGTAAACGTATGCGCAAAGGGCGGGACGAGCGCGAAGCGGGGCGGATGCGACACGCCGATCCATGGAGGCCGGTGCAGCGCCGGCGCCGAAAACGCGGATCGCGTGAGCGGAGGAGTGAAAGGCCGCGGCGGCGCAGCCATGCGCGCTCCTCTGTTGGCGGCTGCGCGAGGGGCGCTTTGGGCGAAAGCAATGGGCGCTTTGACCCAGAGAGGAGCGAGCGCACAGATGGTAATGAATAAGATTCTTCGGCGAGCTAAGCCGGTAAGGAAGAAGCGTGCCATAGAACCGCACTCTCTCGTCGGCATCGCCGTCGGGCAGACCGGCGAAAGCCATACAACCAAAGTCTAATCCGTTTGGCGGGGGCGCAGCATCGCGAAGTTGCTGTATCTGGATATCTTCGGGTTTGGCGCGGCGGGGGGTAGCTCAACGAGAGGTGCGTCCTCGATTCGCCAAAGAACCGCATTCGATGATTGAATCAACGAGAGGCCGAGGCCCTGGCAGGAGTGCCCCCGAGGTCCTCCAAAAAATCAAAATCGCCGGAAGGAGAAAGAGCGAGATCGCCGAGCGAGCGGCGATGGACGGAGACGGCATCGTTGAACCATAACGGAAGGTAGGGGAGGTCCGTGGCAAGGATTTTCTGAACCTGGGAGCAGAGGGCTTTGCGTTTGGCGCGATCGGGTTCCGCGCGAATCCGCGCGGTGAGGTCGTCAATTTGCGAATTGTGATAGCGGCCCCGGTTGGCCCCGTCCGGCGGAATGCGCCGGGTAGAAAACGCGAAATCGAAAAAATCCGGATCGTTGTTGGCGCCGACCCAGCGCAGCAGCGTGATCTGAAAGTTTCCCTTGATGGCATCGGAGAGCAGGGTGGCAATTTCGAGGGGACGGACCTCCAAATCGATTCCGGCGCCCCGCCACTGGTCTTGCAGAGCGGCGCCGATGAGCCGGGCTTGCTCCTCGGTCGACGTTTTTAGCGTCAGGTGAAGACGGACGCCGCCCGGCCGGCGGGGAAGCCCGGCGGCGTCCAGGAGGTGTTCCGCCCGGGGAATATCCAGCGCGTACCGAGGAACATTCGGCTCATAGACCCAGTTTGTCGGTGGAATGACGCCGGTGGCGAGCGTGGCTTGGCCGTGGAGGAGAAATCGGATCAGCGCGGCGCGGTCGGTGGCGTAGGCGAGCGCCTGGCGCACGGCAGGATTCGAGAGCGCCGGGTCAAGGCAATTGAAGCTGAGGTAGTTGAGGTTGCTCCCGGGGCGTTCGGAGACGGCAAGCAAAGGCTGCCTGGCAAGAACAGGAATGAGATCCGGATTGAGCGAGCTGATTTCGATATCGGCGGACCCTTTGCGAAGTTCGAGGGCGCGGACAATCGCATCAGGCACGACGCGAAAGCGGACGCGGGTAAACGCTGGCGCGAATTGGATGTTGTCCGGCATTCCTGGCGCCCTTCGGTCTTCGCTTTGAGTAAGAAAATAGTCCGCATTGCGCTCGAGAACGACTTCGTCATCCTGCGACTGGGAAATGAAGCGGAAGGGGCCGGAGCCCACCGGGTGCCGTGAAAAGTCGGAAGGTGCGTCATGCGGAACGATTCCGATGGCGGGGCGGGAGAGAGCGAAAAGGAAGGAGGCGTAGGACTCATTGAGGTGGAACACGACTGTGGCGGGATCAGGCGTAGCGATACTCGCGATCATGCGAAAGCCACCGCGCTTGGGAGAGTGATTTGCAGGATTGAGAATGAATTCGAACGTGGACTTGATGTCCGCGGAAGTGAGCGGGCGGCCGTCATGAAAACGGACATTGGGCCGGAGGTGAAAGACGTAGGTCAGAGCGTCGGGAGTGTCCCATGCGCGAGCAAGATCCGGGAGGATGTTCATTTGATCGTCGCGAGCGACAAGCGAGGAAAAGATCAGCGAATCGAGGTGCTGAGACTGGCCATCGGTGGCGAAGCGCGGGTCGAGATTGGCAGGGTTGGATTCGATCAGGAAAACGAGAGAGGCGGGAGTGGACTTGGCGCGAAGGCAACCGTGGAGGCAAAGAGTAAGGACGCAGAGAAGCAGCGAGGTAAGAAGAAAGCGAGTCTTCGCCGCGAAGGACCCAGATCCTCGAAAGACGGGACGCTGCACAGCCAAACGTGTCTGCGGTAATTCAGCGCGGAGGAGCATAGGAGATTTTACCGAGTATGGCGGATTTTTGCGCGCCGGTGGCCGACGGGAGATTGCCGGGGCGTTGGTGGAAGGTCTCGTAGGCAAGAAGAGCGAAGGCAAAGGCCTCCTTGGCGTCGGGGGGAATGCCGAGCTGAGAAGAAGGGATGACCTCGATTGGTAAGAAGTGGTGAAAGGCGGGCCGTGAATGGCGACGAAAGGGCGCTTCCGGTGTGAACGAAAGGGCGGCGGAGAGTTGGGCCATGATGAGCGGATTGTGGGCGCCGCCGCCGGAGACGATAAGCTGGTGGATTTTGTGATGTGGAAGCACGAACCGGTGGAGCGCGCCGACGACAGAGAGCGCGGTAAAGAGGGTGGCGGCGCGGATGAGGTCGTTCGATTGAGCCTTATGGCGGCGGCCAAGGGCAAGAATTTTTTCGAGGTAGGCGCGGCCATAGTACTCGCGGCCTGTGGATTTGGGCGGCGGGAGGCGGAGATAGGGGTCAAGGAGGAGTTCATCGAGTAGTGCGGGGATGGAGCGACCGCGCCGCGCGAGTTCGGCATTGTTATCGAAGCGGAGGCGGTTGCGGGTGAAGTGCGAGACCAGCCCGTCAATCAGCATGTTGGCCGGGCCAGTGTCGAAAGCGAAGACTTGATCAGTGCGCGCGCCGGCCGGAATGACGGTGATATTGGCGATACCGCCCAGATTGAGCGAGATGCGGCCGAACTTGAGGTGGCGATAGAGGAGATAATCGGCGTAGGGGACGAGCGGAGCGCCCTGGCCGCCAACGGCCATGTCGGCGGGGCGAAAATCGGCGACGGTGGTGATCCCAGTGCGGGCGGCGATAACCGCGGGTTCGCCGATTTGCAGCGTTGATGCCGTTTCCGCGCCAAAATAGTCCGATGGCTGACCCTGGTGAAAAATAGTCTGACCGTGAGAGCCGAGGAGTGCGATACGACGCGGCTGGACGCGGAATTTGCGGCAGGCAATGAGTGCGGCACCGGCAAAAATCCCGCCCAGACGGAAATTGAGCTGGCTGAGCTCGCCAGCCGAGATGGATTGTTGCTCGGCAACGCGCAGGATTTCCCGGCGGACCGCTGATGAGAAGGCGATCGAGGTGTGATCCCTGAGCTTGGCGCTGAGACGCGGCGGAGCGCCGGAAATTTCAGCAAGAGCGACTTCGATAGCGTCGGCGGAGGTGCCGGACATCAGGCCGAGGACCAGTGAGTGCGTTCGAGGCATAAAAAGCGACGGAAGAGAGATTTCACCACAGAGAATAGGCGGAGCACAGAGGAGAAAGGGCGCTCGCGAAGAAAAAGGCAACGGTTACGAGATTTGTTTTTTGAGTTGAGCGAGGAGGTTGAGGGCGTCGAGAGGGGCGAGGTGATCGAGATCGGCGGCGCGGAGGCGCTCGAGGACTTCCCGATCGAGGGGAGTGAAGAGGAGTTCCTGGTGGTTTTCACGGCGGGGCGAGCGGACGGAACAAGCGGACTCCGCGGTTCGCTCGGAATGACCGATTGGGGAATCGGCCGGGTCATCCGCTCCCGGGGAGAGGGTTTCGCTAAGCTGGCGCTCGCTCTGTTCATGGCGCCGGAGGACTTCGCGCGCGCGTTCGATGACGGCGCGCGGGAGGCCGGCGAGGCGGGCGACTTCGATGCCGTAGCTTTTATCGGCGGAGCCCGGCTCAACGCGGCGGAGAAAAACAATGTCGCTGGGGGTTTCCTTGACGGTGACGTGGACGTTCCGCACCCCCGGTAGAAGATCGGCGAGTTCGGTGAGTTCGTGATAGTGAGTGGCGAAAAGTGTGCGAGCGCGCGTGTGCTTTTGAAGATGCTCGACGACGGCCCAGGCGATGGAGAGGCCGTCGAACGTGGCGGTGCCGCGGCCGACTTCGTCGAGAAGCACCAGGCTTTGCGGCGTGGCGTGATTCAGGATGGCCGCGACCTCGGACATTTCGACGAGGAACGTGGAGCGTCCGCGCGCGAGATTGTCCGCGGCGCCTATGCGTGTGAAGATACGATCGGTGACCGGCAGCTTCGCCTGACGAGCGGGAACAAAGCAGCCCATCTGCGCCATAAGCACGATCAGAGCGGTTTGGCGAAGGTACGTGGATTTGCCACCCATGTTGGGCCCGGTGATGAGCAGGATTTGCTGCCGTACCGGATCGAAGCAAAGGTCATTGGGAATGAAGCGCTCGCCGCGCTGGCGAAGTAGCTCCTCGATGACGGGGTGACGTCCGGCGACGATGAGGAGTTCGCCGGTGGAATTGAATTCGGGGCGGACGTAGCCGCGGTCCGCGGCGAGCTTGGCAAATGCGGTGAGCACATCGAGCTGCGCGATGGCCACGGCGGTGCGGCGAAGGCGGGCGGCTTGCGCGGCAATGCTGGAGCGAATTTCGAGAAAAAGCTGGCGTTCGATTTCAAGGATGCGCTCTTCGGCGGCGAGGATTTTGCGCTCGTAGTCCTTCAGTTCGGGCGAGGTGAATCGCTCGGCGTTGACAAGCGTTTGCTTGCGTTCGTAGTCGGCGGGCGCGAGATGCAGATTGGGTTTTGAGATTTCGATGTAGTAGCCAAAGACCTGATTGAAGCGGATTTTGAGCGAGGCGATGCCGGTGCGCTTGCGCTCGCGCTCTTCCATGGCCGCGATGATTTGCCTTGCATGTGTGCTGAGGCTGCGCAATTCGTCCAACTCGGCGTGAAAACCCGGACGGATGATTCCGGGATCAGTGGCGAGCGCGGGCGGTTCATCGGCGATGGCGCGTTCGAGGCGTTCCCGGACCTCGGGCAGCTCATCCACTTCGTTGAAGAGCTTGCGAAGAAGTTCACTGCCGCCGGCGGGAGGAGGGGTGAGGAAATTCCGGAGAGTTGGAAGTTGCGCGAGAGATTTGCGGAGCGCGACGAGTTCGCGCGGAGTGGCGAGGCCCAGGGTGATGCGGCTGGTCAGCCGTTCAAGGTCAAGAATGCCCTTGAGTTCCTTGCGCACTTCGCCGCGCACGACGGTTTGCTGGACGAGATGAGCAACGGCGCTGAGCCGCGCCTCAATGGCATCCCGCACGACGAGCGGCCGAAGCATCCAGGAGCGGAGGAGTCGCGCGCCCATGCCCGTGACGGTCACGTCTAATGCGGCAATGAGCGTCGCGGGACCAGAGCCGCGCGATGGCTCTTCGGCAAGGATGGGCGAGAGCAACTCGAGATTGCGCACGGAGACGGGATCGAGGACCAGTGCGTCGTGCTGCTCGTAGTAGCGCACGCGATCGAGGTGGCGAAGAGCTTCGTGCGGAGAGGTTGCGCCCGGCAAGGCGTCCATATAGGCAGGCTGCCGGGAGCCGAGCGAAGCATCGTCATGCGGCCGCGTATCGCCAGGGCGCGCGCTGTTTGCTGCCTCCGAAGTCACGACGCCCTTAGCGGCGTTTTCGCGAAGATAATGGATGATGGCTCCGGCGGCCGAAAGCGCATGCGGATGATCATCAAGGCCGAAGCCGGTGAGTTCCGCGACTCCGAACTGCTCACGGAGGATGCGCTCGGCGTAGTCGCGCTGAAACGCCCAATCCTCGATGCGGGATTCGACGCCGCCTGTACCTTCGAGAAGGGAGGTCTTCGAGGTCTCAAACAATTGCGGCGAACGTGCAAGCAACGTCTCGCGGGGGCGGAAGAGCTGCAGCTCATCACGCAGATGGTCTGCCGCGCGCGGGCCGGAAAATTCAGTGGCTTGGAAGTCGCCGGTCGAGAGGTCGGCCAACGCGAGCCCAATGGGCGAACCGCCAGAAGCAACAGAAACAGCGGCGAGGAAATTGTTTTCCCGGTGCTCGAGCACGCTGACATCCGTAGCGGTGCCGGGCGTGATGATGCGAACGACTTCTCTGCGGACGAGTTTTTTACCGGGGCCAGGCTGCTCCATCTGGTCGCAAATGGCGATTTTGAAGCCAGCTCGAAGAAGGCGGGCGATGTAGCCGTCAGCCGCGTGATAGGGGACTCCGCACATGGGGATGGGCTGGCCTTTCTCGCGATTGCGAGAGGTCAGAGTGATCTGGAGTTCGCGCGAGGCCAGGAGCGCATCCTCATAAAACAGTTCATAGAAATCGCCGAGCCGGAAGAGCAGGAGGGCGTGGGGATAACGCGACTTGATCGCGTGATACTGCTGCATCAAGGGTGTAGATGGATCCGGCATGTAAAGGCAGAGATTAGGAATTAGAGGTTAGAGAGTAGAGGATTTTCAGGGAGAATGCCACACGGCAAACGGGCACGGAAGCAGCCGCAAAGGCGAGCAGCGAGCTATTGGGCGAGACCCACCTGGGTGAGCAGGAAAGCGTAGTCAAGGGCTACTTCGCGGAGATAGTCGTAGCGTCCGGAGGCGCCTCCGTGGCCGGCTCCCATGTTGATTTGAAAAAGCAGGGGGTTCGTATCGGTTTTGAAGGCGCGGAGTTTGGCGACGTATTTCGCCGGTTCCCAGTACATCACCTGGCTGTCGTTCAGGCCGGTCTTTACGAGCATGGCGGGATAATTCTTGCGCTCGATATTGCTGTAAGGGCAGTAGGACTTCATGAAGAAGTAATCGGCAGCGATTTGCGGATTGCCCCACTCCTCGTATTCTCCGACGGTGAGAGGAAGCGAAGCGTCGAGCATGGTGTTGAGGACGTCCACGAACGGCACGTGGCTGATGACGGCGCGGAAGAGTTCGGGACGCATGTTGCACACCGCGCCCATCAGCAAGCCGCCGGCGCTGCCGCCTTCGATCACGAGCTTCTGCGGCGAGGTGTAGCCGCGGGCGACGAGAGATTCGGCGGCGGTAATGAAATCCGTGAACGTGTTGAACTTGTTGCGCATGCGGCCGGCGTCATGCCAGGGTTTGCCGAGTTCACCGCCCCCGCGAACATGAGCGATGGCAAAAATGACGCCCCGGTCGAGCAGGCTGAGGCGATTGGAGCTGAAATTGACCGGCATGGAGATGCCGTAGCTTCCGTAACCATAAAGGAGCAGAGCTGCGGAAGAGTCACGCGGTGTGGACCGGCGGTATACCAGCGAGATGGGGACCTGCGTGCCGTCGGAAGCGGTAGCGTGAAGACGCTCACAGACGTACTGCGCGGAGTCGTAACCGCCGAGAACCGGCTGCTGCTTGCGGAGAAGGGAACGGTGCGTGGCGAAGTCGAAATCGTACACCGAGCGCGGCGTCACGAACGACTCGTATTGGTACCGCACGTGGTCCGTATCGAACTCGGGATTGTGGGAAAGCGACGCGTTGTAGGCGGGCTCGGCGAACTCGATGCGGTAGGAGTCGGCAAGAGGGTTTCCAGCCAACGACTGGAGATCCGCGATTCGAATGTGGGGAAGGCCGCCCTCGCGCTCGTAGAGGACGAGGTGCGAGCGAAAGACCCCGATGCCAGCCAGCATGACCTGCGGCCGGCTTGGGATCACTTCGCGCCAAAAATCCCGGCGCGGGTCGTCGTCAGCGACCGCCACGAGGCCGAAGGTGCGGCCGAGCGAATTTGTGCGGATGTAGAAAGTGCCGGTTGAATTTGGGTCCGGACCGCCGCGGTGGTCGGCGTAATATTCGTGTTCGTCCTGGCGTGGGGCGATCAAACGGAAAGAACCGAGAGGTTGCGCTGCCGGGAGGAAATGGATTTCGGTTGTTGTGTGACTGGCGATATTGAGGAGCAGGAACTTTTGGCTGCGCGTGCGCTCGATTTCGATGCGAAAACGCTCGTCGGGTTCTTCGTAGAGAAGTGTATGCTCCCCGGATCCCAGAACGTGGCGATAGAGGCGATGGGAACGCTTCGTTACCGCGTCCTCGACGGTGTAGAAGAGCGTGCGGTTGTCGGCGGCCCAGGCGACGCTCGTGACGCGTTCGGCGACCGGCGGCAGCACCGCGCCGGTACTCATATCTTTGACGTAGAGCGTGTATTGGCGAAAGCCGGTGTTGTCCGTTGAGTAGGCCAGCAGTTGATTATCGTCGCTGACCTCAAAAGCTCCGAGGCCGAGGAAGGAGTGGCCTTCGGCGAGGGCGTTCAGGTCGAGAAGGAGCTCCTGAGTTTCGGGCGATGCGATCTCGATGGCCCCGGGCGAAGCCGATGCGGCTCCGCTGTAACGTTGACGCAGATACGCCGGGTACTGTTTGCCCTCTTCGGTTCGTGTGAAGTAGCAGTAGCCGCGCAGCAGATAGGGGACGCTGAGATCCGTTTGCTGGATACGGCCCAGCATTTCCCGGTAGAGCTGCTGTTGTAGCGGCTCCGTTGAACGGAGCATCGCGCTTGTGTATGCATTTTCGCGGTTGAGGTAAGCGAGGACCTCGGGATTCGACCTTTCCCGCAACCACGCATAGTCATCCACACGGCGGTCGCCGTGGAGAATCTGCTCGGTGCTCTGACGGCGAGCAACGGGAGCGGCGAGTGCCAGACCTTCCGCAGGAACTTCAGTTAAAGTTGCCGCCAGGGCTGGGTCGTTGTGCACCATACTTCCTTCTTGGAAAGGGTTGAAAAATGGATTCGGTTTAATAGGGCATTATACTGAGGGCCGATGGCAGGGAACAATTTGCCGAACAAGTTGGTGTAGAAATCGGGCGATGCGGGAAGTTGAAATCAAATTGCGGATTCGCAATGAGCGCACACTGCGTAAGTCGCTGAAAAGATGCGGTGCGCGCCCTGTGCATGCGGCTGGGAAACGCCTGTGGCAGTACAACGTGCTCTTTGACACCCCGAAGCGCGGACTGGCACGAAAAGGCCAACTGCTGCGGATACGAACCGAGCGGCTCGTGGGAGCGCCCGGCGGGAAGCCCATGGAGGAGCACGTGTCGGTGACCTTCAAACGGCCAGTTTCCAGAAGCGGCCATCTGAATAGTAGGGGACGAGCGCGACATCGTATCCGAGAGGAAATGGAAGTCCGCGTGGCCGACGGATCCAGCCTGACGAAGATTTTTGAAGGCTTGGGGCTGACCGGTTGGTTCCGGTATGAACGCTACCGAACCACCTTCGCGCTCCCTGCCGAGAAAAGGTGGGGCAGGGGGCTGCTAATCGAGCTGGACGAGACGCCGATAGGGACGTTTGTTGAACTCGAGGGCCCCCCGGAGGCGATTGACCGGGCTGCCCGGGAATTGGGATTTTCCAAGCGCGATTACATTCTGAAGAACTACCTGGTGCTTTACCTGGAGGACTGCCGAAAGCGGAGACGGGAGCCAAAACACATGCTCTTCGAGCCCCTAGCCGGTGTCCGAAGAAAAAATCTTCGGGGAAAAGAAAGCGCAGCGGCCATAAAGTTTGGGTAAGTGACACAATTTTCTTGACATAGTGCAACGGCAGGATTTATGAGTACGTTTGGAGTGAGTTTTTCTCGATGAACGCGAGCAGCGAACTCGAACCTGCGCCTAGTAGCGGCAACCTGGGCCAGTTTGTGCCATTGGGTGTGGGGCCGGTGGTTCGGGCATTGCGGGAAGAACGGGCCGCGATGACCGAGGCATCTGCCAGGGGAGGGTTCGCCCCGGGTTAACGGTAAGTCCAGCACCATGAGGCACTTGCCTGCGACCGGGGACTCCGTTCGCAGGCTTTTTGTTTTGGGCTGGCGGTGCGCCATGGACCTCTACGCGACAGAACTAGTGGGCTCGGCGGCATTCGACGCGCAGGGCAACTTTGTGGGGCGTGTCCGGGAGTTTTTTGTCGAGCCAGCGGAGGCTCCGAACCGCGTCTCGCATTATTTGCTCTCGCGCGGGAAATACCAGCCGCTCGTAGCGAGGCATGATCAGGTGGCTTCGATTGAACCCGGCAGAATGACGTTAAACGTCGGCGAGCGAGCCCTGCGGGAATACATTCCGAACGAAAGTTTGCTGGCAGTGCAAAAAGACCTGTTGGACCAGCAAATTATTGACATCAGCGGGCGCAAAGTGGTGCGTGTAAACGACGTCGAGATGGCGCAACAGCGCGCCAACGGCAACGTCGAGCTGCGGATCACGCAAGTAGACGTCGGATTGCCGGGTGCCGTGCGTCGTTTGCTACAAGGGCTGCCCTCGAAAGTGATTCGCAAACTCGAAAAGGGCCTGCCGCAGAAAGCGATCCGATGGGAGTTTGTGAACCTGATCGAGCCGGACCCGCTTCGGAGGCTGAAGCTGAGAATTACGCACGAAAAGCTCGAGGAC
>DASRCZ010000030.1:0-43990 GCA_035652855.1 Candidatus Acidiferrum sp.
CCCGATTGGAAAGATCGGCTGGCCCCAAGAGATAGGGCGCGACGGCGAGCGCACTCCCATGCAATGGACGAGCGGGAAGAACGCCGGCTTCAGCGAAGCGAAGCCATGGCTGCCGGTGCCGGAGAGCCACGCCACCCACAATGTGGCCTCGGAAACGCAGGATCCAAATTCCGTGCTGAATTTTTACAAGAGGCTGCTTGCCTTGCGGCACACCGAACCGGCGCTGCTCGAGGGGGAATACATCGCGCTCGATGAACAGAACCCCAATGTGTATTCGTATTTGCGGAAGGACGGCACCGAGGCGATGCTGGTGGTCTTGAACATGGCGCGGAGTCCTCAGAAAGTGAGCCTCGATCTGTCGGCGCAAGGCTTGGGCGCGAACCGAGCGCGCACCGTGCTGACCGATGGCAATTCGCCCGGGGAAATTTCGACGAAGGAAATTTCGATGGCGCCGCTTTCCGTGTATATCGGAAAGCTCGTTCCGTAAAACAGCAAGGATGGCGCGGCACGCTCCTTGCCGCGGCGATGCAGCCTCGCGCCGAACAGCTCCGGGGCGCAATGGACAGGCTCGATTCCGCGGGTGTAGGATGCCGCAGGGCTTCCGAAAATGAGGCGCGTCGCGCGCATTTTGGGTTTTGCACGATCCACTCGGTACGCGCTGGCGTTGGTGTTCGCGTTTCTGGCTGTGGCCTTTGCCGCGAGCGCGCAGGAAGCAGTGGATCTCTCCGGCACGCGCACTTCCCCGCTTCAGCACTGGCGCGGAAAGGTCCTGGTGCTGGTTTTCGTACGCACGGATTGCCCCATCTCGAATCGCTACGCACCGCTGATTCAGCAACTCAGCGCGAAGTATGCAGCTCGCGCCGCGTTTTTGCTGGTTTTCCCGGACAAAGCCGAGAGTCCGGGCGCCATTCGCGCCTATTTGCGGGATTTCGGCTATACGATTCCCGCGCTGCGCGACACAGACCACGCGCTGGTGAAAAAAGCGGGCGCGCGGGTCACGCCGGAGGCCGCGGTCTTCAACGCAAAGCGCGACCTGGTCTATCGCGGCCGCATCGATGATCTGTATCCGGCGCTGGGGAAATCGCGGCACGCGGCCAGCACGCACGAACTGGCAGACGCGATCGATGCGGCCGTCAGGGGCGTCGCGCCACCGAGAGCTTCGGCGGAAGCGGCCGGCTGCGTCATCGCAGATCTGCAATGATCCGCCGGGTGCGAATCGCTCTCGCGCTGCTGGCGTGCGCTCTGGCGGCGGGTCTGCTGCGCGCAGAGCGCGGCTGGCCGGGCGCTTCGCGGGAGCCAAACGCAGCGGCTCAGCGCGTCACGTTTAATCGCGACGTTGCGCCGATTCTCTTCCGCTTCTGCGCCGCGTGCCATCGCCCCGGGGAATCCGCTCCGTTTTCTCTGCTCACTTACGCCGATGCCAAATCGCACGCGCGCCAAATCGCCGCCGTGACGCAAGCGCGCATCATGCCGCCCTGGCTGCCCGCGCCGGGCGAATTCAAGTTCGCTGACGAACTGCGGCTCACGGAAGAACAAATCCGCGTGTTCAGACGATGGGTCGAAGATGGCGAGGCCGAGGGCGCCGCGTCTGACCTGCCGCCGAGACCGAGATTTTTACCGGGCTGGCAACTCGGCAAGCCTGATCTCATTCTGAAGGCGCCGAAACCGTATCTGCTGCCGGCGAGCGACACGGATCAATACTGGAACTTCATCTTTCGCACTCCGCTTAAGGAGACGCGCTGGCTGAACGCGATAGAAATTCGTCCGGGCGACCAGCGGCTTGTGCATCATGCGAATGTGCTCGTGGACCGGCTGGAATCCTCGCGCGCCCAGGAAACAACTCCCGGTGCGGGTTTCGGCGGCATGGAGATCAAGATCGAATCGGAAGCCTTCGACCCGGACAGCCATTTTCTTTTCTGGAAACCGGGAAGCGTGCCGCGAAAGGAACCGGAAGGGATGGCGCTGCGGCTCGATGCCGGAACGGACCTGGTGCTCAACGTGCACTTGCAGCCTTCCGGGAAGCCCGAATGGATTCAGCCAAGCATAGGGCTGTATTTCACCGACCAACCGGCCACGAAATTTCCGATGCTGCTGCAGCTCGAAAACGATGCGAAGCTGGATATTCCGCCGGGCGCTCACGATTTTGTTGTGACAGACGACTTCACGCTGCCCGAGGACGTGGAGCTCTTGGCGATCTACCCGCACGCGCATTATCTCGGCCGTGATTTGCAGGCTTTTGCCACATTTCCTGACGGCGAGAAGAAATCGTTGCTGCACATTCCGAACTGGGACTTGAACTGGCAGGCGGTTTATCGGTACGCACAGCCTGTGCATCTGCCAGCGGGCACGGCCGTTTCGATGCACTACACGTACGACAATTCGGAAGAGAATCCGCTGAATCCTAATTCGCCGCCGAAGCGCGTGGTAGCGGGCAATCGCGCAAGCGATGAAATGGCGCATCTCTGGCTGCAAGTGCTGCCCGATGCTCCGGTGACCGCCGCGAGCGATCCGCGCCGCGTTTTGCAGGAGGCCCTCGCCCGCCACAAAATCGAGAACAATCCCGGCGACTTCGAGGCTCATTACAATCTGGCAGCCGTGCTTCAGCAGCGCGGGGAAGTAGCGGAAGCCGCGCGGCACTATGAACTCGCGCTGCGCATCCGTCCGGAAAGTGCCATCGCCAATAACGCATATGGCGGGGCCCTTATGGCCGCAGGGCATCCCGAATCGGCGGTGAAGTATCTTGCCGCCGCTCTTCGCGCGCGGCCCGACTACTTCGACGCCTGCTACAATCTTGGGCTGGCGCTCGCCATGGAGAACGATTTCGCTGGCGCTGAAGGCTATTTCCGGCGCGCGGTACAGCTTGCTCCCGAAGACGCCAACGCCGAAGCCAATCTCGGGAGCGCTCTCGCGGCCCTCGGCAAAAACGACGAAGCGCGCCTTCACCTCCAACGAGCGCTTGCTCTCAATCCCGGTCTGAGCTTCGCCCGGGAAAACCTGGACCAACTCCCGCCGCCGGACAAGAAGCGCTAAGCGCCCGACACCGAGGGCAGTCCTGAATCGAACCTAAGCCGGCGCAAGGCCGGCGCGAGTAGGGTGAAGCGGCGAGTATCGTCCAGTGGTTATGGGATGGCTCGGCCCAGGCTGCATCCACTAGCTTGAAGGCTTTGGGGGAGGCTATGAGACATCGATCTTCCGGCGGGTTTGTGGGGTTTCTTACGGGCTTGGGGATTGGCGCGGCGGCCGGCTTGCTCTTCGCACCGGCCAGCGGACGCGACACTCGCGACCATCTGAGAAATGCCGCGGACGATCTCACCGATCGTTTGGGCACGGCGGGACGAAGATTTGCACGCAGCGCTCGCGACACCATGGACCAAACGAGAGATCAGGTGCGAGAGGCCGTGAGCGCGGGGAAGCGTGCCTACGAAGATGCGGCGCGCCCGTCGCGCGGAGAAGAAGAAATTCACACCTAGCGTGCCAAAACAGGCGAGCGCAGGAAAGCCGCCACCGGTACCGGCGGCAGATTTGTCAACTGGCCGCGCCGCTCACGTGAGCATTCGCGGATTCGATTTGCTGCTGAACATGGCTGCGGAACTCGAGCGGGCGGGCAATTTGGTCAAACTCGTCCGGAGTACCGCCGACTCCCCGGAGAATGACCGTGCCGTAGCCGAGCATCCTTCCCCAGAGCGACTCCACAACGCCGATGCTTTCAATTCGCGAAAGCAACAGTTCGAAGGTTTTGCGCGTGGCAATGCCCGTCTTGACCAGCACCCGCTTATTTGTAACGACCATTTCCGTGGCGTTGCGCTGCGCCAGGCTCCAGGCGGTGCAGAGCGAGCCGGCGAGCAGCATGGCTCCAGCGAGCGCGGCACCCGGGGTTGGAGGCAGCACCGGCCGGCGGGCCGCGAGTTGGTAAACGAGGAGTGCAATCCCGGCGACCTCCAAAACGGCGCCGGTCACCACGCTCCAGAGCACCGCGATCCAATGGAGCTTGGTGCGATAAAGGATGGTTTCGCCCGGAATCAGATTCCTTTCGACATAACCCACGGCGGCCTCCGCGCGAGACTGAACGGCGCTCTGCATAAGAGTAGACCGCGACATGCGTGTCCGAGCATGACATTGCGAAGGCTGCTTCGCCAAAGGAAACAGCGGACCCACTTCGCTCCGCCCCATGCCGGGGCGAAGCAAAGAAGGGTTGCCGACGGACTTCGCACTCAAGTCTTCGAGCACATCAGAATCTCGCGGAACTCGAAGAGCAGCCCACTGGCGTGGGACTCAATCAAAAGTCTCGAGCGCCAGAAGTCCTTTCAAGTTGCAGTATGCGGATAAACGATCAGCGAGCGATTCGTATCGAAAACAAAGTATTGGCCAGGAGTTGACGCAGCAAGTTGTGCAATTTGTTCCTTGGCCTGATCCAGCGTCTCGACGGCTTTGATCCAGATCGGCTCCCCATCAGGCAAGCGTTGGAAGATGTCGAGCTTTGAACTCACATTGCCTCCCTGAAAATTCGGTATTGTTTGGACAAGGGTGGAGCAGCCCGCGTGCCAGATACCGCTTATTGCCGTAGCGCAGCTTAATCAACAGTTTAGGAGAGCTAACCAGAAACAGCAGATGGCAAGCCAAAAAGAAGAAGCACGTAAAATTTAGCTTCGAGCAGCATTTTTGCCAGCGGAACGTACTAGGACTGAGGCAGAGCAGCGCGGTGGAAATGACGTCACCGCATCGAAGGCTTTACTCCTAGCATAAGGGGCCAAAGGATTGACACGCGTGGCGCGTCAAGCGGAAATACGGCGCGCGGAAAAAGCAACGAGGAAAAGCAATGCCGTCACAGTTGCGAATGTCAGCGGGTCTGCGGGGCGAAAATCGTTCAGCACTGCACAAGGATCGCGCGGGCGGAAGGTAACCCACGTCCTTTCTCCGGGCAAAAGCAACGTGCCGAGCATCTTACGCGCACCGATTACCTCTAAGGGCTTCCCGCTGCCACGCTCCAAAGGATTTTGTATTCCTGGGGCCGCCCGCCTGATTCAGACTGTGTCCCTAGTCCAGCGTCTGAATACGCAAGCTGCACGGTAGTCCGCGCCTTTTGAGGTGAGGTTGCCAAGAAAAGCGCGGCGCGCCCGCGGGAAGCACTGTCTTCCTCTCGCAGGAGAAACCTCGCCTGATTCCGGGGCTACGCGTCTGAGGAGGCCTGTTGCCGTCGCGAGCGGGGGTTTTCGGTCGAAGCGCGCCTGAACGGTGGCGCATTCTCGAGTGGCTCTTCGGTGTCGCGCTGTTCTCCCTGTTACTGTTACTGTTTTTTGTGCCCCGCGCCGGAGCGCAGGAGTCAGAGTTTGCAAGCGATCTACCGTCCCTGCCGCTGGGAACAGTTTCGGCCTCGCGGCTGGCCGGCCTGGGCGCTGGCGCGGCGGAAAACGACGGCAGACGGCAAGAAGTGCGCAAGGGGCCTTTCCGATGGCGGACGGCCCTGCGCGAAGCGCTTTTCTTTACGGGAGTAATGCACGGGTTTCGCTTCGCGACGGAAGCTGGCACGCGGGATGCCCTGAACGGGCGCTGGTATCAGGACTATATCCACTCCGTGGGCGAACTGCGGGGCTGGGGCGATGGCGATCCTTTTATCACCAATGACATAGCCCACCCGATCGAAGGCGGGGTTTTTGGGTACATCCAGCGGGAGAACGACCCGAGATACGCAGCTGTCGAATGGGGGGCCGGACGGGCGTATTGGATCAGCTTGCTGCGTTCCCTGAGCTTTTCCGCGGTGATGAGCACGCAATGGAAGCTTGGACCAGCCAGCGAAGCCTCGCTCGGGAACGTGCAACTTCACGAGTATCCTGGGTTTACGGATTTCGTCGTCACACCCGCGGCTGGAACCATCTTGATGATGGGCGAAGACGCGGCTGATCGTTACCTCATCATAGGACTCGAAAACCGCACTGCGAATATTCCTCTGATTCTGCTCACGCGTTGCTTTCTGAATCCGAGCCGCGCGTGGGCAAACCTGATGGCCTTCAAAGTTCCCTGGCACCGGGAGACACGGATCGGCATATTCGGCGCGAATCACGAACTGCGAAAGGAGTTGATTCGCGAACACAACGAAGGCCGAGCGGGAAAGATGTTCCAGTTCAACGCAGACGAATTTCGCGAGCGGCAGGAGAATCATCCACTGGCCGCCCCGATTGAGCTGGAAGCCTCGAGCTATTATCAGAATTTTCCGGGTAAGGGCGGTTGCGCGGGCGGAGGAGGCTCAGGGGCCACGCGGATCAATAGCGAATGGCAGCTCGTGGCGGAGCTGAACGGATGCGCAATCCTGGGCATGCCCAAGAATGAGAGCGGCGACATCGAATCGTACGCCGCGGGCCCGCGCTGGACCCCGCGAAGCTCCAACCGATTTTCCCCGTTTGTGCAAGCGCTCGTGGGCGGCACGCGCGTGACACATGAAATCGTGAATCAGGAAAAGCGGGAGGAATTGAAGAAGGAGTGGAACAACGGCGCGGGCACTTTGCCGCACTATCCGACAAGGAACGAGTGGTCGGTGGAACACCAGGCAAACGGTGTTGCGCTTGCGCTCGGCGGAGGACTCGATATTGTGTTTCACCGCGCGCTGGCATGGCGAGTGGGCGCCATCGAATACACTCACTCTTTTCTCGGCGATGTGGACCAGATCCGCGCGACCGACGGGATTCGCCTAAGCACGGGCGTCGTTCTTCGAATCGGAACCTGGTGACGACGAGAGACTTTCCAGCGGCCCGCAGGCGGCAGGGGGCTGTTGCGGGAGTTCTTGCGATCCCTCTCTCATCGCGCCAAGCCGGCGGCGCACACCGCGGGACCACGGTTTGTTCGATCTAGTCGTTCAGAAGCAGCATCTCGGGCTGACGAATAAGGATCTTGCCGCGGCCTTTTCGCAATGCGCCGCGGCGCTCCCACTCCTTCAGCAGACGGCTGGCTGTGTACAGGCCGACGTCGGCAAGCGACGAGAGATATTCGTTTTTAATATCGAGCTCCACGCCATCGCTTACCGGCTTCCCGGAGCGCATTCCGAGATCCGACACGGTTCGCGCCAAGCGGTGCGCGGCGGAATCGGCGACGAGCCGCAGGTGGCGGTCCGAGTATTCAGCGATGTAACTCAATACCGCTCGAAAGGCGTTTTCTCGGAGGCGAGGATACTGGCTTGCCATTCGCTGCACCGCGGCGTGGTCCCAGACGTGAGCCTCGGAATGCCGGACGGCTTCCGCTGTTCCGATGTTGGCCATGGGATGAGTGAGGAAGGTTCCGAGTCCGAAAACCTCTCCGGTTCCTAGCCACCGCAGGAGCACTTCCTTCCCCTGGCGAGTCTCGCGATAGTATTTGACGCGTCCGGACCGGACAACGTAAAGATGCGAGGCTGGTTCGCCCGCCCGAAAGATCACCTGCGAGCTGTCGTACGATTGAAGGGTCGCGGTGGAGAGAATCCCGGAGATTTCCGAGCTCTGCAGGCCATTGAAAAGATCAACGGAAAGCCGCGCTTCGGCGGCGCCACCCTGTGATTGAGTCATAGTTTCGTCCTAACCGAGGAACGCAGAGCTGCCCTCCCCGCCAAATTTTGTCTCGCCGCGTCCGGCGAGGGGACTGGGTGTGTGAAAACCGCTTTGAGCCGGCCAGCCCGGGCGCAGAGCCGCACCAAGCGCGCATAGGGGATTTGCCGGTGCATGGAGAAGGAGCAGGTGAAGGAAAGCGGGACCTCTGATGCAGGCCCACGCTCGAAGCAGCCGGGCGTGAAGGTGTTCCGGACCGAGTCTGGGAGGTCTTGCGCGACGGCAGGCAGCGGGAGCATAGAACCAGCCGTAACCGCAAGGTCAAGCAAAACAGGAAAAGGCAAAATCGCTCCCCCGAAGCGCGCCACTCAGGAGCAGCTTCCGCCAATCTGAGTTGCGCCGGAAGCCGCTCGCATGCTTGCCCTCCCCTAAGAAGGTAGCGGTCGCCGCTGCTTGCGGACACTGGCAGTATTGCTAGCGGCGGACTTCCGGGCGGAGGCTTGGTTGCGCGGTGCGAATCGCGTGGTCCGGAAAGGGGGATGCGTCAAACACGCTCGCGTATTCGTTAACGAAAACACTCTATTTTCTCAAGATTGCGGCTCGAAGGCGGACCCAAAATTCTATCGTTCGCATCAACTAGTAGTGTTGACAGTTCTCTCCAGGCGGCAAAATGACTAGGCTTTGGGAAACCGGCGTGAAAGTGACGATCAGTTTGCCGTGCTCAGACGCGGTCAGGCGCGAGACGGAGCGTAGATAGCGATGGTGAGGCCTCGCATACTCCTCGCGGACGACCACACGCTCGTGGTCGAGGCCTTCAAGAACCTGCTGGAACCGCACTTTGAAGTGGTCGGCACGGTGGCGGACGGCAGGGCATTGCTGGAGGTCGCGCCCAAGCTGGCGCCGGACGTGATCCTCGTGGATTTGGCGATGCCTTCCCTGAACGGCATGGACGCTGGCGAACGTCTGAAACAGTCGCTGCCCAACACAAAGCTAATCGTTCTGACCATGACGGAGGACGCTTCGGTGGCAGCGGAAGTCATGAAGCGATGGGCGAATGGATTTCTGCTGAAAAAATCCGCCGGGAGCGAATTGATTCGCGCCATTAAGGAGGTTTTGAAAGGCGAGTCCTACATCACTCCGAAAATGGCAAAGAGGCTGCTGGACGAGTTCGTGCGCGACCCGCATCCGGCGCAGCCGAAGAGCCTGACGCCGCGCCAGCGTGAAGTCCTGCAATTGCTGGCCGAAGGCCACACCATGAAGGAGGTGGCGGACGTCTTGCATGTTACACCGCGCACGGTTGCCTTTCACAAATACCGCATCATGGATGAGTTCGGTCTGAAAACGAACTCGGATCTTGTGCGCTTTGCGATAAAAGAACACGTCGTCACCGCGCCTTGACGTCCCCTTGTTTTCCACAGGTCCTCCATGCTAAACAGCGCTGCGTTGTGAGCGTTCCTGGTCCAAGCCGCCGGCCGATGGGACGCCAGCAGCAGAGATACAACCCAGGCGCGCCGATTCCGCTCTAACTGTCTGGCATTTTTCCTTTGGTGCGATGAAGACAATGCATAGCGTTGTGATCGCGGACGATCATGCCGCCGTTCTGCAGAAGGTCAGCATGCTGTTGCGGCCACGGTTTGCCGTTGCGGGCACCGCTCGCGACGGCCGGTCCGCGATCTCCGTGGTGGTTAAAGCAAAACCGGATGTGGTGATTCTGGACATCAACATGCCGCTCCTGGACGGTTTCGCGGCGGCGCGCGAAATCAAAAAGCTCGGGCTTCCAGCCAGAATTGTCTTCCTCACCATGCATGACGACCCGGCCTACGAGGAATTCGCCATCGGACTCGGCGCAAGCGCCCTGGTGCTTAAATCGCGAGCGTCGTCAGACTTGGTCGCCGCAGTGGACGCGGCCCTCGCCGGCGAGCAATTTTTCAGCCGCGAAGCACGGATTTGGCTTCGGCGCAGCAGCGGCGCCATAAGTTAGGCTTGGGGCGCCGGGCCATGCCCGCCGCTCTTTCAAGCAGCCCCTGAGCGGCTGCAAAGGTTCCCCCGTACTTACCCTTTCCAATTGCAAATCAGTACCGCTCCGTGTACTATCCGTCAAGTCGAGGTCTTTTCAGCAGATCCGTATCCCGGCCCGGAAACGGAATTCGATGCCTCCCCGCGACATCGAACGCAGCGCCCTTCGCTCCATGGTGCACGGAGCAACATTCGGCATTGCCCTCACCGATCGAGACCAGCGCTTCCAGCTCGTGAACCCGGCTCTGTGCTCGATGCTCGGATACTCGCGGGACGAATTGGTTGGCCGCCCGGCCCGCGATATCGTGGACCCCGCGGACTACGGCACCGAGCAGGCCCTCACTGAGGAACTCACCAGCGGCACTCGCCCGGCGTTTCAGATCGAGAAGCGTTTTGTCCGCAGGGACGGGACACGCCTCTGGGTGCGTGCCAGCGTGACTCCATGGAATTCACCCGATTCGCTGGAAGGCTTCTTTTCGATCGCCGTGGACATTTCGGATATTTGCCAGCTTCGAGACGACCTAGCCCGCAATCGGGAGCGCCTAAATCTGACGGTCGAAGCCTCTCGCTCGGGCATTTGGGAACTGGACGCGGAGAGCGGTCGCGTCTCCTGGACGGGCGATCACGGATTGGCAAGCGAGGAGCCGCCCGGCGACCTCAGTACGAGCTATGGCGAGTTCCTGTACCGCGTTCACCCTCAGGACCGCGAGGCCCTCGAAACCAAGACGGTGGCGGCGTTGCACAAGGGCGAATCCTTTTCCCTCGAATTCCGCCTGATTGATGCCAGCGGTCGTGTGCGATGGATTCGCTGCAAGGGCAAGCCCGTCCACGATAGCGGCGGAAACGCCAAGGGCATCCTTGCCGTGAACGCTGATATTACGGCCATGAAGCAAACGGAATTCGAGCTGCACAGCGTGATGGGCCGGCTGATCCAGGCACAGGAGGATGAACGCCGCCGCATAAGCCGCGAACTGCACGACGACATCAGCCAGCGCCTCGCCCTTCTAAGCGTCGAGCTGAATGGCTTCGCCGATTCTGTGCGCGCCCGCCGCGAGGCCATTCCGTCCGCCATCCAAAGGCTCCAGACCGGCATCGATGAGATCGCCCGGGATATTCACGGACTCTCGCATCAGCTTCATTCGACGAAACTACAAAACCTGGGTTTGCGCGCGGCACTTCACGAGCTCTGTCAGCAGGTCTCCGAGCAGCATGGCATCGCGGTCACCGTGCGGGCAAAGCATTTGCCCGAATCCTTGCCTGAGGAGATCTCGCTGTGCCTGTTCCGGGTCTGCCAAGAAGCGATAAATAATGTCGTAAAACATAGCCATGCACGGGAAGCATCGATCACTGTTTCTTTGCGAGGTACTCTGCTCAAGCTGACGGTTTCCGATTCCGGTGTCGGATTCGATCCGGCGAACCGCTCGAGTGGGATCGGCTTGGCCGGCATGCGGGAGCGTATGCGATTCGTAGGGGGTACTCTGGCGATTCGTTCCGCTTCCAAGAACGGTACCGAGATCACCGCGGAAGTTCGCATCCCTGGCCTCGCCAAATCCGCCGCGGCAAGTGGAGGCTAATGCGTTTGAGCCGGATCGCTTGACATGAGGTACGTCCGAGAATCGGCCAAACTGCCGAACGAGTTGCAAAGCGCCTTTTTCACCAGCGTAAGCCACCGAACCGAAAGGGCATCGTAAGAAATTTGAAACTGTTTCTCGCAAAGCGTTTCCTTGCCAGACTGTGGAAGGGCCGGCGCGCAGGCATTTCCGCGGCTTGAAAAAAACCGGGAAATGACCGGAGCCTTCTTAGGAACGCCCTCTTGGCAGAGGTCGCGAGCGCCAGAGCTCCTGAAATTTCAGGCTGGCCTGGTGGCCCAGCCAAAAACCTCAGGCAGCTTCGCTGGCACGTTTTCTGGCGCTCGCGGTCTGGAAGGCGCCTGAATCAGGGGAAACAAGCGCTTCCTTGGCGTGTCCGGAGGGGGGACGTTGGCGGGAGTTACTGGGGCTCGTGAAATTTGATTCGGAGATCATGGTTTGCTCGGAATTCGCGCACGCGATGCTACCGGCGTGCCCGGGCGCGGGCTGGCTGGCAATGACTGCGGGTTAGGCGCAGCGGTATACGATTCAGCCGAGAGTTTGGCGTTATCCGTCTTTGCGAAAGCAGCGGGCGAAGAAACATCATTTGAGCGCCCAGACTCTGGACCGACAACGGACCTCGGCGACCGACCCGCCGCCGGCTCCCCGGCGATCTCTCGCAAAATGGCGCGCGAGTAAAGAATTCCTGCGAGCCGATAGCCCAGGCAGAAGGCCATCAGAATGCAGGCGAAACAAGCCAGCATGAGATTCGCGTACGGATGCCGCCTCTGCCGTTCGAACCTGCCCGATGTCAGCGCCCTGCCGATCACCGTGAATCACCCCGTGAACCACCAGGAATGGCCCTGACGATACGAGCAGAGCGTACTTTCGACAACTGTCAAGTTTTACAGTAGCAACATTTTTTCTTAAGCACGGCTTTGGCGCCCAAGCCCCGGCCAGGAACGCGGAATTCCATTTACCGCGGAGCGGTCCGTTCCAAAAAACTCGCTAAACTGTAATTTTTGCCAGTACACAGCCTTTTGCTGTTGTGCGAAAAAGGTGGCGTTCGGATGGCCGCAATCGGGCGCGGCCCTCAATGAGAATTGAGGAGGTTGCGGCCATCCGTTCCCGATTCTTCCGCTCGCAATTGATCTCTTCTGGAATCGCAAACGCCTGGATTAACGAGTGCGGTGTTCAGTCTGGTTATCCGGCGGGGTTCAGGAGACGTGCTCTGCTTGCCGGTTCTAACTAAGCGGCGCTGACGATGTGCTGCTTTATGGCGAACTGCACGAGGCCCGCATTGTTCTTGAGCCCGAAATCCTCCATGATTTTGTACTTGTGAAAGGCCACGGTGCGCGGCGTCACGCGGAGCAGCGCCGCGATTTCCTTCATTGTGCGCCCTTCCGCCAGCAATTGCAGGACTTCCCGCTGCCGCGCCGTCAGCGTTCTCCCGCGGCCCTGGCGAGGATCGCGCACCCAGTTGTCCATCATTTGCTGAGCGATCCGCGGCGTCACGTACGAGACTCCGCGCAACGCACTCTCAATCGCCACCGCCAGCTCGCCGGCGGCCGAGGTCTTCAGCAAATATCCCGAAGCACCCCGGCGCAGAGCTTCACTCGCCAAATCGGTGTCTTCGTTCATCGTCAAGACGATGATTTTCACATTCGGCACTTTTTCCTTCACTTGCTGCGCCGCGTCCAATCCATTCAGGTTCGGCATCCCGACGTCCAGCACCGCGACATCCGGCCGCAGTTGGTCCGCCGCCTTCACTAGGGTTCGCCCGTCCGCCACCACGCCAATGACGGCAAACCGCGGCTCCAAAAGTTGCTTGCAGGCTTCCGCAACAAGAGTGTGATCATCCGCGATGAGAATGCGGGGACGAACCATCATGGGCCTCCGTTCTTGGCCGCGCAAAACCCAGGCGCAACACCTGTTCCTAAGGCAGGAGAAGCAGGTGATTTTTACCCTTGAGGAAGGACAGCGTACCAGCTACACACACGGCAGCAAACTGTAACTTCTGGCAGAACCGAAGCTGGGATTATACCAGAATGGCCGTGAGGACAAAGCTAATCATAGTATTCTTGGCCGAGGTGGGTGATCATCTCCTCGCCCATCAGCCACCGCAACGTATTCTTCAATTTCATAAGCTGAATGAACAAGTCGTGCTCCGGATAGAGCTCCGGCGCAACCATCGGCGACTTGAAATAAAAGCTCAGCCATTCCTGAATGCCGCGCAAGCCGGCACGTTGCGCCAAATCCAGGAGCAGCACGAGATCCAGGACAATCGGAGCAGCCAGGATCGAATCCCGGCATAGAAAATCCACTTTGATCTGCATCGGGTAACCAAGCCAGCCGAAGATATCAATATTGTCCCAGCCCTCCTTGTTGTCCCCGCGCGGCGGATAATAGTTGATGCGGACCTTGTGGTGAATCTTTCCGTAGAGCTTCGGATACAAGTGCGGCTGCAAAATATATTCCAGGGCGCCCAGCTTGGATTCTTCTTTCGTTTTGAATGAGCCGGGATCCTCGAGCACTTCGCCGTCGCGATTGCCGAGAATATTCGTGGAAAACCAGCCGTTCAGCCCCAGCATTCGCGCCTTGAACGCGGGCGCCAGGACCGTCTTGATCAACGTCTGACCGGTTTTGAAGTCCTTTCCGGCGATCGCCACGTTGTACTCGCGCGCCAGTTCCTGAATCGCGGGAATGTCCACCGTCAGGTTCGGCGCGCCATTGCCAAACGGCACTCCGCTCGTTACGGAAGCCCAGGCATACAGCATCGAAGGGGCAATTGCCGGATGATTACTCTTCATCGCCTCCACGAATTTATCGGGCGCCGAGTGCACATCCTCCGGCGAAAGAAAAACCTCAGTCGAACCGCACCACAGCGTCACGAGCCGCGAACATTGGTTCTTTTTCTTGAAATTCGCGATGTCGTCCTTTAATTGCAAGGCGATGTCGTATTTCGTCTTCCCTTTCTTGACGTGCTTGCCGTCCAGCTTCTTCACGTAGTTCCGGTCGAAGGCCGCAGGCATAGGCTTAATCTTCGAGAGAAATGGCTTCAGGTGGGCCAACTGCTGGGCGTCGAGCACCCCTGCTTTGCACGCCGCTTCGTAGGAATTCTCCGGAAAAATGTCCCAGCCGCCAAACACCATGTCGGTCAGCTTCGCGAGCGGCACAAAATTCTTGATCAACGGCGAACGCCCTTCGGTGCGCTTGCCCAGCCGTATCGTGCCCATCTGCGTCAGCGAGCCGACCGGGTCCGCTTTTCCGGCGCGGACCAACTCCACCCCGCCGATGAAAGTCGTCCCGACCGCGCCCATTCCGGGCAGCAAAACTCCCAATTTGCCTTTTGGGGGCGCAATCTTCGCGGGCTTTTCCATGTTGCTCCTTCAGGATGTGTTGCGTAACAGCGCGAGAGTGCGCGTGGACACGCCGCGCAGCAGTTGAGGCTGTAATTTTGCGGGAATACCTGCCGAATTGCAAACCATCCGCAAACAATCGGGCGAACTATCGCACCGAATGCCCGCGCAGGGAAGCCGCCGCAGGACCCGGCGCGGCGTGCCTTGGAGCGGGACGGATCTGCTCCGCCGGCACAATTCCTTTTCCTTCGAGCACTGCATAGAACTCGTCCGCCGCGAGGTCCTTCAGCCGGTCCACAGCGCCGGATGGCCAGCGAATCTCCACACTCGCTATCGTCGCCGCCTTCCCCAGGCCAAAGTGCACGCGCAAATCGTTTTGCGAGATATAGCTTCCGCCGCTGTGGACTTGCGCCGTCTGCGTCATTCCTCCGGCCACGATTTTCACCTTCGCGCCAATCGCGAGCCGGTTGCTCTTGGTCCCCGCCAGCTCAAAGCTCACCCAATGCTGGCCGGGAATTCCGCGATTCCGCAAAATCATCGGCGTGCCCTGCAAATCCTCAACGACCACATCCATGTTCCCGTCGTTGAACAAATCGCCGACGGCAAGTCCTCGCGAAACGCGCGGCTCGAGTATCGCCGGACCGCTTTGATCGCTGGCGTCGCAAAACGTTCCGTCCTTCTGGTTGAACTGTACGAGCTTCGGCTCGCGATATTTCGCTCCGGATTTCAAGGAATCCACCTGCGGATACACGTGCCCGTTCACCGTGATGAGATCGAGCCACCCATCGTTGTCGAGGTCAACCAGCGCAACCCCCCACTTCACGTACGGCACCGAAGGCAAGCCAATCCCCGAGGGATAGGACGTATCCTGAAAATTCCAGTTGCCTTCGTTCCGGTAAAGGGGCGTATTGTCCATGGCGAAATTCGTCACCGCGAATCCCGGCAATCCCGTGTGCAGAAAGTCGCCAATCGCGATCCCCATGCCGGCTTGCTCGTGGCCGTCCTCGCCGAGAGCCGTGCCTGATTCCAGTCCGATATCCGTGAATTTTCCATTGCCGTCGTTGCGATAAAGAAAACTGGCCGTGGAATCGTTGGCGACAAAAATGTCCTGCCGTCCGGTGTTGTTGAAATCCGCGAAAATCACGGACATGCCGTAATAACCATTCGGGTCATCCACGCCGGCCTTCTTCGAGACATTCGTGAATGTCCCGTCCCCGTTGTTGTGAAACAGCGAGTCTCCCGAGCCCTTCAGTCCACGCGGCCCGCACTGCACGTCAATCCCCATGAACTTGCAGGTGCTCCCGCTGCCAAAGACCGGCAAGTGCTGCAAGTCCACATCCACGTAGTTCGCCACCATCAAATCCAAATACCCGTCACCATCGTAGTCGCCAAACGCCGCGCCCGTGGACCATCGTCCATCCTTCACGCCTGCCTTCGCGGTCACGTCCGTAAACGTTCCGTCCCCATTGTTGTGATAGAGAACATTTCCGCCGAGGCATGTGAGATAGATATCCGGCCAGCCGTCGTTGTCGTAATCGCCCACCGCGCCGCCCATCCCGAAGCACGGCGATTTCAGGCCGGCCTGCTCCGTAACGTCCGTGAAGGTTCCGTCGTGATTGTTGTGGTAAAGCGCTCCCTGCGCTCTCTCCCCGCGTAGCGCCATTTCCACGGTCGGCGCATTCGTGAAATAAATATCCAGCCAACCGTCCCGATCGTAGTCCAGCAGCAGCACGCCTCCGCTCATGGACTCAACGATGTAGCGATTCTCCGGCGCCGAAAAGTGCGCAAAGTGAATGCCGGTTTTGTCCGTGACGTCCTCAAGCTGTGGGATGGTTCGTCCTTTGCACCTGACGGTTTTCGCGCTCGGCGGCGGAGGGGAGCCCATCGAAACGCCCTGCGCCGCCGTTCGAACCGGCGCGACCGCGATTGCCAGCAGGGCCGTGGCGGCCAATCCCAATTTCGTGGCTCTTGCGTTCACGTCAATTTCTCCGCGGCTCGTCCGTCTTGTCTTTTTGCAACGCCGCGGCAACAGGCCATTGCAAACGAGGCACCTTCGCGCGCCGCCCGGCGCAAATCCTCGCGGCCCCCGCGCTGTTTGGAAGAGTGGAGAAATTGTAGCGCACAAAAGCAGCAGCCCAGCCTGGCTAGTTTGCTTGGAGCTGGAGATTCGAGAATACCGCACGTTCGAGCACATCCTTATCGTGCGAGCAGACTCCGATCCCCACATAAAACGGCGGCCTCAGCGCCATTCGCGTCGCGCCGTCCTCTTTCCATCCGCCTGTATCCGCATCGACCCACATCGAAAACTCATCGCCGCGCTTCGCAACGCGCAGGCGTTTTGGCGCCCAAAAATGCGAAACAATCTGATGCGTCACATCCCCCTTTTCCAGCCGGTATTGCAGCGAGGTCAGTCCGTTCCCGTGCCGCGCCACGTCCACGTACGGAGAATCCGCGTCCAGGCTCTGCCGGATCATCAGCACCGCTTTGCGATGGGGGTTCCCGCCGGGGCCCAGAAACGTGATATCCGCCGCCAGCGCCACGTCGCCACTCACCTTATTCCACACAAACTGGAACGCGTCCTTCCCGAGCCACATGTTCTCGCCGCTGCCCGCCAGCGTGTAGGTTCGCTCTGACGGGTCGAATATAGCGGCGCCCGGATGTAACACGATGCCGACATCGGTGTGGTTCTCGAATACGCCCACACTCGAGGTGCCGCCGCGCGGGGCTGCCCAAAATATCCCGGGACCAGCCAGGGCAATCGCGGCCAGAGCCAAAATCTTCGTCCTGTTCATGATGTTTTCCCCGGCCCCATGGGCACTCGGCCGCTCGATCGCCCGCGCTCGCCCTCGCGGAATCTCGCACCAGAAACTAGGCCGCGCTGAAGAAATTGTCAATTCTCTTCCGCGGCGCCACGGTTATACTCGTCGCCTCCGGAGGGGATCGCCCATGCACCGCCGTGCCAGCATTTCCGTCGTCTGCGTTTTCAGTGTTCTTTTCGGCGCCGCGACACCGGCCAGTCCTCGCCCGCCACGCGCGCGCTGGTCCGAAAACGCGGTCAATGCCTGGTACGCCAAACAACCCTGGCTCGTCGGCAGCAATTACATCCCTGCCAACGCCATCAACCAGCTCGAAATGTGGCAAGCCGAGAGTTTCGATCCCCAGCGCATTGACTTGGAACTTGGCTGGGCCGAATCCATCGGACTCAACACCATGCGCGTCTTTCTGCACGATTTGCTTTGGCAGCAGGACGCCGCCGGTTTCCAGAAACGCATCAACACCTTTCTCGCGATCTCCGCAAAGCATCACATCAAGCCGCTCTTCGTCCTCTTTGATTCCTGCTGGGATCCCCATCCGCATCTTGGCAAGCAGCGGGCGCCGGTCCCCGGCGTGCACAACTCCGGCTGGGTCCAAAGCCCTGGCGCCGCGGCGCTTTCCGACCCTGCCGAGCGTCCGCGCCTGGAAGCCTACGTCAAAGGCGTCATCGGAGCATTCGCCCAGGATGACCGCATTCTGGGCTGGGACCTCTGGAACGAACCCGACAACGAAAACGGCCCTTACCAAAAGGAGGAAATCACCAATAAGCCGGAAATCGCGCGCGAACTGCTGCCGCTGGTTTTCGAGTGGGCGCGCGAAGCGGCTCCCTCACAGCCGCTCACCAGCGGTGTTTGGCGCGGCGACTGGTCCTCGCCGGGAAAGCTGGCTCCCGTCGAGCGGATCCAAATCGAAAATTCCGACTTCATTTCGTTTCACAACTACGACAAGCCCTCTGACTTCGAGCAGCGCATCCGCTGGCTGATGCAATATGGCCGCCCGATTCTTTGCACCGAATACATGGCGCGCTCAAACGGCAGCTTCTTTGAGGGGAGCTTGCCGGTCGCCAAGCGGTATCACGCCGGGGCCATCAATTGGGGCTTCGTCGCCGGAAAAACACAAACGTATTTCCCGTGGGATTCCTGGCAGCATCCCTACACCGACCGCGAGCCCACGCTGTGGTTTCACGAGATTCTGCGCACGGATGGCCGCCCCTACATGCCGGAGGAGGTTGCTCTGATCCGCAGAATGCTCGAGAAATAAAGCGGCGCGTTTGCGCCGCGAGGGGCAAAAAAAATACTGCTTGCGCGGGCGCAATAAAATTTGCTACCTAGAGCCTCAGCCGCGCGTTGACATCGCTTTCAGACGAAGGTAAAAACACCGTGCCAAGCGAGGGGTTCATGAGAGTCATCCGGCCGGCGTCGCTGTTCGGTGTCGCCCTGTTTGTTTTTGTCTTCGTTTCCGCGTTCCGCGGAAATATCCATGCACAGACGAGAGTCAACGCGCGAATCGTGGCGGACGTCGAGCTGGTGCAGATTCCCGTCATCGTCTTCGACGAGAAAGGCGCCGTCGCGGCCGATCTAAAAAAGAGCGATTTCCGCGTGACCGAGGACGGCGCCGAGCAGCGCATTCTCTCCTGCGAGCGCGACCGCGAACCGGTTTCTTTCGTTGTTCTCGCCGACGTCAGCTCCAGCATGCGCCGCAAAATTCCGTTCGTTCAGGAAGCCGCGCTTTCTCTGCTCGATCCCAATGCGGACCAGGGTCCCTATCACGATGAATTTTCATTTTTCGGCATTGAATCGCGCGTCAAGCGCCTTTCGCCGTTCACCACCGATCAGGAAGACCTCGAGCATCGCCTCCCGCAACTGATCGAGGCCACGAACGGCAGCACCGCTCTCTTCGACGGCCTCTACGCGGGAGTTCGCACGGCACAGCGCGAAGCGGAAAACAAGCGCCGCGCCATCATCGTAATCTCCGATGGCGGCGATAACCACAGCCGCTACAACTTGCGCGAAACGCGGAAGCTGCTCGAGGAAGCCGATATACCGGTGTTTGCCGTTATGGCCGGTCCGTGGATCGCCCTGTCGGACATTTTTCCAATGCCGCAAAGAAAGCCCGTGAGGATTCAGGGCCGCGTTGCCCAGGCCGTCAGCAGCAAAGGCGACTACATCGGCCCGGCCGAACGCCGGGGGCCGCATAACCTGAAAGTTCTAACCGAAGTCACGGGCGGCGGGGTATTTACAGCGCATCAGCTCGAGGACTTGCCGCGCATTGTGCAAACCATCGGCAACGCCGTCCGCTACCGTTACGTTCTTACCTATCGGCCGAATGACGAGCACGCCGCGAACACGCGCTCAAGCGGAGAGCCCACGAACTGGCACAAGATTCGGGTCGAGCTCGCTCCTAAGGATAAGTTCGAGGGCTACGGCATGCCCTATTACAAGCGCGGCTACTTCCGCGACCGCTAGCCGCTCAAGAACGGCCGCCTTCTTCCGTTGTTCCGAGGGCGCAGCTTTCGGCGATCGCGAATTCGGTTTGCGCGGACAAAAATCCATCAAAGCGCGAAGCACTGCCGCCGGAGGCGCTCAGGCGCAAAGTCCCGGGCGCGTCTCGCCTATGCCGACCACTGCATGACGGTATACGAGCGCGGCGGCAACTCGAGCCGGGTCTTTCCATTGGCTGTGGCCGGCTTGGCGAACGCCTGCGGCGCTACACGATTCGGCGCGGCAAAACTGTTGCTCGCTTTGAGATCGTCGCCCGTAATCACCCAGGAGCTGGCCACGCGCGATGGCGCGCTGTCCTCCCACACGATTTCCACTTCGTGCGGCTTACTCAAGTCGCGGTTCAGCAGGAAGAGCGCCGTTTTTCCGGTGCCGCCGTCGAAACAACCCGCCGCATCCAGATGTGCCACGGGTCCGATCCCGGCGACGTCGTAGGCCGAGGAATCCACCAGCAGCTCCAGCACGGAACCGCGCGCGAATTCCAAGCCCCAACTGTACGGGTAATAAATCGTCTGCCGGTAAAGGCCCGTTTCGTTGGTCATGATCGGTGCGATCACGTTGATCAACTGCGCCAGGCACGCCAGCCTCACGCGATCCGCGTGCCGCATCAGCGAATTGACCAAGCCTCCGACGAGCAGGGCGTCCTCCAAGTTGTAAACCTCCTCGAGCAGATGCGGCGCGCTCTGCCGGTGGCCGTTCACGGCGTCTCCGCTGTTCGCGCGATACCACACGTTCCACTCGTCAAAGGAAAGCCACAACTTCTTCGGTGATTTCTGCCGCGCCCGCACGATGTCACAGACAGCCGCGACTTCCTCGATTTGCCGGTCCATGAGCAGGTTCAGGGCGACGTATTTTGAACTGTCGCCGCCCGTCTCGTGTGAGTTGCCGAAATAGCGATGCAGAGAAATTGCGTCCACCTCGGGATAGCACTGTTCGAGCACTTGGCGGTCCCACTCGAGATACGCAGGCATTCCGGGGCCGCTCGAGCCGCACGCAATCAGCTTCAGATTCGGGTCAATCACGCGCATCTGCCGAGCCGCATCCGCGGCCTTCATTCCATATTCGACGGCCGACATGTGGCCGATCTGCCAGGGGCCATCCATTTCATTCCCCATGCACCAATACTTGACGTTGTGCGGCTCCGCGTAGCCGTGCTCACGCCGCAAGTCGCTCCACTTGGTTCCCTTTTCGACGTTGCAGTATTCCACGAGCGCGGCGGCTTGCTCCGCCGTCCCCGTTCCGAAGTTCATGCCCATCAGCGGCTGCGTTCCGACAGCCTTGCACCAGGTGAGGAACTCGTTGGTCCCAAACTGATTGCTGTTGAGCGAATTCCAAGCTTTGTCCAGCACGGCCGGCCGCTTCTCTTTTGGTCCCACGCCGTCCAGCCAGTTGTATCCGGAAACAAAATTTCCACCCGGATAGCGGATGATCGGCACGCCCAGATGCCGCACTTCTTCCATGACATCCTTGCGAAAGCCGTTTGCGTCGGCGAGCTTCGAGCCGGGATCGTACACGCCTTCGTAAATCGCGCGGCCCAGGTGCTCGAGAAAAGAACCAAACAGGTTGCGATCCAGCGGCGAAATGGTGCGGCGCGAATCCACGTAAACGCGAATTGGCTCGCTTCCCGCCCGACTCCCGCCGAAAAGGGACGCCTCGAGCAAGCCGCTCGAAGCGCATGCAGCGGCCCCTGTAAGCGTTTGCATAAATCGCCGCCTGTTGGACTTGCTCATCTACTCCTCCTTTTTCCCCGGAAAGGCGTCCTAGCCGGACGCGGTCTGGCGGAGGATGCTACCAATTGGCTCGCGGATTTTCCACACGAAATCCGCGCGGCGGCTGCCCGCTAGCCGACGGTGTTCAGGAGCGCTCCAATACCTTCAATCTCGATGCGAATCTCGTCGCCGGTTTGCAGGGTGAACGAATCCGGCGGGACGATGCCCGTGCCGGTCAGCAAAAAGCAGCCATTCGGAAACGCGTTGTCACGATACAGGTACTCCACCAGTTCCCTGGGATCGCGCTTCATCCCCGCCAGCGAGGTTGCGCCTTCGAACGCGATCGCTCCCATCCGCCGAATCGTCATGCGAATGCCGGTGGATGCCGGCAATGGGCTTTCACCGACCAGAATCCCTGGACCCAACGCACAGCTTCGCTCATACACCTTTGCCTGCGGCAGATAGAGCGGATTTTCGCCTTCGATATCCCGCGAGCTCATGTCGTTTCCAATGGTGTAGCCGAGAATCTTTCGCCCAGGGCTAATTAACAGGACCAACTCCGGCTCCGGCACGGACCACTTCGCGTCGCTCCGGACCGCCACTCGCCCGCCGTAACCCACGACGCGATGCGGCGCCGATTTGAAAAAGAGTTCGGGACGCTCCGCGCTGTACACCCGGTCGTAAAAGTCCCCTCCACCCGCGGCTTTCGATTCCTCGATGCGGGCATCGCGGCTGCGGAAGTAGGTGACTCCCGCTGCCCACACCTCCTGCGCGCCGATAGGCGGCAACAATTCTTCCCTCCTGTCCAGCGGACTGGCATGCAGATGTCTGGATGCAATCCCGCCAGCAAGAAATTCCCGCAGGTCTTCGCGAATACTCAAGTTTTCCCAGGAGACACCCTCGAGCAAGCAGAATCCTTCATCCCGCTCCAGAACGCATCCGCCTCTCGTCCGGTACAGTTTCATGGACGCTCCGCAAGCACGGAATTGTACGACGCGCTCGCGGCCTTTCGCGACGGGTTCCTTCGCCGCCTCGAAAGCACTCGGTCCGTTTGCTCACGCAATTGACCTTGCTCGCTCACTCAAGCTACGCTTCGCTTATTGGAGCCGCGCGCAATCTTGAGCGCCGCGCGTCTGAATGCGGCCCAACAACGAGGTCCGGCGGTGATCTTCAAACAATTTTATCTTCCGTGTCTTGCCCACGCCTCCTACCTCATCGGAGACGAGGCCACGGCGACCGCCGCGGTGGCCGACCCGCAGCGCGACGTGGATCAGTACGTCGCGTTCGCCGCCGAGCATCGCTTGCGGATCAAGCATGTGATCCTGACGCATCTTCACGCGGATTTCATCGCCGGGCATCTTGAATTGCGCGACCGCCTGGGCGCCACGATTTATCTCGGGGAAAAAGCGCAAGCCGAGTATCCCTTCACGCCGCTTGCCGAGGGCAGCACGATCGAGTTCGGCCGCGTTCGGCTGAAAGCGCTCGAAACTCCCGGCCACACACCCGAATCCATTTCCATCCTCGTCTTCGATCTCGAGCGCAGCGCCGCCGAACCGTATGCCGTGCTGACCGGCGACACGCTTTTTGCCGGCGACGTCGGGCGTCCCGACCTGCGCGTAGCGCTTGGCTGGTCCGCCAGCGATCTCGCGGGGCTGCTCTTCGATTCGCTGCAATCGAAGCTGCTGCCGTTGCCGGACGCAAGCCTTGTATATCCTGCGCACGGGGCCGGCTCGCTCTGCGGCCGGGCCATCAGCAAGGAAACGGTTTCCACCATCGGAGAGCAGCGCCGCGTCAATTACGCGCTTCAGCCGATGACCAAACAGCAATTCATCGGCCTGGTTACCGCCGACCAGCCGGAAGCGCCGCCCTATTTCACGTACGACGCCGTGCTGAACAGCAAGGAACGTCCGACCCTCGAGAAAGCTCTCGAGCGCGAGCTTCAGCCCCTCTCGCTCGATCGCGTTTTGCGTTTGCAGGCGGAGGGCGCGCAAATTCTGGATACGCGCGAGCCGGAAGAATTCGCCGCGGCTCATCTCGCCGGCAGCATCAATATCGGTCTGAGCGGCCAATACGCAACGTGGGCCGGAACGGTGCTTCACCGCGAAGAGCCCATCGTGATTATCACCCCTCCGGGACGCGAATCCGAAGCGGCAGTGCGGCTGGGCCGCATTGGATTCGACCACGTCACGGGCTATCTCGAAAACGGGATGAGCAGCCTCGAGGGGCGTCCGGAGCTAACCGCGAGGACCGAGCGGCTCAGCCCGGCGCGCGCCGCCGCGCTGCTGGCCGGGGCGGAAACGCCGCAACTGCTGGACGTGCGCACCCCGCGCGAGCGCGCCGAAAAATCGATCGCCAGCAGCGTCAGCATCCCGCTTTCGCAACTCGCGAATCGCCTTTCTGAACTGGCCGGCAATCGCCCAGTGCTGGTGTACTGCGCCGGAGGCTATCGGTCCTCGATTGCGGCGAGTCTCTTGCAGCGGGCACATTTCGCTGACGTCAGCGAAATCGCCGGCGGAATCGCCGCGTGGGTGGCCGCGAAGCTCCCGGTGGCGCCCGCGTAAGCACGAGCGTACGAGAGTCTCGCCGCGAAGGTCCGCTGGCGAAATCGGACGTCCATTCCTCTCGATCAAAAGGAATTACAGCAGCACCGTTCCGAGTTCACCGGCCGGAAATGCCCTGCTCTCGCCTGGGGAAAGCCGCCCACGGCCTAGCAAGAATCATCATCGTGCTCTCAGGGGCTGGTCATCTCGCCTCGCTATTCTCCAGCGGTGTACACTTCCATACCCTGCTTGACGGATGGACAAGATGACGCAAACTGAACGAATCGCCGGCTTGTACCGCGCCGTAACGGTCAAGGACGCTTGGTATGGTCCTTCCCTCGGCGTGCTCCTAAAGGACATCCCACCGGAAATGGCCACAACCGCGCCGGCTCCTGGCGCCCACACGATTGGCGAACTGCTCCAGCACTTGCTCCTTTGGAACGAGCGTGTGCGCAAGACCCTGGCTGGCAGTCCCATGCCCAAGTGGGAACCGGAAAAGGAGTGGGCCGAGCCGCCAATTCCCTGGAAGGAACTGATCGTTCGATGGGAGCAAAGTCGCGATGCTCTCGAGCAAAGCATGCGCGAATTTCCGTCCGAGGATGCGGCCAAAACGGTTCCGGGACGAAACTATTCCCACGAAATTCTGCTCGAAGGCATCGTGCAACATGTGATCTATCACTCCGGGCAAATCGCCATGATCGCAAGCATGCTGCGCTCCCGAGCTCGCATGCAAGGCAGCGCCAGCTTTGGAGGAACGGATCGAACGTTGTGATTGGCGCAAATTCCCGAAATTCGCGGATGCTGGGTAACTGATTCGAGGAGGAAAGGCAGATCGAATAGGGCGGAGGCCAAAAGTGGCGTTACCATGGGGGCTCGCCCTAAAACGAGGACTTGTGAGCGAAAGACGCAGTACGCCCCGGTACCCATTTATAGCGACGGCGGAGCTCATCGAGCAATCGTCGGATACGCGCATGTCCACGCGCGTAAGCGAACTCGGGCTGCACGGCTGCTACCTAGACATGATGAATCCTTTCCCGCAAGGAACGGGGGTGCTGATTAAGATTTATACGGATGCGGAATTCTTCGAGGCGCAGGCGCTGGTCGTGTACGCGCAGCCCAATATGGGAATGGGCGTGAAATTCACGGAAGTGAAGCCGCATTTTCTTGCCGTGCTCCAGCAGTGGCTGCTACGGGCAATGGGGCCGGGCAATCGCGCGTGATGCCGAGCTAAGGCTGGAGGGGAAGGCTCTTCAGCGCATACCGCTGTCCTGATCCTGTCCGGACCGCGAATCGGAAGAGGAAACGGAACTTTCGGATTGAGGCGGTGTTTTTCGTTTGCGCCTTCGCAAACAGGGGCGTAGAATCTCCTCGATTTAGCTTGGGGTGAAGCAGCTCCTCGTTCCTCCCCAGCCCACGCCGCGCACAACTCAACGCTTCGCCCCTCGCCATTCAAGGAGGCGAGCCATGCGGCGGTGTATTCCCCTTTTTCTATTTGCGTGTGTCTTCGTGATGTCTTTTTTTGCGGTTTCCATTGCGCCCATAGCCGAAGCGCAAACCAGCACGCGGGAGCCGGACATGCTCGTGCCCGCGGGAACGCTGCTGCGCTGCACCATGAGTGAGCCGAATTTTTCGTCAGCCACGGCGCAGGCAGGCGACCCGGTATTGTGCCATTTGAGCGGAGTGACGGAGTTTGGGCGCGCGGCGTTTCCCCGCGGAGCCTATCTTGGCGGGCATCTGGAAGCAGTGAAAGAGCCGGGTCACTTCTGGGGCAAGGGCTATCTGAAGATTGTCTTTGATCGCATAGGCCTGCCGAACGCGGACGCTACGCTGGATGCCAAGATCGTCGCGGCGCAGGGGCAGAAAGTGGATCGCGACGGCGACATCAAGGGAAAAGGCCATGCGAAGCGCGACGCGATTGAATGGATGTTTCCGCCGCTGTGGCCGTGGAAAGTGCTGATGCTGCCGGCGCGCGGTCCGCGGCCGGCGCTGAAGGGCGAGCAGGTGCTGACGCTCCGGCTTATGGAGGATGTGGTAGTGCCAAGGCTGAGCGCGGCGAATTTCAGTTCGCGCGATTGGCGGCCGCCGGTTTACGCGCAACAGGATTTCGCGCCGCGCGCGGAGGCCATGCCGTCGCGCGACACCCTCTCGGGCGAAACCACCGGGACGCGGGTCGCAACGGCGGGATATGTCGTCCCGAGCCTGCCACTGGCGGACCTCGCCGCGCGGGAGCACGCCGCGGCGCAGGCGGGTTTGCCAACTGGAGCGAAAGCAATGAATTCCGAGCAGGTGACGCTGCTCGCGTTGCGAACGGAAACGATTTATCCGGTGACGCAATTCTGGCTCGAGAGCGACCGGGTATCCTACGTTCTGCCGAGCGGGACGAGCGGCGAAGTGGCGCTGACGGAAGTGGACTGGGCGCGGACGACAGAGCTGAATTCCGAGCGGGGCGTGCCGGTGGTGCTGCGGACGCGACAAAGATTCTGAGATTCTGATGTGATCCGTCGATCGGAAGATCGGCCACGGGGCCGGGCAGGAAAGAATTCGTTGCGTCTGAGAGGCGGAATGCGTATACTTGGCGCCGTGATTCGCTCCGCCTATTCGTATTGGCGATTTACAACACACCCAATCCGGTGGCGAGGGGCGTCTATCTAAGCGAAATCAGAAACCAAGAAATCCGACCCACTCGCAACCCGAGTGGGTTTTTTGTTTTGGGGCGATATCCGCCGTGGCGCGGCAAAGGAGACTCCTCACTTCGCTCGCCGCCACAGGCGGTAACAAAGAATTTGAGAGGGGAAGAACATGATCATTTCCATGAAGCTGCACTCGAGCCGGGAAGAGATCGACGCCGTGAGGAGGGTCGTCGAGGATTTCGGTTACAAGGTTCATTCCATCGAAGGGGAGGAACGCGTCGTGATCGGCGTGGTGGGCGTGGGAGATGTGACCGCGTGCATGGAGTCGGTCGAAGCCATGCCGCAAGTGGAAAAGGTGGTGCGGATTTCCGCGCCGTACAAATTTGTCAGCAAGGAGTTTCGCGGGGGTCGAACGCGGATCCGCGTGAACGGCTGCGAAATAGGCGGCGACGAATTCATGGTAATGGCGGGGCCGTGTTCGGTGGAATCGGAAAAGCAAATCATGGCGGCGGCGGAAGGAGTGGCGAAAGCGGGCGCAAAGATGCTGCGCGGCGGCGCGTTCAAGCCGCGGACTTCGCCCTACGATTTTCAGGGAATGGAGGAAGAGGGACTGAAGCTGCTGCGGAAAGCAAAGGAAGCGACAGGGCTTGCGATTGTGACGGAAGTGATGAGCGACCGCGACGTGGAACTCGTGGCGGAGTACGCCGACATGATGCAAGTGGGCGCGCGGAACATGCAGAATTTCATGCTGCTGAAGGCGCTCGGGAAGTGCGGGCGGCCGGTACTGCTGAAGCGCGGACTGAGCAGCACGGTCAAGGAATTGCTGATGTCGGCGGAATACATCGTGGCGCATGGAAATTCGGATGTGCTGCTGTGCGAGCGGGGGATCCGCACCTTCGAGACGGTGACGCGCAACACGTGCGACATCGCGGCCATTCCGGCGCTAAATGAACTGACGCATTTGCCGGTGATTCTCGATCCGAGCCACGCGACCGGAAGGCGGAGTCTGGTGCCGGCGCTGGCGCGGGCGGGAGTGGCGATTGGGGCGGACGGATTGATTGTGGAAGTGCATCCGGCGCCGGAGAGAGCGATTAGCGATGGAGCGCAGTCACTCGATTTGGCGCAGTTCGAGAAGATGATGCGGGAGCTGCAGCCGTACGTCGCGCTGTGGCGGGAAGCACGGAAGGGGGAAATCATGGCGGCAGCGGCGGTCTAGTCACCAGGCCCGAGCAGCTTGCTCATGCAGCTGAATTTGAAACCGAGGGCGTGCCATGACCGACCTCGCCGGGACGAAAAGCTGTATTTAGCTGGAGATGGGCGGACACCGGGAGACCGGTGGCGCGGATTGTAAACTAAGCGGCTTCGGGTTTCACCTCCTCTCGGCGCAGTTGCAAAACCCCTTCTGACCAGGTTTGAAACGGCGTGAGGCAGTCGCAGGAGGTGACGTTGCCGAAGGCGTCCGTGGAGGTGGAGGAAGTTATTTGCGCCGACCAGTTGGAACCGCCCTGGGGATTGACGTCGTTGAGGGTGAGCGGGATGGAGTTGGGGCCGTCGCAGGCGGTTGACACGATCATGCCGCCAAAGCCATCGGGGACGGAGAGGCCCGCATAGCCGGAATTCAGCGAGGTTTGCCAAAGCTGCTGGCCATCGGAAGTAAAGGCTTGCACAAGTGTTTGTATAGCACCGGTGGCGGCCTGAACGGAATAGAGACTTGGGCCAGTGTCCGTTGGGACAGCCTGGAAGAGCCCCTGCGGGGTGAAGCCGGGGGCCGGTGGCGCGGACCAGAGGACCGTGCCCGGCGCAAACGAAGTGGCACCGGAGATGGTGACGGGAATCTGCATGGAGACGCCTTCGACGGTAGCGCTGAGGTTAACGGTACCGGCAGCGAGAGCGGTTAGCGTGGTGGATGGGTCGGTTGTGACGGAAGCCAGCCCCTGATTGTCAACGGACCAGCGTGGCGATAGGGCTGGGCTTGCCGCGTTCATCGACGACGGTGAATTGGCGTGAATCGCCGACGAGCAGCGTTGCTGCTCCGGGCGTGATTTGCAGAGAATGAGGAGCAACCGTGATCTGAAGATTGGCGATGACGCCATCGACGTTGGCGGTGAGCGTGGCCTGGCCGGGGTTGGCGGCGGTGATTTGGCCGGAAGCGTTGGACGGAAGCGAGAGCACGTTCGGGTCGCTAACGGACCAGACGGCGTCGAGCCTGGTTTGGCCTTGGTCGTCGACGGCGGTAAAGACTTGGTTGGCCCCAGTGAGGAAATTGGTGGTCCCTGGAGTGATTTGCAGGGAAACCGGAGGAGGAAGGCCGGACTCATAAAGTTCCGCGGTGCCATCGTTTAGCGATCCGCCAACCACGAGGACGATGCCATCGTTAAGGAGGGTGTAGTTGCGTATTGTCAAGCTAAATCGAACAGACCTATACAATCTCGTGGGTCAAGTACCGCGAACGATATGGGTAGCATTATTGGGTGGAGGGGGCGAGTTTAAGGATGAGGACCTGGCCGTTGGAGTGGAAGGAGCCGCCGGTGGCGGTGCGCGCTTCGCGCATCGGGTTTTCGGGAAGAAAGAGAGTGTACTCGGAGACGAGGCCGGTTCCGACGAGGGTTTTCTGAACGTAGTCGCGTTCGAGGTCGATATCGGGATCGATTTTGTGGGTGACGCCGTTGTTGCGCTGGTCGCGCTCGAAACCGATGTCATGGGTGGCGGCGCCGACCCAGAGGGTCTGGCCATCGGCGGTGAAAGGCGCTTTCCAAATGCGCAGGTGATTGCGTGACGCAACGACGCTGATGGGTTCGGCATGCGCCCAGCCGTAATCCTGCGGCCGGCCGAAGAGATAAAGCTGCGACATCGGCATCGTTAGATAGGATTCCTTGGAGAGGCTTTTGAGCAAGCCCTCGAGGACAGCGCCGCGAACGTCGGCGTCCACCTTGACCCATCCGGCGGTGGTAAATACTTTTTCCATTTCGTCTTGCGAGCCGATGATGAGGAAGTTGACCATGTCGCCGGGATCGCCGGCTTTGTCGGAGACGCGGCGGGGAATCTTGGCAAAGAGCGCGTTGTCCACGCCCGCGATGGACTGAACCTGGCTGGCGACGACACGAGCACCGGCAGCAGCTTCATAGACTTCGATGCGAACGGTGTAAGTGCCCGTGCCCGTATCATCGGCAGTCTGATTGATGCCGACCCAGAGGCGGCCATCGACCGGGGATGTAATTTCCTTTTTTGGGCCGATGAGGAATGGCTGGGCCGTGTCTTTATCGCCGATGCGCCCGATAACCGCGCCGCGGCCCGCGTCATTGAAAGGAAGGATGCGCAGCAAATCCTTGAAGCCGCGGGCAAGCCCGGCAGGGCCGGCGTCCTGCTTGGCATCGGCGTAGTGCGTCGAGCCGGTGGCGGTGAAGACCAGCCGTTCACCGGCGCGGACGTCGATGCCGGTATCGATCCAGGAGCTCTCGCCCGTAAGCTGAATCTCTTGGGAGAGGCGCTTTGCCGTTGAGGACGGCTCCGTGTCCTGCGGGAACGCAGGTTGGAGCGGGGCAAGGAGCAAGGCGCCAAAGAATGCACCAAGCAAGGAAGCCGGAATTTTCGCGGAGATTCGAGAGGGCATAGGAGAGCCATCCTCTGGCGCATGCAAACGCATCTTCACTGTTAGCAGATGCGATGCGGAGAGGCAAGCGTTGCGCGAAGTACCAGCGTACGCGCTTATCCGGATGGACGGATTTCCCGGCGGGATTGCCGACGGATTTCTTGACGGGGCGCGCGGGTGCCCTGTAGATTGGCAGCAGGCTGCAGCATTGCGACAGGACGTAGGCTCTCCGCCCTTATGCCCTTCCATGCCGCCCGCCGGGGTTTAGGCGACGCGGCGATCAGGTCGATTGAAACTGCGGCAGGCAAAATGAAAGCAGAACTCCGACAACGGATTGTGGCCGCTCTATGCGCGGCGGGCCTCTGCGCTGCAGGCGCTCTGGCGCAGGGGCAGCCAGCGCCGCAAGCTCCGGCTCGGGCAGCCGCTCCGCGCACGCAAGCAGCACCTGTGACAAATGTCTCGGTGGACGGCAGCGAGGCGATGTTCACAACCATGTGCGCGCTGCTGGCATCGGGATTCGAGTCCGAGGTGAATGCGGACAACTGGTCACCCTACCGCGCGGAAATGCGCGCGCGATTGCAGCAGCAACAAGGCGCAGCGGTCGACGCGCTGCGCGAGTTCTACCGCCAGCACCGGCTGGGTGACCCGGGCGCGACGCTTTCCCGGTACCTTTGGTTTGGGCTAGTTTCCGGGCCAGCGCCTGGATTTCAGCCTGTTCTGCGGCGAGACGAATTGCCGCCGGAAGTGATTCAACTCGAGGGCTTCAGCGAAATTCTTTCGCAGTATTACACGGAGCAGCACATCGGGAAGCTCTGGCGGGAAGTGCAGCCCGTCTACAACCGGGAGATTGCCAGGCTGCACGATGCGATTTCGCAGATTGTTTTCGTGGCGGACGGATACTTGCGTGTACTGGCGGACCAGGCGAACCCGCGGGCTTTTGCAATCATTGTGGAGCCGCTGGTCGGGCGCATCACCAATGTTCGCAATTACAACGACCAGTACGCGATTGTGTTGAGCGGCTCGGAGGAAGTGCCCGTGGACGTGGTGCGCCACGCGTACCTGCACTTTCTGCTCGACCCGCTGCCGCTGCAATACCCGCACGTGATCGCGGTAAAGCGAGCGGTCTTCAACAAGGCCGCGGCGGCTCCGCGGCTGCAAGCGGACCTGAAGGATGACCTGGCGTCCTATTTCGCGGAGTGCGCGGTGCGTGCCGTGGAACTGAAGCTCAAGCGGATGTCGCCAAGTGAACGCGACGCGACGCTTGAGCGGGATGATCAAGACGGTTACGTGCTGGTACGGCCTCTTTTCGCGGCCTTGCAGAAATACGAGCAGTCCGAGCCCTCGATGAAGCTGTATTTTCCGGACTGGATTCGTTCCGTGGATGCGAATGCGGAATTGAAGCGCCTGGCGACGATTCAATTCGCCCAGGCAGAGCAGGCGCAAGCGGACGACACCGCAACCGAAGCCGTGGCCCGGCGGCATTCCGTGCCCACAACCGTGCCTAACGATGCCGAGACTATCGCCGCCCTGACGGAAGGAGAGCGCCAAGTGGCGGAGCGGAATCCGCGCGCCGCGGAGGCCGCATTTCAAAAGGTGTTGGCGAAATATCCCGATCAGGTCCGGGCGTGGTACGGTATCGGGCTGGTTGCGCTGATGGATCATGACGCGCCCCGGGCGAAGAAGGTGTTCGGAAGGCTCACCAGCGGAGCACATGCGGCATCGGACGACCCGATGGTGCTGGCTTGGTCGCATGTGTATCTGGCGCGGATTTATGGCGGCGAAGGACAGGATCAGTTGGCGAAGGCCGAATTTGAAGCAGCGCTAGGGGTCGCGAACGGACCGGATCAGGCTCGGCAGGCGGCGCAAAAAGGGCTGGCTGACTTTGCCAACGAGAGGAGTACGGCAAAGCCCTAGGGCAATGCGACACAGAGGGAACTCGGAGTACGGAAAGTGATATTCGAGGACCTTTCGTTCTCGTAAGTCATCAAAAAGGAGACTGGCAATGGATCGGAAAACGAACGCGGGGAGAGCGGGGTTTCTTACAGGACTGCTACTCGCCTTTGCTGGAATCGCCGTGGCGCAAAGCCAGCAGCAACAGCCTCCGCAACAGCAACAGCCTCCAGCGCAGCAGCAGGACAAGAACAAGGTGCAAGACCTGCAACTGGACAATGCCGCGCCGCCTCCGGCTGCCAATCCGGAAGAGGACGCCGCATTTAAGAACTTCTCGGATACGCCAAACACCGACGCCAAGAAGAAGATCGAACTGGGCGAAGCCTTCCTGCAGAAATATCCGCAGAGCCGGTACCGGCCGCCCATTTATGCGACCTTGACGATGGAGTATCTACAGACGGGCGACGTGCAAAAAATGCAGGACACCGGCGAGAAAGAACTCGAGCTGAATCCGAATGATGGGCAGACGCTCGCGATTCTGGGGCAGACGATTCCGCGCGCGTTTAATCCGAATGCGCCGGACGCGGCGAAGCAGCTCGACAAGGCGGAGGAATACTCGAAGCGGGCGATTGAAGTGATTCCGGCAATGCAGAAACCCGCGACGGTATCGGAGGAAGCGTTTGTCTCGGCGAAGAATCAGGCGCTGTCCATGGCACACAGCGGGCTGGGGCTGGTGGATGTGCGCAAGGGAAAATTCAACGAAGCCATTCCGGAGCTGGAAGCTTCGCTGAAACTCGATAGCCAGCCGGATCCGGTGAACTACTATCTGCTGGGCGTGGCGAACAAAGCCGCATCGCACTTTTCGGACGCCGAGGCGGCCTTCAACAAGTGCGCCGCGATCCAGAGCAGCATGCAACCGACCTGCAAGGCGCAAGCCGAGGAGGCCAAGAAATTGGGCGCTACGCAGCTCAGCGCGCCGAAATGAGTTTGCGGCGGCTTTTTCGGCATGAAGCAAGAGAACGGCAGCAACAGGGATGCGGAGCTTGAGGCGCGGCTCGGCCACAAGTTCGCGCATAAGGCCTTGCTGGATCGCGCGCTGACGCACAGCTCGGCGGTGCCGGAGCTCCGCATTGCTCGGGAAGACTCCGACAATTCAACTCCAATCGAAGAGGAAGATAACGAGCGGTTTGAATTTTTGGGGGACGCGGTGCTTGAGCTGCTCTCGAGCGAGTACTTGCTCTCCCGATTCCCTGGCTGGAGCGAGGGGCAGCTTTCGAAAAGCCGGGCTCGCCTGGTAAATGCGCGTTCGCTCGAGGCGGCAGCGCGGCGGCTTCGCATCGGAGAGCACCTGCGGCTTGGGCGCGGCGAGGAAAAGACGGGCGGACGAGAAAAGCAGACCCTGCTGGCAGATGCATTTGAGGCCGTGATCGCCGCCGTTTACCTGGATGCCGGCCTCGCTTCGGCGCGGGAGGTGCTGCGCCACACGCTGTTCGAGTTTGCGCTGGAGGAAGACGGGGAGCGCATCGCGGACTCGGACCGCAAGTCGGCGTTGCAGGAATTTCTACAGGGCCGGGGCGAGGTGCCGGCGGAATACCGGCTGGCAGGCGAAAGCGGCCCGGACCACCAGAAAACATTTCAGATTGAGGTTTGGGTCAAAGGCGAGTGCCTGGCGAGCGCGGAAGGCGCGACAAAGAAGGAGGCGGAGCAACTCGCCGCGCGCCGTGCGCTCCAGCGACTCGAAGAGCTTGAGACGAAAGGCTGATGAATGGACGACAACCTGGCCGAAGCCCATCCAGCAGCGCCGGCTGTGGTACAAGCGCAACAGGCGGCGCGCGGAGACCGAACGACCCTTTCCGAGTACATCGAGTCCTTGCTGGTGACCGTGATTTTGGCGCTCTTCGGCACGACCTTCGTGGTGCAGGCGTTCAAGATTCCATCGCAATCCATGGAAAATACCTTGCTGGTCGGCGATCACCTGCTGGTGAACAAATTTATCTTCGGCGGCACGGGCGCCTGGTACGAAAAACTGCTGCCGTACCGTCCGATTCAGCGCGGCGACATTATCGTCTTCAAGTACCCGTATCTGAACCATCCGCATTATGTAAAACGCGTGATCGGCTTGCCAGGCGACCACCTGAAGCTGGTGGACCAGGAGGTTTACATCAATGGCAAGCGCCTGGCGGAACCGTACGTGGTGCATGACTCGACCGCTCCATATGACCCGCTGAACTATTCTTTTCCGCCGCCGGTGCCGCAATTCATCACCTCTACGGTGATCCCAGAATGGGCGCATGAGATCGGCAAATACATTCAGGGAGATGAATTGGTTGTCCCGCCGGGCAAATATTTCGCGATGGGCGACAACCGCGACCGGAGCTCGGATAGCCGCTTCTGGGGATTCGTGGACCGCGATTCCATTATGGGCCGGCCGTTTCTGATCTATTGGTCCGTGGATGCCACCAGTGCCGATTATGCGGGGGACACAACGTTCCTAAGCCGGCTGCACGGCGTTCTCGATTCGCTGATGCATTTGCCTTCGCGCACGCGCTGGAGCCGGATGCTGCACACGGTTCAGTAGCGGCTCCGGCTGAGTGGCCGGCGCGTGCCGCTGTCCTTTTGGTGGTGAGTCTGCCAAACTTTCGTGAATATGACGGTTCCGCGCACATGGTGGAAAGCACTCCTCGCGGCTCTCGTAGCGGTGTTTCTGCTGCAACTCGGAGCGTCACTGCTGGTGCGAACCCGCCGCATGCACTCCTACCTTGTGGCGCGGTTGGCGCGCGAATTTGGGCGACCGGTCGAGGTCAGCTCGTTTGAGGCGCAGTTGCTGCCGGCGCCGCGGCTTGACGCTCTCGAGGTGACCGTTGGGGAAGACCCCGCGTTTGGGAATGAATATTTCCTGCGCGCCGAGGGACTGAGCGCCAGCCTCCGCTGGGCGGGACTTCTTCACGGCCGATTTGAGCTGGGCACGCTCTCGCTTAGTCATCCCAGTTTGATTCTGGTGCGAAACGCCGAACACCGCTGGAACCTCGAGCGCTGGCTGCCGCCGGCGAAGTCGCAAAGCCACACGCAGGGCCGAACCTATGGCCCTCCAGCGCCGGTCTCCCCTGGCAATCGCCTGCAAAGGATTGATTTTGATGACGGCCGGGTGAACTTCAAGGAAGGCAACGACAAGCAGCCGTTTGCCTTCATAAATGTTTCCGGCAGTGTGGAACAAGTGGGCCAGGGGCGCTGGCATCTGCGACTGGAAGCAACGCCCTGGCGCAGCGGCGTTTCTCTCCAGTCCACAGGCACGCTGAGCGTCCGCGGCGACTTGGCCGGAACTTCCGCGCGACTCCAGCCCGCCGAAATCCAGGTGCACTGGGCCGAGGCTTCCCTGGCGGATTTCTTTCGTCTCTGGAAAGGGCAGGATTTTGGCGTTCGCGGAACGTTTGGTCTCGACGGCTCGTTAAAGAGCGAAGCTCCCGGCGGCTCTACGCCGTCTGAAGCCTGGCACAACATCTGGAAGTTCTCTTTGCAGGCACGGGCTGGCCACATCCATCGCTGGAATTTGAGCGAGCGCAGCGACAACCCCGGGCTAAACGTGAAGCTCGACGGCAATGTGTATTCCGACGGCATGGTGGTGCAGCCTGCTGAATTCTTGATCGAAGGGCGCCTCTCGAATGTGCGAGGCACGTTTGCTCTTCATCCGGCCGCCGGGGATGTGCTTAGCGTTCGCGCCGATTCAATCGGGATTCAAGCCGCCGACCTGCTGGCGTGGTATCGGGCCTTTCACGCGGATGTGGATGCAGGAATCAGCGCCAAGCAATTCTTTACGGGCGCATTTTCAGCAAAGAACTGGCCTTTGCAATTGGAGAATGCGGCATTTTCGAGTCCGGGCGGCGAACTGATCGTTCCGGGTATTGCGTCGCCAATCGCAGTTGGAGCGGTGGAAGGCGGACGCCGCCGCGGCAAATTCAGCATCGAGCCGGTGCGCATTGAGTGGGAATCGCCCGCGCCGCCCGAGGACTCGCCAGAGAAATCCGCCAGAAAACGGCGTTCCGGCGCCGTGCTCGAGACCTCGGTCGACGTGGCAATGACGCAGGATTTCGGCTCGCATTCCGGCGAGGTGAGTGTCGCGGGCAGAACCGACGCGATTGCCGGGATTCTCGGCCTCGCGCGAGCGTTCGGGCATCCGATAAACCATGGATGGGAACTCACCGGTTCGGCCAACGGGGCGCTGCGCTGGCATTGGCTGGATGCGTCGCTGCAAGGCAAATGGGACGGCCATCTCGGCATTTCGCACGCGCAACTGCAAGCGGCCGGCCTGAATCTACCGGTGACGTTCACGGATGCGCAGGTGAATTTTCATGATGGCAAGCGCACCGTCCAGATTGCCAAGGCGGAGGGCCTTGGCGGCGAATGGAGCGGCCAAATCTCCGAAGCGCCGGAAGTGAGCAGCCCGCCATCGAGCCGCGCGCCCTGGCAGTTCCAATTGCACACGAACCAGCTCGATGCCGCGGAGCTTGACCGGTGGGTTGGACCGCGCGCGCGCCCCAATTGGCTGCAGCGTTTGCTCAGCTCCCTGGTGGGTGGCAGCGACGCGAGCGCGGCGGTTGCTGCCAGCGATCTGGTCCGTAGCATCGCTGCCGAAGGCGAACTGCGCGTGGATTCGCTCCGCATTGAGAAACTGCAATTGCAGAACGTACGTGCGAGCGGAAGCCTCCGGGATCTGCATCTCGACGTCGCCGACGCTGAGGCGCAGTGGGCAGGCGGACTCGTGCACGGAACGCTCAAAGCGCAGTTTTTGCCGCGGCCAAGGTACGAGGTGGCTCTGGATCTCGACCACGTTAACGTTTCGCAACTTCCGGGTGGTCTGGCATGGCGGCTTGGCGGGCTTGCGGCTGGAAAGCTTCTGCTAAGCATGCAAGGGGTCGGGCGAGACGAATTGCTTCGCAGCTTGAGCGGCCGCGGCGAGGTCTCTCTGAAGAATGTCGAGCTGCGCGGCTGGGATGTAAGCGCCAGCTTTGCGGACGGGCTCGCCCATTCGGGCATCTCGCGCTGGAGTTCGGGCAAAGGATCATTTCGGTTGCGCGACCGCGCCTTCGTGATCGAAGGCTTGCGCCTTGACGGGGGAACCAGCGTGACCCTCGTCAACGGCAAGGTGAGCTTCACGCGCGACGCCGATCTGGAGATCGAAAGCACCGGAGCAGGCCGCCGTGTCAATGTCAGCGGCGCAGGCCGAGTGCTGAAGATTCTCGGGCCGCTCGATGGCCCGCGTGTCTCGCTGGAAAAGGCCGCGACTCGGCAGCCCGCGGATTGAAACGGCAAGATTCTCGACAAACAGGAAGTTCGCGGTTGACATCCCGGCAGTCCGCAAGTAAGAACATTCCGCTCGAATTTGAATCGAGGAGAGGATGATGAAGTGGTCCGTACCCGCATTTTTATTGGTTTCGCTCGTTCTGTCCGCGCCGGCTGCTCGCGCGCAAAAAGCGTTCAGCCTTGAGCAGGTTACCGGCGCTCCCTTCCCTACGGAGCTGACGCCGGCACCCGCGAAGGGACGTCTTGCTTGGGTTTTCAATGCCCGCGGACGCCGCAATATCTGGATCGCGGAACCGAGCACGGATGGCGGCTATAAGTCGCGGCAGCTTACGTCCTTTTCCGAGGATGACGGGGTGGACTTAGGCCAGCTCAGTTGGGCGCCAGATGGCGACAGGCTCGCCTTCACGCGCGGGGGCGATCTCGAATTTCTCGATGCACCGAATCCAAATCCGGCCAACATCCCACAAGGCGTTGAACAAAACGTGTGGGCCATTTCGATTGCGTCCGGAGAAATGAAAAAGCTGGGCGACGGCCACTCGCCTTCCGTTTCGCCGAAAGGCGACACCGTTGCCTTTCTGGCCAAAGGACAGATTTGGCTCGCCAGCCTCGACGGCAGCACCAAAGCCGAACAGTTGATTCACGCGAATGGCGAGGCCGGCTCGCTTCGTTGGTCACCGGACGGCACAAAGCTCGCCTTCACCAGCCGGCGCGGCGATCACGGATTCATTGGCATTTACGATTTTGCAGCCAAAACCATCACGTATCTTGATCCGAGCGTCGATCACGACGTCGAGCCTGCATGGTCGCCCGATGGCCGCCAGCTTGCGTTTGTACGCGTCCCCGTGGCCAAGAGCAACCTGCCGTTCACTCCCCGGCGCGAAGGTGAGCCGTGGTCGATTCGAGTGGCGGATCCCGTAACGGGACGTGGACGCGAAATCTGGCGCGCTGAAGCCGGGCGTGGAAGCGTGTTCCATGAAATTGTGGCGGAAAATCAGCTTTTATGGAGCGCCGAGGGTCGCATCGTTTTTCCCTGGGAACGTGACGGTTGGGTTCACCTCTACTCCGTTCCCATTTCCGGAGGGGCCGCAAAGCTGCTCACGCCGGGCAACTTTGAAGTTGAGTATGTTGCCCTGAGCCCAAATCGCGAATCCATCGCGTTCTCCTCGAATCAGGACGATATCGACCGCCGCCATGTCTGGAGGACTTCTCCTGCGGCGGATCGCCCGATAGCGCTGACTTCAGGGAGCGGCATTGAAACAGAGCCGGTCTTCACCAGCAACAATCAGACGATTGCGATCGTTCGCTCTGATGCGCGGATGCCCATGCGCCCCGCGTTCATTGACGCAAAAGGGGAAGTGCGCGACCTCGCTCCCGAATCCCTGCCCGCGGATTTTCCGTCCGCGTCGCTGGTGGCGCCGCGGCAAGTGATTTTTTCGGCCGCGGATGGCTTGGCGATTCACGGCCAGCTCTTTCTTCCGCCGAATGGCAACGATGGAACGCGGCATCCCGCCGTGATTTTTTTTCACGGCGGGTCGCGCCGCGAAATGCTGCTCGGCTTTCACTATATGTATTACTACAGTAATGCCTACGCCATGAACGAATACCTGGCGAGCCGGGGCTACGTGGTGCTTTCCGTGAATTACCGCAGCGGCATCGGCTATGGCTTGGATTTCCGCGAAGCACTGAACTATGGAGCAGCCGGCGCCAGCGAGTTCAATGACGTGCAAGGAGCAGGCGTGTACTTGAGCAGCCGCGCCGACGTGGACCCGCACCGCATTGGACTTTGGGGCGGGAGCTACGGCGGCTATCTCACGGCGCTCGGCCTCGCACGCGCCTCGGACCTCTTCGCCGTCGGTGTTGACCTCCACGGCGTACACGACTGGAATACCGAAATTCCCACGTTTGCCAGCAATTACCATCCTGGTGCACGGGCGGATTTTGCGCGGCTTGCCTGGGAATCCTCGCCGCTCGCCTCGATCAGCACGTGGCGCTCGCCGGTGCTGCTCATCCAGGGCGATGACGACCGCAACGTGCCGTTTGCGGAAACCGTGGATCTCGCCGAAGCGTTGCGAAAGCAGCGCGTCGAGTTCTCGCAGCTCGTATTTCCCGGCGAGATCCATGATTTTTTGATGTATCGCACCTGGCTTGCCGCGTATCACGCCGCAAGCGACTATCTCGACGGCCACCTGCATCCCGCGGCCCAATAGCGGGCGCATTCTGCAAGGAGACTGCGCAAGCAAAGAAGGAATGTTCCGAAGCTGCCGAAGAGAAATTCGCCTTATGGGCGCGCTGGTGCCGAAGCCGGGCATGATCCTGGGCCTGATGCTGGCATTGGCGTCGCCGCTTGGACTGGCACACGCGCGCGAGCCGCACTCCGGAGTGCCGGTGCAGCTTCATGCTGGGCAGGAACTCGTCTACCAAATGCATTACCGGGTTGAGCGGGACACGAAAACGGAGAGCCGCGTCATCGCGCCCATCGCTCCGCCTGCCGAGCCGATCGACCTCTTGCGGAGCGTGCGCGTCAAAATCCTGGAAGCCGGAGGCGGCCGCCTGCCAGCGAGCACTCGACTACAGGTGGAGATCGCACCCGCGGGGTCCCCGCCGGAATCGCCGGCTAAACGCGTGCAATTCGCGCTGGATGCCGCGGGCAATGTTTCCGATACCGACGGAATCGAATCGCTTACTCCAGGAGAGCGTGAACTCTGGCGTGACTGGGTCGAGCGGTTCGCCGCGGTCTGGGCCTTTCCGTCGAATCTCAAGCCCGGCCAAAAATGGACGTCGGAAGAGCCTGTGGAGGATGCGGTGATCGCCGGCCTCGTCTGGCGGAAGCAATCACAATACGTTCGCGACGAACCGTGTCCGCGCACATCGGCGGCGCCTTCCATTCCGGCGGACACCTGCGCCGTGGTTCTTAGCAGCGCCACTCTGAGCCAAAAGTCCTCCCCGAAGGATTCAACCCCTGAAGAGTACAAGCTTCACGACCTGAAAACGTCCGGAACCGCCCGCGGGAACAACCAGATCATCTCGTATGTGTCCCGCGCGTCCGGTGTCATCGCTCGCGTCGCTGAAACCGCGGTGCAAACCATGGATGTCGCCATTTCGAAAACCGACGGTTCGAACGCCGTCAGCTACCGCATTGCCGCGCGAAGCCAATCGGAAATTCTGCTCACCTCGAATTCCGCGAGCGAGGCCCGGCCTCCAATCTAGCGGCGGCGCCGGCCGCTTGCCACACGTCGTATAATCGAAGTTTCTCTTTTGCTCAGGAAGGTTTGCGGGAGACCGCGCTTGAAATTTCGGCTGCACAGCAATTATCAGCCCCGCGGCGATCAGCCTGCCGCCATCGACCAGCTTGTCCGCGGAGTCAATTCGGGGGAGAAACATCAGGTCCTGCTCGGCGTCACCGGCTCCGGCAAAACCTTCACGATGGCCAAGGTCATCGAAGCCGTGAACCGCCCGGCGCTCATCCTGGCGCACAACAAGACGCTGGCCGCGCAGCTCTACCACGAGTTCAAGAGCTTCTTTCCGGAAAACGCCGTCGAGTATTTCGTCAGCTACTACGACTTTTACCAGCCGGAAGCCTACGTTCCGGCCGCCGACGTTTACATTGAAAAGGAAGCCACGATCAACGACGAGCTAGATAAATTGAGGATGTCCGCAACGCGCTCGCTGTTTGAACGCCGCGACGTTGTTATCGTCGCTTCAGTCTCCTGCATCTACGGGCTGGGTTCGCCGGAAGCGTATTACGGCATGCTGGTGATGCTGGAAAAAGGACAGCAGACCTCGCGCGAAGCCATGCTGCGGCGCTTCGTCGATGTGCAGTACGAACGTTCGGAGGATTTGCGGCGCGGCACCTTCCGCGTCCGTGGCGACATCATCGAGATTTATCCCACGTACGAGGACAACGCCTATCGCATCGAGATGTGGGGCGACCAGATCGACACGTTGCGGCAAATCGATCCTCTCACCGGAGAAATCCGCTCCGGGCACGAGGACCTGGCGCGCGTGACGATTTATCCGCGCACGCATTACGTCATGCAGCAGGACCAGCGCGACCGCGCGATCATCGGAATTCAGGACGAACTTGATTGGTGGCGCAAGGAACTCGAGAAGCAAGGCAAATTGGTCGAAGCGCAACGCGTAACACAACGTACGCTCTTCGATATCGAGATGATCCGAACCATCGGCTATTGCCACGGCATCGAGAATTATTCGCGCCACCTGAGCGGCCGGCTGCCGGGCGAAGCGCCGCCCACTCTGCTCGATTACGTTCCACAGGACTATCTGCTTTTCATCGATGAGTCCCATCAGACCGTGCCCCAAGTTCGCGGCATGTATCACGGCGACCGTTCTCGCAAGGAGACGCTCGTTAACTACGGCTTTCGCATGCCTTCCGCGCTCGACAATCGCCCGCTCACGTTCGAGGAATTCGAACACCGCATGAACCAGGTGATCTACGTTTCCGCAACGCCGGGTCCCTACGAACTGACGCGCTCGGGAGGAGCCTTTGTTGAGCAGGTGATTCGCCCGACTGGACTTGTCGATCCGGAAGTGGAAGTTCGCCCGGTGAAGGGCCAGGTGGATGACCTACTCGAGGAAATCCGCGCGCGCGCCGAACGCAATGAGCGCGTGCTGGTTACCACGCTCACGAAGCGCATGGCTGAGGACCTTGCCGAATACTTCGGCGAAATAGGCGTGCGCTGCCGGTATTTGCACTCGGAAGTGGAAACACTCGACCGCATCAAGATTCTGCGCGACCTTCGCAGAGGCGAATTTGATGTGCTCATCGGGATCAACCTGCTGCGCGAGGGGCTCGATCTGCCGGAAGTATCGCTTGTGGCCATTCTCGATGCCGATAAGGAGGGCTATTTGCGCAGCGCCACGTCCCTGATTCAGACGATCGGCCGCTGCGCACGGCACGTGGAAGGCCGCGCCATTCTGTATGCCGACCGGCGCACAGGGTCCATGAACGAGGCGATCAGCGAGACGAATCGCCGGCGCGAAAAACAAATCTCCTACAACCTGGACAACAACATCACGCCGGCATCCATCATCAAGTCCATCGACATGGAGCTCGCCAAGATTGTGGAAGCCGATTACGTCAGCATTCCCGCTGCCGACGAGCAGGATCCCGCCGCGAACATCAGGAACGAGGAACAACTCGCTGCCTTGCTCAAACAACTCGACGCTCAGATGCGCGAAGCCGCGAAGAAGTTTGAATTTGAGAAAGCCGCCCAGTTCCGCGACCGTATACGCAGCCTGAAGCAGCGGGACCTCTCAGGCTTGTTTGGCAAGGATGCAGCCCCGGCGGCCGCTGAGCCCGGCTCCTAGTTTAGGACGCGGTGAAGGCTACGAGCTTGAAGGAATATATGAGGTGGTGCTGCAAAGTATTCCAAGGCCGGTTCGAAGCAGCAGGCACGCGGAGTCTTTGCTGCGGCGGGTGATGGGGAGCCAGCCTTCATTTTGCAGTATCGTGCATTGGACCCAGGATCACCGATTCCAAACACAAGCTATCCGCTTTCTACCGTCTCGGACGTCCCCATTCAGTCTGGTCCATGGTGCGGCGTTAGGTTGAAGGAGTTCTATCGAGACACTTATCACGAATTGGATCGGCCGGCGACGCGGGCCTGATTGGAGTTGTCCCCATTTTTGAGTCAACCGTTACATGGACGAACTGAGCGCAAGAAAAATATCCAGGCGCCCGTTTCCAAGCTCCGGCCCGAGCGGCTGGGCATGAGCGATAGATTGCGCCGCCGCCGAAGGGCTGATGCTGGAACTGACATCGCGCAGCAGAGCCGCCGTACCCGAAACGAACGGAGCGCTGAATGACGTTCCGGAAGCGGCAGCGTACGTCCCGAACGGATAGGTCGTGATGATTTCTTCGCCGGGTGCCGCGACCCACACATCGGCTCCGTAATTCGAAAAGCTGGATCGCGCGTCGAAGTCAGAAGTAGAAGCCACGCCCATCACCGGAGAAATTGCAGCCGGATAAGTGTTGGCGGGCTGCCCGTCATTGCCGACCGATGCCGCACAAATCACCCCGTTCTGATTCGCGTACGCAATGGCCGAGGACAACTCCACCGACGGCAAGGAGAAATCAAAACTCATATTGATTACGCCGGCCTGATTCTGCACCGCATAGTACAGCGCCCGCAAAATGTCGGAGAGATAGCCGGTTCCGTCGGAGTGAAACGCTTTCAGCGGCAAGATCTGCGCCGTCGGAGCAACCAGATGAATCACGCCCGCAACCATCGTCCCGTGGCCGAAAGCCGCGAATTGCGGACCATCCACCATCGCGATGCTGTGCTGGTCGACCATGGCGATGGAGTGCTGATTCACCTGCGCGGGCGCGCAGCTATCGCAGGGCGTCTCGGGAAAAGCGGAGCCTGCCGGCAGATCATTCATTTCGGAAGCGCCCGGCTGGTCGCGCGTGAAATCGTAGCCTGCCAGCAGAACCGGCTGGAGCACCGGATGGTTCGGATCGACTCCCGTGTCAATGTCCGCGACTACGCCGCGCCCGGTTTTGCCGTAGGCGTCTTGCGCGTCAAACAAGCGGACAATTCCCGCGGCCGGT
>DASRCZ010000031.1:0-3540 GCA_035652855.1 Candidatus Acidiferrum sp.
GTCGGAAGGCTGTTCCGGGAATTCGCGGTGGTGTTGAGCACGGCCATCGCGGTGTCGCTGTTCGTATCTCTGACAACGACGCCGATGATGTGCGCGAAATTCCTGAAGCACGATACGGGACGCCACGGCCGCGCGTACCGCTTCTCGGAAGGCGCGTTTCACAGGATGCTGCGCGGGTATGACGTTGGGCTGCGATGGGTGCTGCGGCATCAGTTCCTGATTTTGCTGGTTACGATCGGCACGGTCTGTCTGAACGTGTATCTCTTCGTGATCACGCCGAAAGGATTCTTCCCACAGCAGGATACTGGCCGTATCAGCGGAGACATTCGAGGCGATCAGGATCTGTCTTTCGCGGCCATGTCGCAGAAAATGCAGGTTTTTACGGACATCGTGCGGCAGGATCCGGCCGTCGATTCGGTCACTTCATTCACCGGCGGAGGGAGCGGAGGCAGCACGGCGCGGCTCTTTGCCTCGCTCAAGCCGTTAAGCGAACGGAAAATCAGCGCGGACCAGGTAATCGCCCGTATCCGGCGAAAGAGCGAGCACATTCCGGGCGCCGCGATGTTTCTGCAAGCGGTGCAGGACTTGAGCGTAGGCGGGCGGCACGGCGCGGCGCAATATCAGTACACGCTGCAAGCCGACAATTTGCAGGACCTCAACCATTGGGCGCCCATCATCATGGAGCGTATGCGCAAAATTCCCGAACTGCGCGACGTAAACTCCGACCAGCAAACGCATGGGTTGGCCAGTAACCTGGTGGTGGATCGCGATACGGCAGGACGCCTCGGCGTCAGCATGCAGAATATTGACAATACACTCAGCGATGCGTTCGGGCAGCGGCAGGTCTCGAACATTTACAAAGGACTGAACCAGTATCACGTGGTGATGGAAGTGGCGCCGGAAATGCAGACCGGCCCGGAAGCGCTGAAGACAATTTACGTGCCATCGAACTCGGGGAAGCTGGTGCCGCTGAGCGCGTTCGCGCACTACGAACACTCGAACACGGCGCTTTCCGTTAACCACCAGGGCTTCTTCCCTGCGATCACGATTTCGTTCAACTTGGCGCCGGGAGCCTCGTTGGATCCGGCGGTACAGCATATTGAGCAGGCCAAGCTGGAGTTGCACGTTCCGAACACCGTACATGCGAGTTTTCAAGGAACCGCGCAGGCGTTTCAGGACGCCAAATCAAATCAGTTGATCCTGCTGATAACCGCTCTTGGCGCCGTATATATCGTGTTGGGAATTCTCTATGAGAGTTTCATCCACCCGATCACGATTCTTTCAACCATTCCTTCGGCGGGAATTGGCGCGATTCTGGCGGTGCGCTTCGCGCATCTGGACCTGAGCCTGATTGCCATGATCGGTATGATTTTGCTGATCGGCATCGTGAAGAAGAACGCGATTCTGATGATTGATTTCGCGGTGCAGGCGGAGCGCGTGGAAGGAAAGCCGACCGTTGAGGCGATCTATCAGGCAGCGCTGCTGCGCTTCCGGCCAATCATGATGACGACGGCCGCGGCCTTGCTCGGCGCGCTGCCGCTTGCGGTGGGCGCGGGCGTTGGCGCCGAGCTGCGGCGGCCTCTGGGCATCGCGATCGTCGGCGGCTTGATCTTGAGCCAGATGCTGACGCTCTTCACCACGCCGGTCGTATATATCTACATGGACCGCATCCAAACCTGGCTGCAGGGCAGCCGCGCGCGGCACGCCGTGGTTCCGGCGCCCGCGCATTCCGATTGATTACGAACTGCCAATCAGCCAGCCGGTTAGGAAAACCAGAATTCCGCCGACGACCACTTGAAACGAGGCCTGCAAAAAGGGCGTGTCCATATAGCGGTGACGAACCCAACTGATGGTGGCGAGCTCGATCGCCACGATAAAAATCGCGATGACTGTGGCGGCGTGAAAATTCGAAATGAGAAATGGCAGCGTGTGGCCGATGCCGCCCGCCGTAGTCATCAGGCCCGTGGCCGCTCCGCGAATCCAGGGTGATCCGCGACCCGTAAGCGAGCCGTCATCGGAGAGCGCCTCCGCGAAACCCATCGAAATGCCCGCGCCTACCGACGCCGCCAGACCGACGCGAAAGGCGTCCCAGCTATTATGGGTGGCGAAAGCGGCGGCAAAGAGCGGCGCGAGAGTGGAGACAGAGCCATCCATCAAGCCTGCCAAGCCGGGCTGCACGATTTGCAGGAGGAAAAGCTTGCGATGCGATTCGTCCTCCAACGCGCGGGCTTGCTCGGTCAGGTGTTTTTGCTCGAGTTCGCCGGCGGTTTCCGTGTGTTTTCGTTCTTCGTCCGCCAATTTATTGAGCAATTCGCGCGTGGCAACGTCCGATACGCGACCGGCGGCCTTTTGATAAAAGCGCACGGCTTCCATTTCCATGATTCTGGCGTGTTTGCGCGCCGCGTTAACGCGCAAAGGCCGTACTAGCCAGAGCGGACGGCGTTTCAGAAACCCTTTCACATTCTCGCGGCGAATCGGAGGAATATGATCGCCAAAGCGCTCGCGAAAGGTCGCCAGGAGGCGGTCGCGATGATTCACCTCTTCCGAGCGCATTTCCTCGAACATTTGCGCGGTCGCCGGAAAGCTCTCGCGCAACCCGTCGGCGAACTCGCCGTAAATGCGGCCGTCCTCTTCCTCCGCGGCGATGGCGATGGCCAGAATTTCCCTTTCGCTGAGGTCCTTGAAGTTCTTCAGCATCCCTCTCGCTTACCCTCCCATCCGGCAAAGAATCGCACAAGTAGCCAGGGAAGCCAAATGCGACGCTGGAGGGCGAGCTGCGAGCGCGAAGCGCGTCCACGGAGACAGCATCGTCTCGGCCGGAAGAATGTGAATTTTGGAAGATCCAGGAACTGCAGAGCAGCGATGACATTAGACGCATCACGATGAACGCTGCGGTCTGACCGAATCGTGTTGATAGATGCCGACGTCCACAAAGCTCTGATTTTGTTCTCGGTCAATGAAATAGTTGGAAGGAGCGGCGTTGACCTCCTTCAAATTTACGCCCCGGGGCGGTGTGCCGGATGCCGACAAGCTGCTCCGAATGCGGATACGGAAGCGGTTTGAGCAGCACGCCTTCCAGAACGCTAAAGACCACCGTATTGGCTCCCACGCCGGCAGCCAGCGTAATCATGGTTACCGCTGTGAACATCGGCGCGCGCCGCAGCCGCCGCAGCATCTGCCGGAGTTGGTTTCTCAGCAGTTCCATCGCGTCTCCTGACCCGCCACTCGCAGGGCCGCAGAGGGAACACCCCCGCGGCGATTCCTATGGGTTCATAGGCGAAAACGATGCGTGATGTTCCACGCAGGCGCGAGAAAAGAGTGCTTTTGCGGAGGTCGGAGCGCTGGCGCACGACCCGCTTAGCTTAGCCGGTTCAGCGAATCCCGACTTGCCCGCGGACGGCATCAAGTAGCCTGGCGGAGTCGTACCCAACACCCGATTTGAAAACGGTTTCGACGTTTTCGATATCGGCGATGTCCTTCGATGGATCGCCTTTGATCAGCACGAGGTCCGCCTGCTTCCCCGCGGCGATGGTGCCGATC
>DASRCZ010000032.1:0-7782 GCA_035652855.1 Candidatus Acidiferrum sp.
TGGATTGTGTTAGCCTGAAAGTGTCGAAGAGAAGAGGAATAATTCAGGGGACGACGGAGAGGGGCACTTGAGCGCACCGAAAGCAGTGTTGATCGAGCAGTTCCGGGCCCATGTCAAGGACACAGGCTCGCCCGAAGTGCAAATTGCGCTTCTCAGCGAACGGATCAACTACCTGACGACGCACCTCAAGTCCCACGTGAAGGACCATGCATCGCGGCGCGGCCTCATCATGATGGTGAACAAGCGCCGGCGTTTGCTGGACTATCTGAACCGCCGCGACCCGGATCGGTACCGCGAGATTGTTGACCGCCTTAGCTTGCGCAAGTAGCCGTTCAGAAGAACGGAGCTTGCGTTATCACGAAGTGACGAATCCGAAGCGACGCCTGCTCGAGGCGAATGCGTGGAGGTACGTCAGGTCGCAGTCGCCTTGCTCGTGGTGTGTTCCGGTCAGCGAAGTCCTGGTGTGATTCTCGCCTCTTAGCTCTTCGCCAATGCAGCAGGATCATTCAGCGCACTTCACGCGACTGAGACCTGCGAACGTGCTCCGCCCCGCGGAGCACCAAAGGAACAGTACATGTCTGAAAACACACATATTCCCGCACCTCATCAGGTTTCCTTGGAAGTCGGCGGACGCTCGCTAACGCTCGAAACCGGGAAAATGGCGAAGCAAGCGAACGGCTCGATAGTGGCCCGCTACGGCGACACTATTGTGCTGGTGACCGCCTGCATGGCGCCAAAGCCGAACGACCGGGACTTTCTGCCGTTGACGGTGGACTACCGGGAGAACACCTATTCGGCGGGAAAAATTCCGGGAGGGTTCTTCAAGCGAGAGGGACGCCCGACGGAAAAAGAGATTCTGACCTCCCGCCTGATTGACCGGCCGATGCGGCCGCTTTTCCCGGAATCATGGCGCAACGAGACGCAGATCATGGCCATGGTGCTGTCGGCCGACAGCGACAACGATCCGGATGTGATCGCCGTGACGGCGGCTTCCGCGGCTGCGTACTGCTCGGACCTGCCGTTTACACAGCCCATTGCCGCCGTTCGCGTGGGCTTGCTGAACGGGCAACTGGTGGCGAATCCCACGGTAGCCGAGCAGAAGACGAGTTTGCTGAACATTGTGGTGGCTGGCACGGAAGAAGGCATTGTGATGGTCGAGGCCGGGGCCTTCGAGGTGTCCGAGGAAAGCGTTGCCGACGCGCTCGATTTCGGGCACGCGCAGATAAAGAAGATCGTGGCCGCGATCAAGGAATTGCACGGGAAGGTGAAGCCCGAGAAGGTGGTGGTCGAGCCTTTCCCCTTCGACCAAGCGATTTACGACAGCTTGAAGAAGACCTACGGCGCGCGATTGCAGGACGCGCTGAATACCGAGAAGCATCCCAAGAAGGAGAGCTATCACCTGGTTGACGAATTGAAGGACGAGATTCTCGCGACGATTCCCGAGGAGCCGAAGAAGGAGATGGACGAGAAGCGCGTGCTGACGAAGCGCGCGTTCGAGAGGCTCCGCGAGGATATTTTCCGCGACGAGATTTTGAATTCGCGGCGCAGACCGGATGGCCGCGCCTTCGATCAGATCCGGCAGATCACCTGCGAGGTCGGACTGCTGCCGCGGGTGCACGGGTCGGCGCTGTTTACTCGCGGAGAAACGCAAGCGCTGGCGACGCTTACGCTGGGGACGAAGGAAGACATGCAGCGCCTGGATCTGCTCTTTGCGCAGGACACGTTCAAGCGCTTCATGCTGCACTACAATTTCCCGCCGTTTAGCGTGGGCGAGGTGAAGCCCGTGCGCGGCCCGGGGCGCCGGGAAATCGGTCACGGAGCGCTTGCCGAACGCGCGCTGATGAATCTGCTTCCGCCGGAAGCGGATTTTCCGTACGCGATGCGGCTGGTATCGGACATTCTGGAATCGAACGGGTCGTCGTCAATGGCCACGGTCTGCGGCGGGTCGCTGGCGATGATGGACGCCGGCGTGCCTCTGAAGGCGCCCTGTGCGGGCATTGCCATGGGCTTGGTCGTTGGCGAGGAAGGGAAGTATTCCATTCTAACGGACATCGCGGGCGCCGAGGACCATTACGGGGACATGGACTTCAAGGTGGCCGGCACGCGGGCGGGGATCACCGCGCTGCAGATGGACATCAAGGTGACCAGCATCAGCATCGCCATGATGCGCGAGGCGCTGGCTCAAGCCAAGAAGGCCCGGCTTGAGATTCTCGACACCATGGAGAAGACGCTGAGCGAAGCGCGCGCCACAATTTCTCCCTACGCGCCGCGGCTCTACAAGCTGAGCATTCCGACGGACAAGATCCGCGACCTGATCGGGCCGGGAGGCAAGAAGATCAAATCGATCATCGAGCAGACTGGAGTGAAGATTGACGTGATGGAAGACGGCACCGTGCATATTTTCTCGACAAGCGGCGCGGGAGGCGATGCGGCGCTAGCGATGGTGCGGGAAGTGACGGCCTCCGCCGAGATTGGCAAAACCTATCTGGGCAAGGTAGTGCGGCTCGCGGAGTTCGGTGCGTTTGTCGAGCTCTTCCCTGGCACCGATGGCCTGCTGCACATCAGCGAGATTTCCGAACACCGCATTCGCGACGTGCGCGACGAACTGAAGCTTGGCGACCAGGTCTTGGTGAAGGTGCTTTCGATGGAAGGCAACAAGATCCGGTTATCTCGCAAAGCGCTAATCCGCGAAGCGCGGGAAAAGCAACAGCAAAAAAAGGAAGCGGCGAGCAGCGGCTCCAGCGAATAGCGCCAACGCATTCGCCAGCGTCCCAAGCAAGGCCCCAATTCCAGGGCCTCCTGATTTGGTTCCCTGTTGTCATCCGCGTTTTTGGGCTCGGGCGCAGCCGGGCCGCTTTCCAGAAATGACCCGGAGAATCGCGGCGCGTTGCAAGCGCGCGGTAGCAGAGATGGTTAGAGATGCAGGTCAGTTCTTGACGCTGTGCACGCCGTCGAGCGCCCCCCACAAGGCATTGAGGGCTTCGTTTGTGGTTGCGAGGACAGTTTCCTCGTCGCCCTGGGCGTGCGAGGCGAGCCAGCTGCGCCAGGCGGCGCGATGGGCCTTGTCGGCTTCTTCATGAACTGTGAAGTACGCCAGCGCCCGCGGGTGGTCGATTCCGTAAAAGGTCCTGAGGCCGTCGATCTTCGTGGTGGCGATCTCCGGAACCTGGGACTCGTAGGCATATAGCGCAGCCACAGCTTCCGTCAGAGGCCGATCGGCGCAGATTTCACCGAATTTGCTGACGACCGCCTGAGTGGCGGGCAACGGCCGGGACGCGACGATATTTTGGTGGTTCACGCCGAGGGCCGCGGCGAAATCACGCCAAAGCTGAGGGTGCGGCGCGGCAGGATTTTCTTCTTCCGCCAAATTCTCCCTCACAATCTCTCGCAGACGCGCATCGGCTCTCTCGGCCAAAACCCGCAGATGCCGGGGAAACGCTTCAACGTGGCGATAGTATTGGGCGGCGTAGAGCCGCAGAGACTCACGAGTCAGCTTGCCGGCCTGCCACTCCCGATAAAAGGGGTGCTTCAGAAGGTGTTTAGCCGCAACCGCCGCGTCGATTTTTTCAAGCAAATGGTGATTGTCCATTATCCCGGTTCTCCGCTTCTTTCCTTGCGAGTTTTACCTGCCAGTTGCCAGCATGGCCCAAAGCGCCAAGAGTTTAGCAGAGTTTGCGCGACGGACTGACCCTCACGCGCTTGGCGCATGGATGCGCTCGATTTCGGCGCCGAGGGATTGTAATTTTTCGACAATATGTTCGTAGCCGCGGTCGATGTGATAGACGCGGTCAATGATCGTCTCGCCTTCGGCGACGAGCCCGGCGAGGACCAGTCCGGCGCTGGCGCGCAAATCCGAAGCTTGCACCACGGTGCCGGAAAGAGCACAAGGCCCGTGGACAATCGCGCGGCGGCCTTCAATCGAAATGTCCGCGCCCATGCGCATCATTTCGCTGGCGTGCAGGAAGCGGTTCTCGAAAATCGTTTCGACGACCGCGGACGCGCCTTCCGCCTGCGTGGCAAGAGCCATGTACTGCGCCTGCATATCCGTGGGGAAGCCGGGGTATTCTTCCGTGGTTGCATCCGCGGCCAGGAGCTTCCTTCCATTGCAGACGTGCAGGGTGGAAGCGTCCACCTGCTCGATGTGAACGCCGGCCTCGCGCAGCTTCTCGATGACCGCGCCCAAATGCGCGGGGGCGCAGTGTGTTACGTTCAGCTCGCCGCCGGTGATGGCGCCGGCGATCAGAAATGTTCCCGCTTCGATGCGGTCGGGAATCACCCAGTGCTCCGCGCCGCCCAATTCCGCCCTGCCTTGAATGCGCAAGGTAGCGGTTCCATCGCCCTCGATTGTCGCGCCCATCTTGCGCAGCAGCGCGATTAAGTCGGTGATTTCCGGTTCTCGCGCGGCGTTTTCGATGACGGTTTCCCCCTCGGCCAGAGTCGCGGCCATCAGGATGTTTTCCGTGCCGGTCACAGTGATTTTCTCGAATACGATGCGGGCGCCCTTCAGGCGTCCGCCCGCTCTTGCGCCGCAAGCCCGGGGGCCCGGCACGCGAGCCTGAATGTAGCCATGCTCGGTGGCGATTTCCGCGCCCATTTGCTCCAGAGCTTTCAGGTGCAAATCGACGGGCCGGGCGCCAATGGCGCACCCTCCGGGCAGCGAAACGTGAGCCACGCCGGCGCGCGCGATTGCCGGACCAAGCGTGAGAATCGAGGCCCGCATGGTCTTCACCAGTTCGTACGGCGCGACGGCGTTGTTCAGAGTCTTGGCCTCAATCGCATAATCGCTCGAGGGGATTTCGGTGATGGAAACCGTGGCGGACATGAACGCGAGCAGCTTGCTCATGGTGATGAGGTCACGAACCTTGGGCACGTTGTGGAGTGTGACGCGTTCGGGCGTGAGCAACGCCGCGGCCATGCACGGCAGCGCGGAGTTTTTTGCGCCGCTAATCTCCACCGTGCCCCGCAAAGCCTTCCCGCCGCGAATGAGAAACTTATCCATGCGTTCGTCTAGATTCCCCCTGATTTGCCGCAATCGCCGGCTGTGGTTCCTGAAGCTGCTTTCGTCGCGTGGCGAATCGCTCTCCGAGCGCCGCGCGCAAATTGCCGCGCGCTTCCGCCAATCGCTTGCGAGCCGCTCGCGCAGGGATGCCCAGCTTCAGCATGACCAGAGCAACGCGAACGCTGTGTCCGGCGGCACGCAGAGCGTGTCCGGCGGAGGACGCGTCCGCGCCGCTCGCCGCCACGAGCATGCGCACCGCTCGCTCGCGCAGCTTCTGATTGGTCATGATGGCGTCGATCATGAGGTTCTCGTAGACATGGCCGAGACGCACCATCACCGCGGTGCTGAGCATGTTCAGTACCATTTTTTGCGCCGTACCTGCTTTCAGTCGCGTTGAACCGGTGAGCACCTCGGGCCCGACTTCCGGCGCGATGAGAATGTCCGCGAGATCGGCCAAAGGCATGCGACCATTCGAGGTGACCACAATCGTTTTTGCGCCGCGCCGGCGCGCGAATTTCATGGCGCCGATCACGTAGGGCGTCGTTCCGCTCGCGGCGATGCCCACGACGACGTCGCCGCTCTTCGCCCCGGCCCGCCGCAAGTCGCGGGCTCCGTTGGCGACGGCATCTTCCGCGCCTTCCACCGCGCCCGTAACGGCGCGCCTGCCGCCTGCGATGAGCGCAACCATTTGCGAATGCGGGATGCCGAAGGTCGGCGGGCATTCGGCGGCGTCCAGCACGGCCATTCTTCCGCTGGAGCCCGCGCCAACGTAGAAGAGCCGTCCGCCGTGGCTCATGGCTTCAACGACGGCGTCCACGGCCTTGGCGATGGGGCGCAATTGTCTTCCCACAATACCAGCGACTTTGCGGTCCTCGCGATTCATCAGGCGAACGATTTCGATCGCTGTCATGCGGTCGAGATTGCGCGAGGCCCTAAGCCTCAGCTCGGTTCGCCGGCGTTCCGCATTGCTGGCATCGCGCTGCGATTCAGTCCTTCCCTTTGCCGGCGCTGGGCGGCCCCGGCCTTGTGTCTCCGTTTTGATGGGCATGAGAACAATTATATGCGCGAGGGCCGCATTTCTTCCCGGGCGCTAGGCGCGCCTGGTGCGCGGCGCGCACTGTTTTGTGGCCGTGGATTGATCGGTTGGAGGTGTTCACCAACTCACACCCGAGCTTTACGCGGCGGCAGCGGCAGCTAGATTCAGCTATGCTAAGGATTCGCTCCGGCGGAGACGGCGGATGACGGATAACAGCTCGATCGAAATTTTGAAAGCGCAATTCGAACGCCACTTTGGCGCGCCGGCCACGCGCGTGCAGCCGTTGCAGGGCGAATTGGGAGGTTCTGGACGAAATTTGCTCCGGCTCTCGAACGGGCCGCGAACGGCAATCGGCGTTCTCTACAACGTTCGGGAGGAAAACACGGCTTTTCTCGCCTTCTCCCGGCATTTTCGCGGTCACGAATTGCCGGTCCCGGAGATCTATGAGGAAGACCTCGGACATGGGGCCTATCTGGAAGAGGACCTCGGAGATACCACGCTCTTCGCGTTCCTTTCCAAGAACCGCACGGGAGAAAATATCGCTGCCGATGTGGTGCAGGCTTACCGTCAGGTGGTCGCGATCCTTCCGCGCTTCCAGGTCGAGGCGGGCCGGGACCTCGACTACTCCGTCTGTTACCCGATCGCGAGTTTTGACCGGCAATCCATCGCCTGGGACCTGAACTATTTCAAATATTATTTCCTGCGCCTGGCCGGCATTCCGTTCAACGAGCACGCGCTCGAGCGGGATTTCAACCGATTCGCGGAGTTCCTGCTAAGCGCGCCCCGCGACTATTTTCTTTATCGCGATTTTCAGTCGCGCAACATCATGCTGCACCGGGGCGGACCGTACTTCATCGACTATCAAGGCGGAAGAAAGGGCGCGCTGCAATACGATGTGGCATCGCTTTTGTTTGACGCCAAGGCGGACCTGCCGCCTGCGATGCGCGAGGAGCTGCTCGAACACTATCTGCAAAGCCTCGCTCGCCATATTGCGCTCGATCGAGCGGAATTTCTCCGCTATTACCACGCTTACGTTTATGTCCGCATTTTGCAGGCGCTCGGCGCGTACGGTTTCCGCGGCTTCTATGAGCGGCGCGCGCATTTTCTGCAGAGCGTGCCGTACGCGCTGAAGAACATTCGCTGGCTTTTGCACAACGCGGAGCTGCCCATCGAGCTGCCGACGCTGATGTCGGCTTTCCAGAGCATGCTGGCTTCGGAAAAGCTGCAGGGACTCTCTTCCGAGGCCGACAATCTGGTCGTGCGCATATTCAGCTTTTCGTTCCACCAGGGCCATCCCCGGGACGAATCCGGAAACGGCGGCGGATTCGTGTTTGACGGGCGGGGACTTCCGAACCCCGGGCGCGAGGAACGCTTCAAGCCCCTGACCGGCAAGGACGCGCCGGTCATGGAATATCTCAACCAACAGGAGAGCGTGCACCAGTTTCTCGCTGGGGTGTTTTCGCTGGTGGATGCGACTGTCGCGAATTATCGGGAGCGGCGCTTCAAAAATCTCATGGTGTCCTTCGGTTGCACGGGCGGGCAGCACCGCTCTGTTTTTCTGGCGGAGCAGCTTGCGCGTCACCTCCGCTCGAAAGAGGGCGTGGAAGTGGTCGTCCGGCATCTTGGGCTCGAAACTCTGTCTCAACTAAAGCCCGAGCTGCTCGCGAAATGAATCTGGCCGCGCCGGATTTTCCCGATATCGCCCCTTCATTCGTTCGAAAGGCACCGGACGCGCGATGAAAGCGAT
>DASRCZ010000033.1:0-2366 GCA_035652855.1 Candidatus Acidiferrum sp.
TTTGTCCCCGCCTCGACCACCAAAACACTCACGGAGGGCGCTCTGCTCGCCAAGCTTGGCCCGGACTTTCGCTTTCATACCCGCGTCTATCGCCTTGGTTCTCTCGACAAAAAAGGTAAGCTCAAGGGCGATCTCGTCCTAGTTGCCGGCGGCGATCCGAATCTTTCCAACCGCATCCAGCCGGACGGCACCTTGGCGTTCGTGGACGAGGATCATTCTTACAACGGACCCGCCCTGAAAGGCGATCCCCTCGCGGTCATCCGGCAACTCGCTCAGACCGTGGCTCGGAAAGGCGTCCGCGAGATCACCGGCCGCGTGCTCATTGACACCACCCTCTTCCCCGATGGTCCCCGCGAAGGCGGCACGAACGTGGTCATGTCCTCGATTATGGTCAACGATAACGTCATCGACGTCGTCGGCACTCCAGGCGCAAAGGCCGGTGACCCAGTAAGCCTTGAAACCTCGCCAAAGACTTCCTATGCGCATTTCGTGAACCGGCTAACGACTTCGCCTGCCGGAAGCCGCCCGGTCCTAAACGATCCCGAGATCGTGAGCAATTCGAATGGCACCGTCCAAATTACCCTCACCGGCTCGTTACCGATGGGCGTCCAGCCACAAACTGCTGCCATTGCCGTTCCCTCGCCCACGCTTTTCGCCGAAACCGTGCTCCGTGAGGTCCTCCAGCAGGAAGGCGTAAAGATCAAAGGCGCGCTCGTCACCGCACAGCCTGACTTCAAACCCATCGCGCGCGGCTACACACAGGAAAATCTTCTGGCCGACTATGTATCCCTTCCGCTCTCCGAGGAAATCAAGGTCACGCTCAAGGTCAGCCAGAATCTCCACGCCGGCATGGGACCCTGCCTCCTCGGCGCGCTCGGCGCCAGCGATACCGCAAATCCTCTCGCCGCCGGCTTCGCCATCGAGCACGATTTCCTCCGCGCGGCGGGACTCGATATGTCCGGCGTTTCGCAAGGTGACGGCGCCGGAGGTGATTGGGCCGATCTCTTCTCGCCTGACTTCATGGCCCACTACATGGCGTATTGGGCCACTCGTCCGGATTTCGATTCTTTTTTCCGCGCCCTCCCCATCCTCGGAAAGGACGGCACGCTCGCCAAAATTCAAGTGAACAATCCCGGCGCCGGACACGTCTTCGCCAAAACCGGCACCTTCAACTCCGAGGACCGGCTCAACCGCAAGATGATGCTGAATGGAAAGGGCCTCGTGGGCTTCGTGATCACTGCAAGCGGCCGCAAACTCGCGTTCGCCGCCTACGTGAATCACGTCTCGCTGCCTGCTGAGGGAGATGCCGCACAGGAAGTGGCCGGCCAGGCGCTCGGCGAAATTGCCGCGGCTGCCTACGACGCTCCGCTGAACTGAGTGCTCTTCACCCCAAGGGCTCCGCGGCAGAAGCGGTACTTGTCCGCGCGCGGTCGGCGAGGAGAGCCGCACCGCTCCGAGATGTATTGCCGTCGCCGTTCGGACCGCTCCATTCTCACCTGGCGCGCGAGAGCGGCCGCTTCTTCCTCTTCAGCCCAGCGACATCTTTCCGAGCTCGGCTCTGCGCCGCTCATAGAAGATCTCCACCAGGCCTTGTTTTCCGTAAAAGCGCAGCACCATTTTGTGTCCCGGCTCAATCTTCACGCGTGTCTTCAGCAGAGAATCGGAAAGCTCGACCCATTCGCCGCTCACTTCGTACTTCCCTTCCCAGCCCCGCAGTTCGAAGTGGCCATCGTGCTTCAGAATCAGCGGCGCTGCCGTGCACGGTTGAGCCCTGCCTTTGATTTTCACTTGAACGCATTGGTAGCTGCCAGAAACGTCGGTCGTTTGCGCGTGGCTGGCAGAAACGGTCAGCAGCACCGACCCAGCGAGCAGGAATGAGCGCAAACCTAGACCACGGGTAACGGACATCATCCCAAATGCTCCACGCCGCGCCGCGTGGCTGCGGTCAGCGACACAGGCGTCGGCATGCTGGCTGCAAACAGGACACCAGCCGCCACGGCAACAAGCTGCCTGTTATCAGCCACTTACGTATTTCGCAAAGCGAGACGGCTTCGCTCTTCGGCACACCTGTTCCCTTGGCGTGCATTCCCTTACCACTCTTTGCGACTTCTTCGCTGTACCTTCCGGGTAGTTTTGACCTACTCGAGCGGCATCTCCGGGGCGGCTTGGCCGTCCTTTCTAGGGTCCGACGCCCCGTAATTGACGCCGGTTGCGAAATCGCGCATGACCGCCTGCCCTCCGCCCACATCGCTGGTGTAGGCGCCCTTCCATTCAATCCTATGTCCGCGCGCCGCAAGCTCTTCGCGTACCTTTCCGGAAAAGCGATTCTCCATCTCGACGTCGCACCCGGAAAAGTCCAGTTTCGT
>DASRCZ010000034.1:0-11515 GCA_035652855.1 Candidatus Acidiferrum sp.
CGTGGACCTGGCTCAATGTCGTTGCCAGCGCAACGAGCTCTTGTCCCGTGGAATCGTGCAGATCTCGTGCGATCTTTCGCCGCTCTTCATCCTGCATTTGCAGCAATCGGCCTGAAAGCCGGTGCAATTCCTCGTTCGTCCGTTTGCGATCGGTGACGTCCTGCACCACACACGCGAGCCGGTCCACGCCCTCCGCTCCATCCACGGGAAAATAGGAAATGGCCACGTCCCGTTCGCCGATTCCCGGATAGGAGTATTTGGTCTCGTATTTCACGGCTTTTCCTGCAAACGCTTCGTCCATGCGGGGCTTGGCCACCTGCTCGAAAAATGTCTTGTCTAGCACCTCGTAAACGAACCGGCCCACGACCTCGCTCCTCGTCATGTTCCGGTAGCGCAAAAAGGCTTGATTCGCCAGCAAGTAGCGGTAGTCGCGGTCAACAACCGCGATCATTTCCTCCAGGCCCTCGACGGCTTTTTCGTATTCCAGCAGCCGCGCTTCCGCGCGCTTGTGTTCCGTTACGTCCTCGCACACCGAAAGCAGGCACTTGCGCCCGCCAAGTTCAATCGTCTCCGCCACATACTTGATGATCAAATGATCGCCGGCAGGCTTCTGCAGCACCACCTGGCGCGCTCGCACCCGCCCCGTCTTCCGGATCTCCGCTACAATTTCCTCCCTCTCTCTCGGACTCACAAAGATCCCAAGCTCGCCTGCAGTCCGGCCAATCACCTGCTCGCTCCGCAGACCTGTCATTTCGAGCAGGCTTCTGTTCACGTCCACGACCCGGCCGTCGTTGAGCGTCGTAATCGCGATCGCGTGCGGGCTGGCCAGAAACGCTTTCGCGAATTTTTCCTCCGAGCGCCGCAATTCCCGCTCCATGCGCTTTTGCTCGGTGACGTCGTGCGCTACTCCGCGCACGATCGGAGGAGCCACTCCCTCGGTTCGCAACGTGTTGTGATATTCCCAGATGCGCTGCTTCCCGCTCTTCGTCACCACAACCATCAGTCCTTTGACGAAGCCCTCTTTCTTAAGTTTTATCAAGGCTTCTTCAAATTCTGCGCGAGCCTCGGGCAGCAGCAGGTCGCTCATCGGCCTGTTTAGCAATTCCTCTTTCGTATAGCCCAGAACCTTTGCCGGCAATTCGTTTACCGAGAGCAGCCGCCCGTCTAGGGTGTGCGTGCAGATCAGGTCCGTGGAATGTTCGACCAGGTCGCGATACCGGTCCTCGCTTTCCCGCAGAATAGCCTCCATTTCCTTGCGAACGGTTACATCTTGCGCTGACCCCACGAACGTGGCGATTCGCCCCGTCTCATCCTTCACCGGAGAAGCGATGGACCGGAGCCATTTCACTTTTCCGTTCGGGCATACGATACGAAATTCCTCGTCGAAGCCGTGCCCCTCCGCCATCCGGTCCAGCGCTTTCAAAATCCGTTCGCCGTCTTGCGCGTGAATCAGTTTCATGTAGGACATCGCTTCCGATTTCAAAAACGCTGCCGGGAGCTCGCAGATTTGCTCGAATGCCGGACTCACGTAGGTCACCGCCTTGGTTTCCGCGTCCATGACCCAGAAAATCTCCCGGATGTTTTCCGCCATTTGCTGAAACCGCTGCTGGCTCTGCCGCAGGCTCTCGCTTTGCTTCCGCAATTCCTCGTTTGCTGCCCGCAGTTGCGCCGGACTCGGCAGCTCTATGGCCTGGGGCAGCATCCGCATAAGAAATGCCGCTGTCGGAACCGAGGCCAGTGCCGTAACCGCCTTGACAGCGCCCGAGACCCAGTACGCTGGCACCCACAGCGTGAGCACGTCCATCGCATGCGTTGTTCCGCAGCCTAGGATGAACACAGCGAAGCACACAAACATCCAGTGAAATGGCACATCCCGGCGCTTTCGCACCAGCAGCATCAGCGCGCAGGGAATCGTGAAATAGGCAAGAGCAATCAGCGCGTCCGAGGCCGCATGCAGCCACACCAGGCCGCCCTTCCATTGATAGCAGAAGCCGTGCGGGATCAGCCCGCTCGTGCCTAGCGATCCATCCAGGAGATTCATGGCTGCTCCTCCGTTGCGGTCGCCTGGAACCCAGATCGTTGGCGAGAGGATCGCGAGCGAACTGCCCTAGTATCCGCGTCCGTGCGGGACGGCCTGGGATCGGCCCGCCGGAAATCGAATGAGATTCCCCTCGTTGCGTGTTATGAGCAATACAAATATAGCGAGATGCCATTACATGCAAGCTCTAATTGCCGGGGACGTACGTAGTTTACGGTATTGAGCCTATGATGCTCTTCTGAATAATTCCCTGCCACCACACTCCCTCTCGGCCTCGTTCGCCGCAATCCTGGGGTCCGCGTCCTTGGGAGTAGGTGACGTGTGCGGCCAGCCGCCGCGCTGCAAAGAAGACTACAAGGGGGATTCAATGCGCGATTCTAAAGCCATTCCTTGGGATCCATGCGAGGTTCGTTTGGCCACTGCGGTGATGGATATGGCCGAGGCTGCGAATGTCCGAGCGACCGCTGAACTGTATTACCCCGCGCGCCTCTGTTCCCATTGCAACATGAGGAGCACCGTCTTTGTCGAGCCGGAGGGTATCTGCGCCGCGTGCTGGTCTCTTTATATTCTCAAGGGCACGGCCGACCGGCTCAAAACCATCGTCGGCAGGATTCGCGAGTCCTGGCCTTATCTCAAGCTGGCTAGCTGACCTCGCCTGGAGTTCGCCTTACGACTCCGGTGCCATCGCTTGGCGTTCCTCGATTCGTGCGCCTTCCCAAACATCCGGCTGGCCGTAACGCACGCCCGGCCTCCGCAGCAGCACATAGAGTTCGCCGGCCCAGAGCAGCAGGTCCAGCAACCGTCCGCGCTCCAGATTGCTGAGCCTATCCGTCGTTAAGGAGACCCGCAGCGCCTGCGTTGAACACTCTTCCACCCGGGCCATTTGCGCCGCGAGTTGCAGCGCCCCTGCGGGTATCGCGCGTCCTCGCGGATCCACCTCGCCAAGCTGCTCGTAGCACCGCGCTACGAAGTGCTCCAGACACAAGGTTTGCTCGCCCAGCACCGCCACTCCAAGGTCCCGGCACGCTCCAACGCTGCAAGTCTGGCCCGCCATCGCTTCGCCCATTCCTGTTTCAACCCTCACCTAGATTTCACGCTGGTATCACGCTCGAAACCGCATCACGCAACGCAGAGCACTTCGGCTTTCCTCTCGCTTGCCATCACTTCCTCATCTTCCGGCTCCGCAAGTCTCTCCGAAATCAAATTTGACGCTGGAAAATGCGTGATATAGGTCCGGCATTTCAGCCCGCCATCCAGATACGGCTCCAGCAGCTTGCGGAGCCATCGCGTGTTCTGCATGCAGCGCTGCCCGCCCTCCGCGCCCTTCCAGAACGTGATCACCTTCATCAGACGCGCTTCCTGTTCAGAACTCATCACCAGGTATCCGGCAAATCCGGTTACATTTCGCAGCGTGCTGTTTACCGCCGCGGGCACAGCCGTCTGCGCGCGCTGCGCTTGGTTCGGCTTGGCCACGAATTCCACGCTCAGCGCGTGTACGGCATCTCTTCCCATTTCGCCTTGCACGCCCTGACGGCCCTGGTTTGCGTGTTTTTCGATGCTCCGGGGACGAATGGACCCAAACTGTCGCGACACACTTCCTCCGATTTCCCACCTCCGCCTCTGCCTTCAAAGGGGTGGGCACATCTCCATGCCGTCAGACGGCGCGGAGATACGCCTGACGGGGCACGTGAGGACGAAGGTAGTCCCCACGGATAAGCACTCCCATGCAGCGGGGTTCCTACACTTTTGTAGTGCGGCCCGGGTCTCGTTCGTTTCATTTCGGGAGTAATTGAAATCGCTACGGCTCCCTTTGCGATGCTCCCGAGCGGCTTCTGCAACCTCGCATCCCGCCCGGCGGCGCTTCCCAGTTCATTGCCCCTTGCTGTTGCCCTCGCTATACTCCCCTATTTGGCACCTGTTTTAGGTTCTGTGGTTTGCCGGAGGGCGCTTGGAATTCTTTTCGTTTGACCAGGCCTATGTCGAGCGCCTGCGTGAGGGCGATTTCGCCACTCAGCAGCATTTCGTCGCCTATTTCCAGCCGCTCCTCCATATCATGATGCGCGCCCGCCTGATTCCGGCAGACCGTATCGACGACCTCACCCAGGACACCTTTATTCGCGTCATCTCTGCTCTGCGAAGAGAAGGTGGCGTCCGTCAGCCCGAGCGTTTCGGAGCCTTTGTTAACTCCATCTGTAAGAACGTCTTACATGAATATTACCGCTCCATCCGCAGCGCCGATCCGCTCGACGATTCGCACTTTGAAATCCCCGACAAGGCGATAGACCTAGAGGGCATGCTGGTTACACAGGAGCGTCGCCGGCAGGTTTACGAAGTCCTCGCCGAAATGCCCGCCCGCGACCGCGACCTCCTCCGCGCTATCTTTTTGGAGGAAAAAGAGAAAGACGAAGTCTGCCGTACGTTCGGCGTCGATCGCGACTACCTGCGTGTTTGCCTTCATCGTGCCAAGGAAAGGTTTCGCTCCTTGTTTGAGAGACGGCAGCAAACGCCGGTATCCGGCGTCGCTGTGGCGGGAGAAAACACTTGAAACGAACTACTCTGCCCCGGCACTACACCTTGGATGGCAAATATGAACCATACTGAGGCCCTGCGCATGAACGCTGCGGAAAAGTACGTGTTGGGCGAACTGCCTGCCAATCTCCGCGATGCATATGAGGCTCACTATTTTGAATGTGCCGAGTGCGCCTTGCAGGTCCGCACCGCCGCCGCCTTTGTTGACACTGCCCGCGAGGTCTTCCGCGGCGAGGCTCGCAACGTTATTCTCGCTCCGGTAACTCCGTCGCAAGCGCAACGCCTGCGTGGCGGATCAGCTTCGACTGCTCGCGAAAAGTCCGGCTGGTTCGGCCTTGCCTGGCTCAAGCCTTCGTTTGCCGCTCCCGTTTTTGCCGCCGCGCTCCTGCTCTTGGTGGCTTACCAGAATGTGGTCCAGATTCCCCGGCTCAAGCTCGCTTCCGCTCAATTCGCCGCGGACGTTTATGGCCCTTCCGTGCGGCTCGTTGATACGCGGGGCGCTAGCGGTGCCAGCCTGACCATTCGTCCCCGCGAAGGTTTTCTGCTCGATTTTGATTTCACTCCCTCGGTTAACGCCGCCTCGTACACCGCCGAATTGCGCGATCCTTCCGGCCGCGCCCTGTTGCAAGCGAAGATCGCGGCTAGCGAAGCCAACCAGTCGCTCCACCTGCCGGTCCCCCCAGGCCTCGTGCGCAACGCCGGCCGCTACACCCTTGTTTTCACTGCCGCAGCTCCCTCCTCGCAGACGGGCGAGTCTCAGCCGTCCCCATCCGGGCAGACCTCAACCGCCGCCGAAGTCCAGCGCTTTGCTTTTACCGTTGCATTCGGGCAATAGCTCTATAGGATGTTACTCCCGTTTCCGAAATCTTCCTGAAAGCTGAGGTGTCCCCATGGCTCAGCAACGCATACCGTTTCACTTTCACGCGGAAGGTCACGCGTTCAGTGGCGAATTTCGCCATCCCACCTGGAGCATTATTCCCGCGCAAGCCGCGACCTCCTTGCCCACCATTGGCGGGCACGCGGAGTCCACGGTCGAGAATTTCCGATTTCTCGACTATGTTCAGTTCAAGCATGCGCACACACATATTTCCGGCAAGCGCCGCGTCGGCGATTCCGGCGACTCCTACGTGACTCATGCGAGCGCGGTGATCGAAGGCCTGAACATCCTTGGCACGGTCACGGCCGATCGCATCGTTTCTCGGCTGACTTCCGTGCACAAGGTCGGCGATCCCGAGCCGCACATCGTTGCCGAAGACAGCCGCTTTGAAGTCCTGCGCATCGCCGGTCAGGATGTAAAAGTGACGTTGCGGCACAAACTGCTCGTCGAGAATAGGACCGCTGCCGATGTGATCGGCAAGGGTATTGCAAGCGACAAGAAAAACGGGAGAATGGTCGGCATCGATCCCAAGGGCCGGGTAGCCATTTGTTCTCTCGTCGAGAAAATCGAAACAAAGCTTCCGGGTGTGGACGCGAAGAAGCACCTGATCGAAGTGAAGAATTTTGGCCGCATCTATTTGGCCGAGCTTTTCGTCGAAGAAAGCACGCGAACACTGACAATGCTCCGCCTCGAACTTGGTTCGCCGCACGTCGCCGCCATCACCGCTGCCGAAACCCGCTCCAACGGCCAGCCCGTACCGCCCTCCGGACCGTAGATCCATGGTGTTTTATTTGCGGATTGCTCTTGTCTCTGGGCTGTTCGGCCTGCCGGCCAGGCCAGGCCGCCTATGACCGGATAAAAACGGACGTCGACCGCGGCAATTTTTCGTCGACCCTGGCTTCAGTGAACTCCGCGCTCCTCCGCTGGGGAGACGAAGATAGCCTCTGGAAGTGGCGATTCCTTCTGTTGAAAGCACGCATTCTGGTCTCACGGTCGGAAACAAAGGCAGCTCTTGCACTTCTTGGGCCGGAACCTCCGCCGGCGCTTTCCTCGACCGAAATACCCGAACAGCGTTGGTATTACCTGGGTGTCGCGCATCGCCTGAATCAACAGTTCTCGGAAGCGAAGGCGGATTTTTTGAAAGCTCAGGAATTAGTCGGGCACTTGCTTCCGGTCTACTCCGCGCAATTGCTAATCGCGCAAGCGGCTGTAGCCGTTGACGAGCGGGATTACTCCGAAGCCGAACGCGATTACCGAAATGCATTGGCCGTCGCGCGCCAGCATGGCTCCCTGGTTTTGCAGGCAGACTCGCTTGCGGACCTGGCCCGTCTGGCCACGCTGGAGAACCGCTTTGATGAAGCGTTGGACTTGTATTCCCCGGCCTTGCGGCTTTCCGAACAGCTTCAAATGCAAGGTAATGTGGCAACGATTCTCGGAAATTTGGGATGGAGCCATTACGAGTTGGGAGATTTCGAGTCGTCGCTCGAGTACTACAAACAAGGGGCAGAGGCTTCGGCAAAAACCGGACTTCCGGTACTCTCGGCGTATTGGTTCTCGGGAATGGCCGATGCGTATATCGCGATGGGCGACTACGCTGCGGCGGAACATCTGGCGCGCAGCACGCTCGCCGACGCGCTCAGACTCAAGAACGCGCAGACGACAACGGCGTGCCTCAATACCCTGACACGCGTGTTGCTCCGAACCGGCCGCATTGCCGAAGCGAAACAGTTCAATGAACAGGCATTGCAGATGGAGGAGAGCGGGCAGGACAAATTCGGCACGCCCGAATCAAAGCTGCTGGCCGGCAGTATTGCCGCCGCGGAGAAGCGCTTTGCCGGCGCGTACCGCAGGTTCCAGGACGTTTTCTCCGATGCAACCGCGGAGACGCCGCTGCGCTGGGAAGCCCAGTCCGGTCAGGCTGGAGTGCGGGATGCCATGGGGGAGACCGCGGAAGCCGGCCGCTTGTATCGCGCCGCGATTGCGACGATAGAGAAAGCGCGCCGCTCGATCAATCACGACGAGTTGCGCCTGAGTTTCCTTTCCAGCGGTATCGCGGTTTACGGCGATTACATCGATTTCCTCGTGCGGCACGGACGTGCTGCCGGCGCGCTGAAGCAGGCGGAACTCAGCCGCGCGAGGACACTCGCGGAAGGGCTTGCTGCGGATGAGCCGGTGCGAGCGAATGCGCCGCTGCATCCCGAAAGCCTCGCGCGGCGTTTGCGCGCAAGCCTGCTGATCTATTGGCTCGGTCAAAAGCATTCCTATCTCTGGGTGATCACGCCGGAAAAAACCGTGCTCGTTTCGCTCCCGGCTGCCGGCGAGATCGAGCCACTCGCTAAGTCGTATCGTCAAGCCCAGGCGGCGGGAGCGGACGTGCTGCACACCGCCGCGGCGGATGGCGAAAAGCTCTATGAGCTGCTGGTTGCGCCGGCGAAAAAATTCATCCCGGCGGACTCCCGCGTGGTTGTGCTCCCCGATGGAGCTCTGTATACGCTGAATTTCGAGACACTCATCGTTCCGGAGCCCCGGCCCCATTTCTGGATTGAGGACGTGACCCTTACCACGGCGAATTCGCTTACGCTGCTCGCTTCCGGAGCTGCCGGAGCTTCGCATTCAGCGGCGCCGGGGTCCCCGGCAGCGCCGTGTTTGCCCCGTGTTGGTTTCGGTAAGGCTGGTTCTTCCTCCCTCAGGGTGAACAAGAGTTCCTGTGCCGCGGATCTGTTGCTCGTCGGCGATGCGCTGCAAGCGAGCGCGGATTTTCCTCCGCTGCCGCAAGCGCCGAAGGAGATGGCGCTCGTTGAAAAATATTTTCCGGCGGATCAGCGCGTCGTACTCTCGCGCCAGAAGGCCACCGCATCCGCGTATCTGGCGAGCAACCCCGAGCGCTACTCTTACCTGCATTTCGTCACGCACGGGAGCGCCAGCCGCACCCGGCCGCTCGAGTCCGCCGTCATCCTTAGTCCGGAAAGCTCCGAGGGCGATGCCTACAAACTCTACGCGCGCGACATTGTAAAGCACCGTCTCAACGCGCATCTGGTGACCATTTCCGCGTGCAACGGTTCCGGCACTCGCGCTTACTCCGGCGAGGGCCTCGTCGGTCTTTCCTGGGCCTTTCTTCGTGCTGGCGCCCATAACGTGATCGGCGCGCTCTGGGAAGTCAGCGATACAGCCACTCCGCAGCTCATGAATCAACTGTACTCCGAACTGACGGCGGGGAAGGACCCTGCGACCGCGCTGCGAGACGCGAAGCTAAAGTTCATCCACTCTGGCAACGTTTTCGCCAAGCCCTTCTACTGGGCGCCCTTTCAGCTCTACTCCGGCTCCTGAGCCGCTCGCAACCGGCTTGAAACCCTTCCGCCACACTAGGGCACTACTTCATACGGCCGCATCATTTCGTTGTCCTCATGCTCGAGGATGTGGCAGTGCCAAACGTACCGCCCCGGATAGCCCTCGAACCGCGCGATGATCCTCGTCACCATGCCTGGATGCGCCTGGACCGTGTCCTTCCATCCCGCTTCGTTTGCGGCGGGTGGAACCGCTGCCCCGGTATACCGGATTTCTCCGCCTTTGTAGTAGTACTCGGGCTCAAAAGGCCGCCGGTCAAGAATCTGAAATCGCACCAGATGGAGATGAACCGGATGCGAGTCGTCGGTGAAATTCAGCAGACTCCAGATTTCGACGGAATTCAACTTGGGCGATTCCGTAACCGGCATGTTCCAATGCGCGTTGTTCAGCAGCATCATGGCGGGATTCCCGCTTTTATCGTCTTTTTCGCCCAGCGTTAAAATTCGCGATTGCACTGCCTCCGATTCGGCGATTTTTGCGACCGGGCGCAAAGCTGCAGGGAGCGTGCTCGAATCCCGAACCGGATCCCTCGACACGCGAAACTGCATCACGCTAAGCAAACCATTGTTGAGCACAATATGCTCGCCCGCGCTTTCCGAGAAATCGATGACCAGATCCGCTCGCTCCGCCGGCGCCAGGACCAGCGATTTAAGCGCTACCGGGGCTGGCAACAGCCCCAAATCCGTTCCAATCTGATGGAACTCTCTCCCATTCGAGAGTGCCAGCCGAAAAAAACGTGCGTTCGCCGCGTTGAGCACGCGGAACCGGTACTTCCGCGGCTCGACTTCGAGGTACGGAAACAGCTTCCCATTTACCGTCGCGGCATCGGCGAAAATCTCCGGCACCCACGGCGATGCCGGATCCGGTGAAACCGTGTACGAGAGCTGGCCGCCGGCATCGAAGGAGCGGTCCGCGAGCGTCAGCGGTATCTCGTGGCGTCCCTTGGGCAGATTCAGCGCGTCCTCAACGGCATCCCGTACAAAATAGTTCCCGAAAAGCCCGGCATACATGTTCAGGCGGGTGATGCCGATGGCGTGGTCGTGATACCAGAGATGTGCTGCTTCCTGCTGATTCGGATAAAAGTAGGTCGCGCCTTGGCCGGGAACGAACCAGTCTTCGGGGTAGCCGTCGCTCGTTGCCGGCGCTTTCGCGCCGTGCAGATGCGTCACCGTGCGCACCTCCGGTTTGCCAGCTTCCGCCCCGTGAATGGTGTGGTCGACCGGAAGGAAATGTGCCCGCGGCAGCTCATTTCCCCATTCCACCAGCACCGGCTCGCCGCTGCGCGTCTCGAACGTGGGTCCCGGCGAAGACTCGCCAAAGCCCCAGCACCGCGTCGGTGGCAAATCGCGATGGACTTTCACCCTGATTTCCCGCATCGCCACCCGATAAAAGGGAATGGAAATACCCGGGTGTTCAGGATGAGGACGCTTGCCCGAGGCGCGAATCACCGCCGGTATCGGAAGTGGATCCACAAACTTCTCGAGCGACTCCGTGTCCAGCAGGCGGTGCGAAGTGGGCGCTTGTGGGCACACCGCGCCGCGCGTTTTCCATGCCAGGACGAAGCCTCCAGAACGCCGGAGAAATTGCCGCCGCGTCCATGCATGGACAAACAGATTGGAAAATGGTTCGTTCATCATCTTTCCTGAGATTCATCGCCGCGCGATGAAAACCACAAACCGCAAAGAAGAGGCGCGCCGCCCTGTGCGGCGGCACGCCTCCTCCGCCCGTTGCCGTTGCCCGCAAACGATGGGCTTTTTCAGTGACCGTGCCCGTCGTGGTCCCGGTCGATGACGAGCCCCGTGCCCGGATCGAGAAACACCCGCCCGTCGTCCTCCCGATGATGCTCGAAGTCAAACATTTGCTCGATCGAGTTGGCGATGCCGTCAAACGAGCCTTCCCCGATGCGCTCCCCGTCGAGCCAGTTGTCTTCAATGAATCGCAGAACCGAAGTCTGATCCGTCACTGTGTGATCCACAAAATTCCGCTTTGCCCACGGCGAAATCACCAAAAAGGGCTGCCGCGGGCCATAACCGCACCGGCCCTGAGCGTGCGTTGCGCCGGACTGTGGCCCCGGTAGCGCAGTGCTGCCGTCGCCACATGCGCCTGGTCCGGTCAGCAGGTCTGCCGGACTGCTCGACTGATTCACGATGGGACTCATCACGTGGTCGTACCAGCCGTCCGAGTCGTCATAGAGAAGGATCACCGCCGTGCTATCCCAGTCGCTGGATTTCTGCAGCGCATTGATCACGTTCACGATGAATGTCTGTTCGTCGAGCGGATCGGAATAGCCGGCGTGCCCGTCCTGGAACGCCGGCGCCTTCAGAAAACTGACCGCTGGCAGCCGGTGCGCTTTCAGCGCTGCGAAGAAGTCGTTGATGTCGTAGTTGTGATTCGCCGGTCCGTCATGGCCGATCTCCGCGATCGAGGCCGGGCGAGTATGCCGCGGGTTGGCCGTCGACGCGTAGTATTGGAAGAAGGCGTGGTGCGGAATATAGTCAAGCGTGCCGCTGGGGGATGCGATTCCTGCCGAACTCCGGTTGCACCCTGTCGTGCCGTTGCTGTTGACCGCTGTCACATCAAATCCACCCATGAACGATCCCCAGGTCACTCCGGCCGCATTCAGCAAGTCGCCAATGTTCCTCCCCGCCATTTGCCCTTGGTTCCGAGTCGGCGATGAACAGATATCGTTCAGGGGGTCGGCATCTCCTACCATCGTCAAAGTGCCA
>DASRCZ010000035.1:0-7836 GCA_035652855.1 Candidatus Acidiferrum sp.
CACAACGCCAACACCGCGCATTACGGAAACAACGAAGTTGGCCAGCGCCGCGAGAATCAGCAGGATCGCATCGCGCAGGGGATCAAGAGCGGGCAATTGACGGCGGGGGAGACCGCGAAGCTTGAAAATCAGCAGAAGAACATCAACCGTCAGGTGGCGGCCGATCGCGCTGCCAACGGCGGCAAGCTCACCGGCGCCGAGAAGGCCCAGGTGAACCGCGAACAGAACCGCGCCTCGCGCAACATTTACAACAAAAAGCACAACGGCCGGACGCAGCCGGGCACAAAGCATTAAACCCTTTGCGTAACCGTAAGCAGTGTCGGCGAGGCGCCCTGTAATGGGCGCCTCTCCTTTTTTGGGCCTGACACGCGAATGTTCAGGAGTTGTCTTCGGACCAGCCTAGCTCCCGCAAGGTCTGCACGAGGCGAGCGAGCGGCAATCCAACCACATTGAAATAGCAGCCTTCGATCCGCGGGATAAATTTGCCGGCGCGCCCCTGAATCGCGTAAGCGCCGGCCTTGTCGTAAGGCTCGTCCGTTGCCAGGTATTGCACGATATCGTTTTCTTCCAGCGGCGCGAAATGCACGAGAGTGGATTCAACGAACGCGCGTCGCTCGGCGTCCGGCAGGCGAATCAGCGCGACTCCGGTAAGCACCGTGTGGGTGCGGCCGGAAAGCTGCTCGAGCATGTGCCGGGCGTCATCCGTTGAGCGCGGTTTGCCGAGGATGCGGCCATCAAGGGCTACCACGGTATCCGCAGCGATTACGATGGCCGGGCCGACCGCGCGCGCCGCGACGAGTTCCGCCTTGGCGTGCGCCAGCCGCTGCACATGATCCTGCGGTGTTTCCCCGGGATAAGGTGTTTCGTCCACCGCCGAGGACATCACGGCAAATGGCAAGCCCGCATCGCGCAAAATTTCCGCGCGTCGCGGCGATGCGGAAGCAAGGATCAGCCTCATGGCGGAGATGGGGAAGAATACTACAGAGCCGCGCGGGCGGGCGCGGAAGTTCCAGAGGCCGCTGCTTCAGATGACGACGGCCTCCCGGTATTCGCCGAAGACGCGGCGGAGGACGTCTGAGATTTCGCCCACCGTGGCGCAGGCTTCCACCGCGGCGAGAATCGCCGGCAGCAAATTCTCATTGCTTGCCGCCCGGCGTTCCAGCTCGGCGAGGGCGGAGTGCGTTCTTGATGCGTCCCGTTTGGCGCGCAGAGCCCGGAGCCGTGCTATCTGTGCGCGCTCGATCTCCGGATCGATGCGCAAAGTCGGGATTCGCCGCTCTTCTTCGGCGACAAATTCGTTGACGCCGACCACGATTTGCTCCTTCGATTCCACTGCGCGCTGAAAATCGTAAGCCGCCTTCTGAATTTCGGCCTGCACGAAGCCCGATTCGATGGCTCGCAGCATTCCTCCCATGGCGTCGATCTTCGCAAGGTAGTCGCGCGCCCCTTGCTCAATTTCGTTCGTCAGGCACTCGATTGCATACGATCCGCCGACTGGATCAATCGTGTTGGCGACGCCCGTCTCGTACGCGACAATCTGCTGTGTCCGCAGCGCGATCAGCGCCGCGTCTTCCGTGGGCAGGGCCAGGGCTTCGTCCAGCGAATTGGTGTGCAGCGATTGACAGCCGCCCAGCACCGCCGCGAGCGCCTGAATCGCGACGCGCACGATGTTGTTCTCCGGCTGCTGCGCGGTGAGCGAAGATCCCGCCGTCTGCGCATGGAAGCGAAGGAGCAGCGACCGGGTATCCCGCGCGCCAAAGCGCTCGCGCATGATGCGCGCCCAGAGCCGCCGCGCGGCGCGATATTTCGCGATCTCCTCGAGCAGGTCGCTGTGCGCGTTGAAGAAAAAGGAAAGCTGGGGCGCAAAATCATCGACGTTAAGCCCCGCCTCCCGCGCGGCTTGCACGTAGGCGATGCCGTCCGCGAGAGTAAATGCTACTTCCTGCACCGCCGTCGACCCGGCTTCGCGGATATGATATCCGGAAATCGAAATGGTGTTCCAGCGCGGCAGATGATCGCGGCACCAGGCAAAAATGTCAGTAACGAGGCGCATGGCCGGCCGGACCGGATAAATGTAGGTCCCGCGCGCGATGTACTCCTTCAGCACGTCGTTCTGCACCGTGCCCGAAAGCTTTTCGAGGGGCACGCCCTGTTTTTTAGCGACCGCGACATACAGGCAAAGCAGAATCGCGGCCGTAGCGTTGATGGTCATGGAAGTCGAAACGCGGTCCAGCGGAATGCCCTCCAGCAGCACTTCCATGTCCTCGAGCGAGTCGATGGCCACGCCCACCTTGCCGACTTCGCCCAACGCCAGCGGATGGTCCGAGTCCATCCCAATTTGCGTGGGCAGATCAAACGCGACCGACAGGCCCATCTGCCCTTTGCTCAGGAGGTAGCGGTAACGTTTGTTCGATTCGGCTGCGGTTCCGAAACCCGCGTATTGCCGCATGGTCCAGAAGCGGCCACGGTACATGGTCGGGTAAATGCCCCGCGTGAAGGGAAACTCACCCGGATATCCGAGTTCGCTTTCGGAATCCCAGCCCTGCAGGTGCTCGGGCGTGTAAAGGCGGCCGAGAGGAATGCCCGAAATGGTCGCGAATCGCTCTTTGCGCTCGGCCAGCTTCGCGTCCTTGATGTTCATGTCCCCCATCGTTGGGTGGGCCTTCTCTTCGCGCCGCAACGCGGTTAGAGCCTCCGGGCGCGCCGGAAGGAAGTCACCGAAAAGAAAAGGAAAAGCGCGGCGAAGCCTCCGGTCAACCCGATCAACCAGTGAGCCACGTCGCGGGACCAGAAACGCAGCGCCGAGCCTATCCATTGGAGAAAAAGCAGCGCGAAAGCAGCCCCGACAAGCTCATGAAACAATTGGCGCAGCGCCCGCCACACGCGGCGAAAGCCTGTCGGGGCGCCCGCGCTGGCGTTCAAAAGAGTGGCCATGCTGCAATCTTAGCGCAAAATCCCCGCGCCATTCACCGCGCCGTTGCGACGCGCGCTCCGCCGCGGCCATCCAATACTGAACGAAGGGGCTATGGACCTATTGGAGACAACGGCGCGAACCTCTCTTGTATCCAATCGAACGTGAGCCTAGAATGCCCGAAGTAAGGGAGACCCCGCTTTGCAACTCGACGATCATTTGAAGAATCTGCTTCGCGAATTGGGACACGCGATAAACGATACGGTGTCCGAGTCCGACCGCATTACGGGCGCCATCGCAGGGGTTCGCGCGCATGGCTACGACATTGTTCTGAAGCTGGATGCCACCATTGGCCTGGCGAAGCGAGATGCGGCGGAAGTTGCCGCTCGGCTCACCACGCAGGATCGGCGCTTCCTCGAGTCCTTGCGCATTCAGGTGGATCAGGATTCCTTTGCCGACCAGGCAGAGGCGAAGCCGGCTTCCCGGCTGACCATGACGCCGCAGGACGTGCGCTTCTTAAAATCGCTGCGCATCGCAACGGACGATATTGAATGAACCGAGCCTGGCAATTCGGCGCTTTGGCTTTGCCGTTTTCTTTGATGCTCGCGGCGCTGGCGCCTGCCGCTAAGGCGCAGGTACCGGTTCCTGTGGTTGCGCCGGTTGCTGCGGACGTCGCGGCGCCCATCGTGGCAAAAGCCGTCAAGCCCAGGCAGAAATCCGGCGTGGCGAAGTTTGAAGGCTTTGTCATGAATGCGAATCGCGCACAAATCACCGTGCGCGCGAAGGGCAACGACCTCGCCATTCAGACTTTCGCCCTGAGCGGCCCGGCCGCGGACAAAATGCAGCAGATCATTGATAAGGGCGGCTACCAGTACGGCGACAAAGTCACGATTTTCTATGACCCGGCCAACCAACAAGCCGTGAAGATCAAGGGCAAACCCTCGCGCCCGATTTGATTCCCCGTTCTCCGCGGAGCGCCCTTATGCTTCGCTCGCCCGCTGTCGCCGGCCGCTTTTACCCCGCGCAGCCTGCCGCATTGGAACGCACCGTGCGGAGTCTTCTGCAAGCGGAGTGTCCGCCATTGGCTCCCGCGCCCTTTCGCGCTTGCCTCGTCCCTCATGCCGGGTACGACTATTCGGGCCATGTTGCTGCTTCCGTGTATTCCCGGATAGCGATTCCATCCACGGTGATCATTCTCGGCGTCCGGCACTTCCCGCGCGGAGAGAGAGCAGCCATTCCTTCGGCCGTTCCCTGGAGCACTCCGCTGGGTACCGCACAAATCCAGGCTGCGCTCGCCGGCGAGTTGCTCGCGTTCTGTCCTCCGCTGCGCGAAGACGACGTCGCGCACGCCACTGAGCATTCCATCGAGGTGCAACTTCCCTTTCTGCAAGTGCTGCGGCCGGATTTTTCCTTCGTGCCCATTGTGCTCGGCACCCTGCGGTTCGAGGAGCTCGAGAGCATCGGCATCGGGTTGGCGCAAATTCTGCGAAAGCACGAGGAGGTTCTCTTGCTGACGACCTCGGACCTGAACCACTACGAGGACGAAGCGACGACGCGCGAGAAGGACCGCAAAGCGATTGACAAGCTATTGATGCTCGACGCGAGCGGCTTGTACGAGACCTGTCTGCGCGAGCAGATCTCGATGTGCGGCTTGAGTCCGGCGGTCGTTCTGCTCACGGCTCTCCGGCAACTGGGCGGCATAAAAGCGGAATTGGTTCGCCATGCGACTTCGGGCGATGTCTCCAAGGACCGCGATGCGGTTGTGGGATACGCAGGTATGCTCTTCGAGCAAGAAAGCGCGAGCCTGCGCACCAACGACTAGTGGGGGCGACCGCCGCCGGAAGTACCGCCGCCGGATGGATGCGAGGCTCCGCCTCCCCCGGAAATGCGTCCGCCACCGAACGAGCCGCCCGGGGAGGACCTGCCCCCGCCAAAGCCGCCGGAAGCTGCTCCGCCGCGCGGTGCGGGCGGCGCGGATATGCGGGCAGAAGGCGGCGTTGCGGTTCGGTTCACGGGCGTGTTTAGACGAGCCGTGGCCATCCGGCTGCCGTTTGCGCCATTCACAACCCCCATGGGCGCACCGTTCGAGGAGCGAGCCGTTTGACCCGCCATCTGGGAGTTGGCCACGGCTCCGCCACGGATGGTGCCGGACGGCACACCGTTCCCAAAGCGCCGTGCCTGCGGATCAAACGCCACCACCGGCCCATGCACGGGCGCAGCCCCGCGCGCGATAGGGCCTCCCGCAAACAGGCTGCGCGAAATCAGCTCCGGTGCTCGCGAAACAGGCAGGCTGCTTGCCAGGGCCTGCTTGGGAGCCGACTTCAGCACCTTCCACTGTTCGCCGGACGCGGGCTGCACGACTGGACCTAAGCCGTTCCCTCTTGCCGGAAGAATGCCCTGGCTCATGTTCAGCGGTGCTTTGCCTTTGGCGTCCAGCGGATGTATCGGAACAACTCCTATAATTCCGCCCTTGTTCCGGACCCACGTCGCCGTAACCGGCCGCCACACCGTCGGGCCTCCGACGCCAAATGCTCCGGGTATCCACACCCAGCCGAAGCCCGGCTCGAAAAGCCAGCTCCCATAGTGGTACGGCAGCCAGCCCCACGGCTGATAGCCCGCAAACGACCAGCCAAAAATTGGATCGAAGAACCAGCAGCCATCGTTGAAAGGCGACCAGCCAAATCCTGCGCCATAAGGCCGCCAGCCGTACCCATAGCCGGCCACCGGAAACCACGAGCCATACGTGTACAAGTCATCGAAGCCCGCGTTATAGGAACCGCTGCCGTACTGCAAACTGGCATTCGTCCCCTGGGCAAACGCATCGATTCGCCCGGAAACCCATTTGTCAAAATCATCCAGGTCGCCGCCCTTGGTGATGGACGTCGAAAGCGCATCGCCGGCTTGCACGGCGAGCGTTTGGCCTTTCGCAAGGGGCGTCGTGCCGTCCTTCTGTAGCACGTTTACGCGGCCGAGATCCACGGCCACGGTGCTGCCGTCGTCAAAATTGTTTACGCGGAACCGCGATTTGCCAGCCGCTTCGACGCTAAAATCGCCGCCCGTCACGCTGAAGTAATCGCCGGCGATCGGGTTCACATAAAACTCCGCGGACCCCTGGCGCAAAATCAGCCTGGTCGTCTTTGCCCCGTCCTCGAGGGAAAGATCGTAAAACTCGAGCGCCGTATTGTTGCTGAGGAACGCCAGCGCACCGCTCTCAAACTCAATTTCCGCGCGGCCATTGCCGGTTGCGATCGTATAGCCCTGGCGAATCGGCAGGTTCAGCGGCGCCGTCTCCCACTGCGCGCCGGGGTCGGTCAGCGGATCTTTGCCCTTGGTATCCCGCGTAAACCGCACATCCCCTTCCGCCACACTGAGCCGGACCACGCGCACGTGGCTGACGTCCGCCAAAGCTGGCGCAATCCCAAGCAGACCCGCAAACGCGAGAAGGCCGGAAAAGCGGAAGAGCGATGAAAGAGTCATAGTGGACCCCCCGTGCGGGGACTTCTGAACGTTAGACGCCAGGTTCGCGGCGACAGGTTGCGCTGAGTGGTGCGCTCCCATGGTGTCTCGGATGCCGGTGGGACGTCAATGTCGAAAACAGCGAGACAGGTACCTGCCCGCGCATGGTCCGCGCTCCGTATCAGCCGGATGCAAGGAATTCTGGTTTTCGAGTTCACTGCGTGCGGCAGGCTCGAACCTTTGCATGTTTCGTTTCTTGACACATTGGAATTGAATCGCTAGTTTCATTCTAAGGGGGGAGCTCTGGAAGAAGCTCTCGCGTTGTGTCCCGCGATGTGTCCGCAGGTAAGCTGCTGAATCGGGTGGGTTTCGTAGCGCCGCTGGAACAACGCAGTCCAACAGTCTGAGGGAGAGTTTATGCGTTTCCTGTTTCGGGCCGTAGTGTCCTTTGTCTTTCTTTCTGCTTTGTTGTTCGCGGGTCGCGCCTTCGCGCAAGGCGGTGCCACCGGCGCGATCAGCGGCCAGGTTGTCGATTCGACCGGCTCGAGCGTCGCTGATGCCGAAGTGCAAATCATTGATACCCGCACGCAAGCGCTCGTGCGCAAGATGCCGACCGCCACGGACGGTTCTTTCGTCGCGACGCTCATGCCGCCCGGAAGTTATTCCGTCGTCGTGAATAAATCCGGATTCGCCCAGGCCAAAGCCGAAAACATTGAAGTCCGGGTGACGGAAACCACGCGTGTCACCATCACGCTGAAACCCGGCGAAGTTACGGAGACCGTTCAGATCACCGCGCAGGTCACCAGCGTGGAAACCACCAACGCCACTACCGGCCAAACTATCGGCACCGAAACTGTCCGTGAACTGCCGCTGGCTACCCAGAACTATCAGCAACTCCTCACTCTTTCGACCGGCGCTCAAAGCGAACTCAATGCCTCGGCGCAGCTCGGCCGCGGCAATGTCCGGGTCATCGTCAATGGCCAGCGCGAGGACAACAACAACTACCTGATCGAGGGCATCAGCGCCACGGACTACAACGTCTCGCAGGCCACGAACGTTCCGCTGCCCAATCCCGACGTGATTCAGGAATTCAAGGTCCAGACTTCCCTCTACGACGCCAGCCAGGGGCGCAACGGAGGCGGCAATGTCAATGCCATTCTCCGCTCCGGCACCAATCAGCTCCACGGCGATGTTTACGAATATTTCCGCAACGATGTGCTCAACGCGAATGAGTACTTCCTCAAGGCCTCCGGCCAATCGCGGCCTCCCGTTAAGCAGAATATCTTTGGCGGCAGCCTGGGCGGTCCAGTGGTTCATCCGAAGCTCGGCTTCTTCTTCGTGAATTACCAGGGCACCCGCCAGCGCAGCGCGCTTTCACCGGGAACGGAAATCAACAATCCCGCGCTTCCTTCGCTTCCGACCGACCGTTCCGCGGCCTCCATTGCCGCCGCATTCTCCACGGCGGCATT
>DASRCZ010000036.1:0-26036 GCA_035652855.1 Candidatus Acidiferrum sp.
CTCACGTTCTTCGGCATGGCTTTCCATCTCGGAAATGTGCCGCACGCCGTCAACAATCCGAAGTCCGGCGCGTACGTGGGAGTCGGCGCGTTCCAGTTGCTGAAGCGTTCGGCGTATGAATCGAGCGGCACGCACCGGCGACTGGCCATGGAAGTAGTGGACGATATGAAGCTGACAAAGCTGCTGAAGCAGGCTGGCTGCCGCTCGGAGGTCGGTGTTTCGGGCAATGCCGTCGTGGTGCGCTGGCAGGCCGGCTTGGGCAACTTAATCCGGGGCACAACGAAGAATTTCTACGCTGCGTTCGGCTATAACCTGCCCTTCGCCGTATTCGGGTGCATGGCAATGCTGGCCGTGAATACGCTGCCGGTTTTGGGCCTCATTTTCGGGCATGGCTGGCTGCGATTCCTCGCGTTCCTGGCGGTTCTGATACCGCTGGGATTCCACGCAGGAGTGGATCTCGTCATGCGCGTATCGCCGCTATATGCGCTGACGTATCCCATTGGCGCGATGTTCTTTTCGTACATGGTGGCGCGGTCGGTGGTGGTGACGCTTTGGCAAGGCGGCGTCACCTGGCGCGGCACGTTCTATCCTCTCGACCAACTGAAGCGCGGAGTGGTGTAGCGAGGGCACGAGGTGTCTGCGGAACACCAACGGACGAACGCGGGAGACGCCTTCGACCAGCGGATGGATTGGGCGATGCTCGCGGTGTGGCGGCAAGCGCTCGTCGAAGGGGCCAAACGCGTTACCGTCGAGGGACAAACGTATCCCGTACGGCGAACCGTGAAGAAAAGCCTCGCGCAGATTGACTTTGAAGTGAGCGGCAGAGCGATACGAGGACTGGAGCAGAATCCGCGAACCAAGTCGCGCTGGGCGCAACTCGCCCGCAAGGGAGCAAAGGTCATGCAGTTTCTTTCCGGCGGACGGTATATCGCCGCCGTGGCCGGCGGGAAGATTACGCACTATCAAAGGTCTGGTTGAGCGCCCAGGCTGGCCGGTAAAAACGAAACCAGCTCAAGCTGCGCGACTCGAGTCTGAGCCGCGGAGCAGTTCATGAACGGCGCGATACGCCTGATCGATAGCCACGTTGGTGTACGCGCTGGCGCCGGCATCGGAATTGGCTATGGCAATTTGTCCGTGCCGCTGGCGGCCGATGACCCACGGCTTTTCGGTTTCCGTTTTCCAATCGGGATCAAATAGCGAATTGGGCGTAAAGGCATAGCCGTGCGCCCAGCGATTGACGGTAATGCCTTGCACGTCGCGCGCCGGGTCGAAACCGGCGCCGCCGAGCATGCGTGCCAGCTGGTCGCGGATATTTCGCTCGAACGTCTCAAACGGCGTGGCCAGCAATTCGTAGCGGCCCGCGCGAAACTGGTCGCGCATCGGCAATCCGGGGCGGCACGGCGTGCGAAGCATGAAAAGGACCATAGGCTCTTCCGGCTTGGCGGGAAACGTGTAAGAGCCAAGCGAGACGGGAAAATCGAGCGCAGTATAGGTGTGATAGCCGCCGGGCGCGACGATATGGTGAATGCCGAGCTGCGCAAACGCAGTCCAATTCCGAAGCGCTACGTGGGTATAAACGAGCGGCGTCTTCACAAGCTGAGCCAGGGCTTCCTTTTGCGCGCGCGGCAGCTCCGGGCAGAGATACGGAATCATCATGTTGTAGCAGGCGAGGACGCAGTGTTTGCCGGTGGCGGAATGCAGCTTCCCTCCGCGGATATAGCTCACCTGGACGGGGCCGCCCGGCGGCGAGGCGTGGGCGACGTGGGTGACCGTGCTGTTCAAGCGGATACGCACGGGCGCGCCCTCGGAATCGAGCTTCGCGTAGTCGGCGCGCGCGGTCACGATGTCGTCCATCGTATGGCCTGGAATCGCCGCCGGTATCAGCGAACGGACGAGCAGGCGCGCGATCGAGGCATTGCCGTCCGGAAAATGAAAAATGTACGGCTCTTCCTTTTCGTGTTCGGCCAGCCCGAGGCCGCCGAAGCCGGCATAGGTGAAGGACTTGTAGTCATCGCCCGCGCGGAAGCAGTCGTATGCGGAGACGGCGTCAATACCGGCGCCGAACAGGTCGTGCGGCATGGTCTGGAAAAATGGCAGAGCGTCCTCGCACAAGCCGCAGTACTGGGTGAGAAATTGCGCGTAGCTGATTTTGCGGAGCTTCGCGATCTTCTGTTGTCTGGTGAGGCCGGCCATGTAGTCGCGTTTTTCCGTGTAGATGCGAGCGATGTCGTGTTTCGCCCTTTCGCTGAGAGGCGCTCGCGCGAGAAACTCCGGCCACGGCGTGGTGTTCATGCCGGTGAGCAGCCGGTCTTCTCCGAACGTTTCGCGATCGAAAAAGCAGGCGGTTCCCAGGTGCGAGTAGAGCTGCTGATCGTAGGCCCGGTAAAAGCGCTGTGTTTCGATGCCGAGTTCCTTCAGCAGAGCTTTTGCGCGCGCGCTGTATTCTCCCGGGCTTTCGATGGACTGCGTGCCGCCATAGCTCAAGAGCAGGCGGCCGCCCGCCTGAAATTCGTTGCGCTTGGCGTGGCCGCCAAAGTCGTCGTGATTGTCCAGAATGAGGATGCGCACCGCGCCGCCGGCACCCTGACGGTAGAAATACGCGGCGGAGAGGCCGCTGATGCCGCCGCCTACTACGATCAGGTCGTATGTCTCGCCGGTCTGTTCCGGCGAGCCCGTTTCGTTCCAGGCATGGCCGTCGCGGAGCCGGTGCGCAACCGTGAAACTTCCGTCGTGGTTGCCGCGCATGCCTGTTTTCGCGGGCGGGTAGTAGCCTGGATCCCTTTCGGGAGCAAATGAATCGTCCCATAGCAAGGTTTCCAGAGGGGCCGCAAACAGGCCGTCCGCGCCGATGAAAGAGGCGCCCGCAGAGACGGCAACGCCATTCAGGAAATCGCGCCGGCTGATCGGGCAGTGCATTCCCAATTCACGGTCGCGGCGTTTGGTTGGATGGTCCACCGAACAACTCCGGTTCCCCGCGCGATTCGCTGCTTACGCGAGGCGGGCTGATTATAGCTTCCTTCGCGCGCCTTCGGCGAAAGGGACGGTCAGAAGGGATGAATCCGGTAGAAGTATTCGCCGAGGCCAATGGTGAAAAGGAAGTTGCCGAAAATGGCGTGTTCGAGGGAAGCGAGCAGGAGCGAGCCGGAGCGCCGGTAGGTGGTTCCAAACAAGACTCCGCCGGCCAGGGTCAGGGCGATCGCGATCCAATTGCCAAAAATGATGTGCACGAAGCTGAACGCGATTGCGCTCGCCGCGATCATCCCTGCGCCGGAACCGAAGAGCCCTTGAAAGCGGTGGAAGAAATAGGCCCGGAAGAGCAACTCCTGCGGGTAAACCGACAACAGCGGATAAAGGACCATAACGGCTGCCCACACGACGGGTGCGCGCCGGACGAACGCGAATACGGCCCCCGGCGCGTATTGCCATACCGCGAAACCCAGGACGGCGAGCAAAAGGAAATCGCGGAACACGATCGCGGCCGCAACGCGCCTGGCTCCGTTCCAGCGAAAGAGCCTGCCGGAGTCGAATCCCGGATCGCGCCGCAGGAGGACATACGCGCCAAGCGCGCCGGCGAGAAGAATCGTGATGGGCCACGCGGGAATGGCTCGCGTGTAAAGGAGGAGCGGTACCGTCAGGAAAACAAGTACAAATTCAGCGCACCGGCTTAACCGGCCGGCACTCCCTTCCAGAATCACACCGCTCGAAGCCGCCATGGATACACCTTGGATGCGCTTCTCAAGGCCTGCAGTCTGACAAACCCGCGCGTGCCGCAAAGGTTTTGAGGCTCGCTGTATCGCGCCGGAATTTTCCGCGTATTCTCACGCTAGCAGTTCGCTCAGGCGGCGCTCCGGCGCAACTTGCAAAGCTCGACGTGAACCTCTACCCTCTTTTCATCATGGACCTTCGGCCGGAGCTGCTGCTGACGGGCTTTATCTGGTACGTGGCGTTTCTCTTCTCGACGACGTGCCACGAGGCCGCCCATGCGCTTGCCGCGAAACTCGGCGGCGATGAGACCGCGGCGCTGAATGGCCAGGTTTCGCTGAATCCCGTGCCGCACATTCAGCGGGAACCCTTTGGCATGGTGCTGGTGCCGATTTTAGGATTCTTGTTCACGCATTCGGTGATTGGCTGGGCCAGCGCTCCGTACGATCCCGATTGGGAGCGCCGCCATCCGCGCCGGGCCGCGTGGATGGCCTGCGCAGGGCCGGCGGCAAATTTCTCGCTGATGCTCATAGCCGCGCTAGGCTTGCGCTTCGGGCTGCACTACGGATGGTTTGGCCATTCCTCGAGCTTCCTGGGGACCGTGCTGATGGTCTTTTTCCAGTTGAACCTGCTGCTGGGCACTTTCAATTTGCTTCCCGTGCCGCCGCTCGATGGCAGTACCGGCATTATGCTGTTCATGAGTGAACGGCGTGCTCTGAGCTACCTCGAATGGCTTCGAGGCAACAGCTATGCGCTGGCGGGCCTGGTGGTTGCGATGGTGGTGTTCTGGAGATTCTACGGGTACGTGGAAACGTTTGCGATGAACTTGCTTCTCGCAAGCTGAGCGAGTCCCTTGGCGGCCGCGAAGCGCTGTGGCCGGTTGTGCCAGGAGCAAACGCAGGTCCGCCTTGAGTTTCAATCCGGGAAACCTCTCCGCACGTGAGGTTCATTTCAAATCCAGGAAGCCTCAGACCTGTTCTGGCCTGGAACATGAGGAACGGCCGGATCGTCCTGCTGACGCCACAAACGCATTAAGTTTGAGGTAGATGCAGCAGGTCCGCGCAGGGGGAGCGCAGTCACTCGCCACAAGCACCGGGTTGGCACACTCCTTGCTTCTCTTGCTGCACCGTGAATCCCGCTTCGTCGAAAGCTGCGGAAATCGTCGCGCCCAAAGCGGCCCTCACCCCTTGCATCCTCGATGACGATCCGGCGCAGCTTGCCATGCTGACGGATCTCATCACGGACATGGGCTATGAACCCGTTCCGACGGCGGATCCCGAAGAAGCGCTGAAGCTCGTGCGCAGCGGCAGATGCCGGCTGGTGCTGGCGGATGTGCATATGCCGCAGGTCAATGGCTACGAATTCCTGGACCGGGCGCTCCGCGGCGACCCCGGCGTGCACGTGATCGTCATGACCGGCGACTACACGCTGGAATCGGCACTGGAGGCCATACGGCGCGGCGCGACGGATTTTCTCCCCAAACCATTGGACCGGCAGCGGCTGAAGCGCACGCTGGATGACACGGCCGCGCTTTACGATCAGCGGCGGCGCGTCCGGGCGCTCGAGGAGCAATTGCTCAAGGATCTCGAGTTTCACGGCATCGTGGGAAAGAGTCCCGCGATGCTGGAGGTTTTTGACTTCGCGCGAAAGGTGGCGCGCCACTACACGAACGTGCTGCTCGTGGGCCAGACCGGAGCCGGCAAGGAACTCGTCGCGCGCGCGATTCACAAAATCAGCCCCGTGAGCCAGCAGCGTCTGGCGGTCTGCAACTGCTCGGCGCTGGTGGATACGCTGCTCGAAAGCCAGCTCTTTGGCCACGTCCGGGGCGCGTTTACCGGCGCCACGGATACGCGTCCGGGCCTGTTTGAATACGCCAACGGCGGCACTGTCTTTCTGGACGAAGTCGGCGAAACCTCCCTCGCCATGCAGGCCAAGCTGCTGCGCGTCATTCAGAACCGCGAGATCCAGCGCGTCGGTTCGCCTGAAGTGCGGCAGGTCAATGTGCGCCTGATCGCGGCTACAAACCGCGACCTGCGAGCCGAAGTCCTCGCCGGACGGTTTCGCGAAGACCTGTTCTATCGCCTCAGTTCCATTCAAATTCGCATCCCGTCGCTCGCGGAGCGCCTCGAGGATATTCCGCTGCTCGTGCAGTACTTTCTAAAGAAATACAACGACGCCTATGGCAAGAATATCGCCGGTCTCACGCGGCGCGCGCAGACGGTCCTGCTGCAACACGCATGGCCCGGAAACGTCCGCGAACTCGAAAATGTGATCTCGAGCGCAGCCATCACCGCCTCGGGCGATTTCATTGATCTGGACGATCTGCCCGAGCACTTGCAGCGCCGCGCGCCTCACGCCGGTGCGGCCGAAGACTGGCGGCCGCTTTCCCTGGACGAAGTCCGCGCTTTGCACATTCAGCGCGTGCTCGAAATGTGCCAGGGCAATCGCTTGCGCGCGGCTCAGATTCTTGGCATCGGCCGCACCAGCCTCTATCGCTATCTGAAACGCGACGGCCAGGACACCAAGCCGGTTTCCGTGGCCCCTGCAAGAACCTTCGGCAGGCCGGCCTGAATTCGCGCATCCGCGCTGATGTGCCATTCCGAAACACGGTCCCCGCTTGATGCAGGCGCAGGAAACGCCCGGACACGTAAACCGCTGAAAAGGCGAGCGCTGCGTTTGGCCTTCGCCCTGCACGAAGCCACGGCAGAGGTTTACGAACTCCAACCACAACGTCCCCAGGGAAACTCACAACCAACTCGCCAGATTCCTCCAACGCGCCGCGTTTCCACCTGACGGAAACGCGGCGTCTTGCCCTCCGTTGTGGAGCGTCCGCCAAAAAAACTGGCCCACGCCCCGTCCTGGCCGTGGACGCGCACCGAATTCGCTGCTACATTGCAAGTCAAGCAAGTCCGCCCAACGGACCGAGATGCAGCCAAGCTGCCGCCGCGACGGGGCGATGTTTGCGGCGAGGCATTCCGGGTGGTCCTCGATTCCTCTGCCAAGCCGGAAGAGGCAGTCATCTCAAAGGCAGGACAGGAGAGAAGCATGAATCGCATTCGGGCAACGGCAATTTTTTCCGTATTGGTGCTTTGCGGCGCGCCGGCCAGCCTCACGCAGGAACTGACGCAAGCAGACCGCGACAACGCGATTAGGTATCTCGAAACCACCCGAAAGGGCGTCTTGGACGCCACCGCCGGGCTCTCGCAGGCACAGTGGAACTTCAAATCGGCGCCGGACCGCTGGTCCGTGGCCCAGGTAATGGAGCACATCGCCGCCTCGGAAGACTTTCTCCGGAAACTGGACACGGACCAAATCATGAAAGGTCCGGCCGGGGATCCCGGCCGGGACGTGGCGAAAATGGATGCCGCGGTTCTCGCGAACGTTCCGGACCGCACCAACAAGCTAAAGGCGCCGGAGCCGCTGGTCCCCACCAACCGCTTCGGTTCGGCGGAAGGCTCACGGAAGCACTTCCTCGAAAGCCGCGCGGCCACGGAAAATTTCGTGAAGTGCACGGCTGGGCTGCGCGACCACGTGGGCGACAGCCCCATGGGCAAGCTCGACGCCTACGAGGTGGTGCTGCTCATTGCTGCGCACAGTGAGCGGCACACCAAGCAGATTCTCGAAGTCAAAGCCGACCCAAATTTTCCGAAACACTAGCAAGTGCAGAAAGCCAGCGCTAGATCACGTCAAAACCGAGAGCTTGTTCTCCTTACTGAGGGGCGCGCGCCGCGAATTCTTTTTTTCTCCGGCCGGGTTCTGGCAAATCCAAGGAGCGGCTGCTTACCGCGATGTCCCGTAGCCGGAAGCGCTTTCGCTCACCGCGGGCACCGTAATGGTGTTCTCCATGCGCACGAGCAATCCTGTCTGCGCCGGCAATTCCACTTCCTTGCCTTTGCGAGCCATGATGTAGCCGGCCCCGCCCACCAGCCCCAGCCCGAACCCGCGCACCACCTGCGAGAAGACTGCACCCACGACCGCTCCTCCGCCCGCGCCCGCGGTGCCGCCGATGATGTCGCCCTTATAATCGTGCTTCTGCTCGATCACCGAGCCTTCGTCCACCTTCACGTCCTTGCGCCGCTTCGTCTCGCCGCGTGAAGCGGGCTGCTGGATCATCAGAATGCTCATTTGCACGGGAATGAGGCGGCTGTCGATTTCCATGGTGCGGAACGTCAGATTGATATACGCCTGCCCGCGAAATACGGAAAAGCGGCGGGCTTTCTCGATTGCGCCTACGGTGCCATTCACGCGCGTTCCAGCGGGAATGAGCAATTGATTGCCCATGAACACCGGCTCGGAGACGACGGCCACAAACGGATCGCCGTCTCGCGAGCTCGCCGTGCCAATCGTATTCAACAGCGTGAGGCGCACTTGCGTCCCCTGAATCACCTGCCGAGGCGCGGAAAAGGCGGGAGCGGCCGCGCACACCAAAGCCGCGAAGAGTAGGACCGACAGCAGCGCTTTCATGCATTCCTCCTGCTCAGCCGCGAAGGCGAGCCGTCCCCGTAACGTGGGGTGCGCTGGGCGATGCCTCGGCGCTGTCCGCTGGCGCGCGGACCCGGATTTCCGCTGCGGCGGAATCCAGGCGGATGGGGAGGAACGCCATCCGTCATGAGCGTAGCGCGGAAAGTCTCCGGAGACACCGCTTTTCGTTAAGCATGTTCCTTCCGGGCAACGTTGGCTTGCTTCCCGGAGACTTTGGCCGCTTCTCGCTGCCGTGCTAGACTTTTCTCGCAGCCGGATTTTTCGCCGCTGCCGGAGCGTGGAACTTCGGGCTCTGTGCGACGAGGTCCCGCGAACCCCGCCAGGCCCGGAAGGGAGCAACGGTACCGGGAACGCCTCGTGCGCCGCGGATGTCCCGAAGTTCCTCGTATCGAAGAGACGTTCAACGCTCCCGTGAACTGTCCATGAGAGCGCTCTCGACCAGCCAATGACCTACCAAGTCATCGCACGCAAGTGGCGGCCGCAGACTTTCGCGGACCTTGTCGGCCAGCAGCACGTCACCGGCACGCTCGCCAATGCCATCCGCAACAATCGCGTCGCTCACGCCTACATTTTTTCCGGCGCTCGCGGTGTCGGCAAAACCACGGCGGCTCGCATCCTCGCCAAAGCCCTCAATTGCGTGAATGGCCCCACCCCGGAGCCTTGCGGCGTCTGCGATTCCTGCAGAGCCATTGCCGGAGGCAGTTCGCTCGACGTCATCGAAATCGACGCCGCCTCGAACCGCGGCATTGACCAGATTCGCGAGCTGCGCGAGATGGTGCGCTACGCTCCCGCCGCCGCGCGAACCAAGGTCGTCATCCTTGACGAAGCGCACATGCTCACCGATGACGCCTCGAACGCTTTGCTGAAAACCCTCGAGGAGCCTCCGGACCGCGTCATTTTCGTCATGGCCACCACCGAGCCGGAAGAGCTCGCCGACACCATTCGCTCGCGCTCGCAACATTTCCATTTTCGGGCGCTCACGTTTAACGAAATTGCCGGACGCATCGAGCAAATCGCCCGCAAGGAAAGTCTCCAAATCGATTCCGGCGCCATCACCGTGATTGCGCGCATGGCCGACGGCAGCTTGCGCGACGCTCTCTCCTTGCTCGAACAAGCCCGCGCCTACTGCGGCGACAACATTACCGATTGCGCCGTCCGCGAACTCCTTGGCGTTGTTCCGGAAGACGCGCTAAACGAACTCGTCTCCGCTATCGCCGCCGGCTCCGCCGACCGGGCACTCGCGCTCGTCCATGCTTTTCAGAAGGAAGGCCGCAATCTCCAGCATTTCTGCCGCGAAGCCATTCGTCATATCCGCAATCTCCTGATGGCCCGCGTTTGCGGCGCGGACTCTGATTTGATTGCCGCCACCGCGGATCAGCGCCCTGCCCTCGCCGAAGCTGCGCGTCAGTTCTCCGAGGAAGACCTTACGCGCTTTTTCCAGATTCTCTTGCAGACCGACGACGACCTCCGCCGCAAACCCGATCCGCGTGTGCACCTCGAAATGGGTTTGCTGCGCCTCGTTAACGCCGCGCGGCTTGCTCCGCTGGAAGAATTGCTTTCGGAAATGAAAGGTGGCGGAACTGGCGGCTCCTCGGCTCCTCTGACCGGAGGCAGGACAGGCTCGTTCTCTTCTCCTGTGCCGCGCAGCGCCGGTGCGAGTCTGAGTTCCGCGCCTTCGGCGGCACCCTTTGCGGCGCCGCGTCCTGCCGCGCCCGCGCCGTCCGCTTCGGTCCCGCACCCCTCCGCATCGTCATCCATTGCCGCTCAGCCGCCGCGATTTTCGGCGGACGCCACGCACTCGGATAACGCAGGAGCTTCGATCCTGCACTCCGCATCCTCCGGTGTTGCTGAACCAGCATCTCAACATCCAGACCCGGCTCCTCAAAACACCAGTGGCGCGGCGCACGGAGCCGAAGTCAGCTCGTCGGCTCCCGATCAGCCGGCGGCGGTCGCCGCCGAAGCCCTTGGGATCGCTCCCGCCCAAATCGCCGAAATTAAATGCGCCATCCAATCCGAAAAGAAATTCCTTGGCGAACTCGTCGAACACGCGCATCGCTGGGAACTCGCCGGCGCGGAGTTGCGGCTCCACTTCCCTGCCGACAGGCGCTCTTTCGCCGAACTCGTCGAAGGCCGCGAGACGCTCGAAAAAATTCGCGCCGCTTCCAGCAAGGTGCTCGGACGCTCCGTCCGTGTCTGTGCTAAAATCGATTCGGTTGCAACGGCCGCTGCATCGGCGTCACGCGGAGGGTCAGGCTCGCAGGAGTTGCGCGCGCGGTTCGAGCGGGATCCGATGATTCGTTCCATGTTGCAGCGCTTCGGAGGTAAAATCACCGAAGTCCGGCGGCAAGGGGAATCGTGATGGAAGTCAACGCTCTCCAACAAATGCTTTCGCGCCTGCGCCAGGTGCAGGAAGACTTGCAGCGCCAGGTGAATTCCGTTGCGGTCGAAGCTTCGGCCGGCGGCGGCATGGTCACCGTCAAGATGAACGGCCAGAAGCAAATTGTGGATGTGCGCATCGAGCCGGACGTCTTCGCGAGCAAAGACCAGGAGATGCTGCAGGATTTGATTCGCGCCGCCGTCAACGAAGCTTCCCGCCGCGTCGACGAAGAGCTCGCCAATCAGATGAAATCCCTCGCCGGCAACATCCCCGGCATCCCAGGCGGCCTCAAAATCCCCGGCCTCTTCTGACTTCTCCGATCTCTCCAGATCCTATGTGCCGCCCGGTCTTTGGATCGATTAGGTAACGCCGTACGCTTTCATCTTCCCTCGCGCACGCTTCATCCACCCGGAAATTCCCCTGCTCATTTCCTCTCGGTTCTCTTCTAGGAACCGCCAGGAAAGCCGCGGCTGGGGTTCGTTTGGCTGGGTCGATTTGCGTTTTCCGTTTGCCGTCTCTCGTCAGGGTACTCCGCCCCACTTGATTCCCCCTATTCCCTGGTATTCCTTGGAGCCAGTCCACTCATGCATCCTGCCCATGCGGGCACCACGAGAGCGCAAAAGACCGGCCTAGCCCGAGCACATTCCTCAGTGGTTCCTTTTGCCTCTCGCGAAGAAGGCGAAATATGCATGGTCCGAAGCGAGCACTCGACAGCAGAATTGATCAGCTTCACGTCTCCGCGTACACGGTGCCAACCGATTTTCCCGAATCGGACGGCACCTTGCAGTGGGACAAGACCACGATTGTTATCGTAGAGCCGAGCGCCGCCGGAAGGCGCGGGCTGGGCTACACCTATGCGGATACTAGTGTCGCCACGCTCATTCATAGCAAACTCCGCGACGTTGTAATCGGATGCGACGCCATGAACGTCCCCGAGACGTTCCTGCGGATGCTCCGTTCCCTCCGCAACCTCGGGCGCCCGGGCATCGTATCCATGGCTATTTCCGCTGTCGATATCGCTCTCTGGGACTTGAAAGCGAAAATTCTCGATCTCCCCTTAACTCGCCTGCTCGGCGCCGTGCGCGACAGCATCGCCATTTACGCCAGCGGCGGGTTTACCTCATACTCCGACGAGCAGTTGCGCGACCAGCTCGGCGGCTGGGCAGACAGAGGCTTCTCCATGATGAAAATGAAAATCGGGCGGGAGCCCGGCCGCGATCTCCACCGCGTCCGTGTCGCTCGCAAGGCCGTCGGAGACCATGCCGCCCTCTTCGTTGACGCCAACGGCGCCTACAGCCGCAAGCAGGCGCTGGCTTTTGCCCGCCGTTTCCAGCAGGAGTTCGATGTCCGCTGGTTCGAAGAGCCCGTCAGTTCGGATGATCTGGAAGGCCTGCGGCTGATTCGCAATGACGGCCCCCCCGGAATGGATATCGCCGCCGGCGAATACGGATACGATCCCTTCTACTTTCGCCGCATGCTCGATGCGGAAGCCGTCGACATTCTCCAGGCGGATGCCACACGCTGCGGCGGCGTCACCGGTTTCATCGATGTCGATGCCCAGTGCCTCGCGCGCCCCATCCCGCTCTCGGCGCATACCGCGCCTTCCATTCACATGCACCTCTGCTGCGTCGCACGCGCCGCGCGCAATCTTGAGTATTTCCACGATCATCAGCGCATCGAGCGCATCTTCTTCGACGGTTTCGTCGAGCCCCACAACGGCTTTCTCCGCCCCAGTCTCTCGCGCCACGGCCTCGGCCTCGAACTCCGCCGCTCCGATATTCAGAAGTTCGCTGCCTGAGCCCATTTCGATATGGCTGCTCACGATCGGAAGCAGCCGCACGCCGCAACGCTTTGCCGGCGCCCGCTTCGCTTCTCGCGCTTCGGTTCGCTCGCCTGGCCGCTTCCCACTGGTTTGCGCCCACTCCTTCCCTGTGCTACACATCTTTCATGCCCGATTTCGCCGCTCCAGTCGAACGTCTCATCGACGAACTCAAGCATCTCCCCGGCATTGGCCAGAAAACCGCCCAGCGCCTCGCCTTTCATTTGCTCCGCGCCGCACCCGAGGACGCGCTGGCTCTCGCCGACGCCATTCGCGACGCCAAGGAAAAAATCCGCGAGTGCTCCGTCTGCCACAACATCACCGATGCCGACCCCTGTCTGTACTGCATCGGCGCGAATCGCGATAAGCGCAGCATCTGCGTCGTCGAGGAAGCGCACAACATTCTCGCTATCGAAAAAACGCGCACCTACAGCGGCATGTACCACGTTCTCGGCGGCTCGCTCTCTCCGCTTTCCGGACGCGGTCCCGAACAGCTCAAGATCAAATCGCTCATCGAGCGCCTCAAGGGCGGCACAGTTGAGGAAATCATCATCGCCACGAACCCCACCGCCGAAGGCGAAGCCACGGCCGTCTATCTCTCGAAATTGCTCAAGCCGCTCGGCGTGCGCGTAACGCGAATCGGTGTGGGTATTCCCGTCGGCGCCGATCTCGAATACGCCGACGAAGTCACCATGCTCAAGGCGCTCGAAGGCCGGCGCGACCTCTAGCCGCTCCCGCAAAGCGTGCCCCTTTTGCCGTTTCCGTCCCCGAATCGCGCCCGCGCGCCGCCCGAAACGAAGCTGATGCGCGGCTATGATCGTCAAGCGTCTTTCTTGAGGTTCGGGTGAGCGTGGATACAAGCCTGCGCCCGGAACGCAGTCAGGCCGAGGAAGACGAATCCCCGCATCCACCACCAGCGCGGCAGTCCGTTTCTCCACGTGACCTGCGGAATATCGCGGAACCCCATGGCGGTTCGGCGCAACCCTGGAACACCTAACCAAACTCTGCAATTCACTCTGACGAGCAGACGAAGGCTGCGAGCCGCGAGTCCATTCTGCGAAGGCGTAACCAGATGAAAGTTCGAGATTTAGATCGATCCCGGGTCATTTCCGCTTGGCCCTGGCTGGCGACCAGCCGCCGCGAAACATGTCTAACGAAACAGCGTTCTGGTACTGCTAAACCAATCTAGCTATTCAGTTTAGGAAGGTATAGAGTCTATTCTCATTGTCATTGTCCCCGCTGGTTGACTGGCGGCTGCTGAGCGCGAATGCTGGTATCGCTGCTCAACCGGCTGACAGGAGGCGCCCCTTGCCCGGCTTCGCCCAGTACATGCAGCAGTACGACCACGAGCACTCCTCCGGTTGGAACAAGCTCTGCCACGCCATCGGGATCCCCATGATCTTTGCCGGCGCCATCCTGCTGATCTCGATGAAGTGGGCGGGGACCAGTTGGATCTGGGGCGTAGCCATCTTTTTCGGCGGCTGGGCGCTGTTGTTCCTGGGACATCGGATTGAAGGCAATCATCCGGCGTTTTTTCAGGGTCCGGTTTATTTGCTGGTCGGGCCGATCTGGGTCGCGAAGGAAGCGTGGAGGTTTCTGACCGGAACACACTCGACGCCGAGCTCAGCCTCAGAGAGCAGCACCAAGCTGCATTGAACGCGCGCGTTCGGCAAAGGACGCGAAACGCGTTGGCACGCGCAAGGCGTTCAGGAGAACGTCTCAATTTGACGAGAGCTGAGGAACACCACGAGTTTCCATGAACGAGATGGGCGATTTTGCCGAGGGTACGGGCGAGATGGTGTCGGATGGCGCGGTGAATACCAGCACGGAGCTGCGTAAACGGCGCAGCACGCGAATTGTGCAGGCGGTTCCGCTGGTGGTGACCGGTGTGGATGCGCTGGGGCGTCCCTTCACCGAGCGGACTTCAACGCTGATCATCAATTGCCACGGCTGTCGCTACCAATCGAAGCACTACGTTCTGAAGAATATGTGGGTGACGCTCGAGGTGCCGAGCGCGGAAGCGGGGCATCCGCCGCGAACGGTACGAGGGCGCGTGGCGTGGATTCAGCGGCCGAGAACCGTACGCCAGTTGTTTCAGGTGGCTCTGGAGCTCGAGACGGCAGGGAATGCGTGGAGCATCGCGTTTCCCCCTGAGGATTGGTTCCCGTTTCCGGAAAGCACCGGCGGCCTTGTCGCGGCGCCGCACGCCGGAGAACCGGCCGAGGCTCCGAGCCAGCCGATAGCGAGTTCGCATACTGCTGGGAATGAGATTGAGCTGCCGCTCGAGGAGGCGCAGACGAGTCCAGCGGCGGAAGCTCACGGAACGCCGGCCGACAACCTGCGCGTGATGCCCGCGCCCGCGAGCACCACGGACGCTTCGCTGCAATTGGCGCGGCAGGTCTCGCGCTTGCTGGCGGACGCCAAGCAACAAATTCAGGCGGCGGCCCGGGAGGCGGCTTCGCAGGCGGTGTCCGCTGAGCGAAGGCTCTCCTTCGAGCAATGGGAACAAAAATTTGCCGCCGGCCGCACGGAAGTGGCCAACGAAACTTCGCGCGCGATCGAGCGCATCCAGCAGGAAACGGAGCGCCACGCCAAGCGCGCCAATGCCGCTGCGGCCGGCGCGCTTCGCGACGAATTGCCGCGCTGGCTCGCTCCGCAGCTCGAACAGCTGACGCGCGAGCTGACCGCGCAGCTTTCGCGCGAAGTCAGCGCCAAACGGCAGGAGCACGCGGAGCAACTCGCCGAATCCGAAAAGACGCTGCGAACGCTTCGCGAGGAGGCGGAGCGCTCTGCTGAGAAACTGAAGGCACAGGCGGAGGAAACCACAGCGAACCTGCGTGCGCGAACCGAGGAAGCGGCGTCGCGGATTGCGGAACAAACGGAAGCCGCGGCGCGCAGTCTGCACGAAACGGCTCGTGAACACGAATTGCTGGCGGCTTCGCGCGGCGATTCGTTGCGCGAAGCTGCGGAGAAGATCCGCGGCGAAATCGATGGCGCGCTCGAGACTGCGAAGCGCTGGTGGCAGGGGCATCTCGTCAGCGAACTGGAAGCTGCGCAGGCGCGCTGGCAGGCGAGCCTGGAGCATGACGTTCGCTCGGCGAGCGAGCGCGCATCCTCCGCTGTGGCGTCGCAGACGGAATCGGCAAAAACCGAGTTGCGGCAGGAGGCGGAACGGCACACGGGCACGATCGAGAGGCTTGCCGCGAACCTGGCGTTCGCGGACCAGCAGGCCGCGGCTTCGCTGGCGCAGCAAGCGGCAGCGGCGAAGGCCCAAGTCGAGGAAGAGGGCGCGAGGCAATCGCAATTGCTCAGGGAGGTCGCGGAAACGCGGGGCGCGCAAATCGAGCAGCGGCTCACAGAGCTGCGCGCCGGCGTGCAGGAACAGGCGCAGCGGCTGGAATCGGCGCTGGCCCGGGCGCAGGAATCGGTAACGGGCATGGAGCACATCTCCGCGCGGATGGAGAGCGCGCAGCGGCAGGCGCTCGAGGATTTCCGGGCGCAGGCCGAGAGCGTGATAGGCCTGCATCGTGGCGAGTTGCAGAGCCGCTCCGAGTCGCTGCTCGGAGAGATCAATACGCGGATTCAGGCAACCTTCGACGAAGCGAGCCGCAGCGCGCTGGCGAAATTCGGCGCGCAACTCGAAGCGATCGTGCAGCCGCACGTGTCCCGAACCGAGGAAGCCATCCACCGGCTCGCTGGCGGACGTTCGCTGCTGGACGCGGCGCTTACCTTGCAGCAGGACCGCATCCGGGCGGCCGCGGATGAAGCGTTCGCGGAATCGCTCGGGCGGTTCCGCGAAAATCTGGGCGGCGTCGAGCAATTGCTCGAGGAAACCACGCAATCGGTTACAGCACGAAATCTGGCTGAACTGGAATCCCGCTTGGCCGACCTGCGCCAGCAGACCATCGGCGACCTCTTCAAATCCGCGGAGTGGTACGAAAAGAAAGCCCAGACGCAGATGCAGAACACGGCGGAGAAGACCCTGGACCAGGCGGAGCAGTCGCTCCGGGAGCGCGCCGGCGAAGTCTCGCGCGTCTTCGCGAGCGAGCTGGACCACGCGAGCCGCAACTTCGTGGGTCACACGCAGAGGCAGCTCGAGGAAGTGGTGAGCGAAGCTTTCGATCGCGCGCGCTCGCTGTTCACGGAAGCGGCGGAGACCACTGCCGCAGCGTTCACCGACGAGATTCAGCGCACCGCCCGGCAAGAGCTCGACGGCTTTTCCCAGGAAGCCGTGCGCGCCGCCGGAGAGACGCGACATGCCCTCGAAAGCGCCCGCCAGGAAATCGCGCACAAGACCAGCGCGGAGCAGGAAGCGTTTTTGCGGCGGTTCCAGGCGGCGATGGGCAGCGCGCTCGAGGCGGGTGTCGCCGAAGCGCAGCAGCGCGTTGCAAGCGGCTTTGCTCCGCTGTTCGACTCCTGGAAGCAGATGACCGCGGCGCACCAGGCGGAAATGCGTCAGATGTTCGCGCAAATGGCCGACCGCGCGGCGGAGGAGCACCGGCAGCGTCTCGAAGGTGTTTCCAACCAGTGGCTGCTGGCGACTGTCGCCGGACTCGACAAGCAGTCGCGCGAAGTCGTGGCAAACGTGGCGGCCAGCGCGCAAGAAAAACTGCGCGAGACCTGCACGCACGTCTTCGCGGAAATGGGCGAGACCCTCCGCGAGCGGCTGAAGCAGCTTGCCGCGGGGTTGGATGCGCCGCCCTCGCCGGAGATGCGTTCGAAGGCGCAAACCTCATCCGGTTCCTAAGGGGCTCGAGGTAGGCGGGGCCGCGGAGGTTTCCGGTGTCTGAGGTAAACTGTCCTCTGGATGGCCAATCACGCGTATCTGCGGCTCTGGACGCGCGACTTCTCCGAATCCACGATGATCGCGGAGTTCGCGCGCTTCCTCACGACGGCACCGCTTTCGAAGTCGCATCCTCATTTCGACGAACTGGTAGTGCAGGCCGTGGATCCGGCGGAGACCCCGGTGGCGGAATGGGACGTGCGCGGTCAGGGCTACGGCGCGGCGGAAATTGCCGCGCTGGCGGCGCAACACCTCAACGCCGACACGGCGTACATTGCAACGGCGCAATGGGACCTGTGGAGCTTCGACATCGAATCGCTTAAATGGCAGCGGAAGCCCGCCCCGCTCGAACTGCTCTGCCATGGCCCGCAATACGACGGGGGCGTGGCCGAGAGCGCCGGCCATTTTTCCGCCGATCTCGGCTTTGAACATTCTTTCACCGGCCATGGTGGATTGCTTGCCCCGGGCTCGGCTGCGAACCCGTTTGATTCCTCGGATCATCCCATCGAGCGCACGTTCCGGCGCTGGATGTCCACGCCGGGGAACCGAGCCGAATATCACGCAAGGACGCGTGAAAACATCCAACTGCTGATGGCTTGGCTCGACGCGATTGCGAGGGCCCTGCCGGTGAAGCGCAGCGAACTTTGGTCCGAGGGAGAGGAAAATTTTGAGGCTCGCGTGGACGCCATCCTGGCGCAGCACTAGCTGGCGGCGCGGCAGCCGGCGTTCTGCCTCGACAGCAACCTTGGTGCCCGCGGTCCTTCCACCAGAGGCAGCCAGCCGATAGAATTGCTATAGTACGCGTTCGATTGGGCCGGTCCCGGGGGCCGCGGGCAGTGGAGGTCGCCTATACGCCGCAGCGGTACGGAAAGTCCCGACGAGCCGTGGAAATCGCGCAGGCGGCATCCAGCCTCCAAATGAGATTCATGTCAAATTTATCCCTCGCTGCTCACAAGACCGCTGCTTCGCCGTCTTGCTCTATGGAACGCCAAACGCCTTCATCCATGCGCGATTCGCTCTCGCCCCCCGTGGCATCGCCGGTTCGCGCGGCAGTCTGCCGTGCTGCCGTTTGCTTCCTGCGGGCCGCCATCCTGGCCGTTCTGGCGCTCGGGACGTCTGTACTGCTCGCCGGTTGTTCGGACGAACCTGCGCGAACGCCGGCGGACACCAAGCCGGCTGAATCCGCGGTTCCGCAGGAGCTTCAGGACCTCGCTGCGTCCCTGCTCGGCCGCGAAGCACAAGTCCTGGTCTACGGCGATCTTGCTAAAACGGGCAAACAGCAGGCCCTGATCGCCAACATTGTTCCCAAGACGCCGCAAAACACCATTCCGGGCACGGTTGTCACGCGCGCCGTGATCGCTGAAAAAGACGGCAACAAATGGAACGAAATCTTCCGGTGCGATGAGCATTTGAAAAATTCCAAGGGCTTCCTCGCGCTCACACCGCTCTCATCCGTTTCCGGATGGCGCTTGCAATACGAACAAAATCCCGAAAAAGGCCTGCAACTTTACTTCACTCCCATCAAGGGCATCACGGATTCTCACGTGCTTCCCATCGGCGTCGAATGGAACCCGAAGGGGGCGCGCTACCAGTCGCTCGACCGAACCTACGAGCACTTCCTCGAGGAGAGCCCCGAACTCGAACACGCGAGGTCCTCTCTGCGATGAGCGCCGCGGCTTCCACGATTCCAGCCGCGCCAGCGCAAGCCAAGAAGGCCGCGCGCGCCGGGGGCAACTTGAAGGGCCTGTTTCCCTATTTGCGCCGCTACACCGGTGCGATCATCTTTGGCCTGCTCATGGTTGTCTTCATGGCCTTGGTTGGCAATGTTATTCCGCTGGCCACCGGCATCATGACGGACGTTCTTGCCGGAGACCCGCATCCCTTTCAGCATTCCACCAGGGAAGGCGTGCCCGGCAGCGAATCGCCGCTTTCCACGAGCGCCCTCGCGCGGCATATTCCTTATTACGCCCCGCATAGCCGGCAATCGCTGCTGATCTATTGCGTTCTGATCGTTGCGCTAATCGCCCTCAAGGGCGTGCTTTCATTTGGCGCGCGCTGGGTGCTGATCGGCGTCTCGCGCGATATTGAGTACGATATTCGCAACGATTTGCTGGACCGCTTGCTCGTACTCGAACCGGAATTTTATGTTCGCAACCGCACGGGCGAGCTGATGTCCCGCGCCACGAATGACCTGAACGCCGTGCGGATGGTGCTGGGCCCGGGCATCATGTACACGGCCACGACCATCGCCACGATGCTCCTGGCGATCACCGTAATGGTCATGCTCTCCGGCTCGCTGACCCTGTGGGTGCTGCTGCCGGTTCCCGTCGTAGCGCTGGTGGTACGCCATTTCGGCAAAGTCATTCACGAGCTCTACGAAAAAATTCAGGCGGCGCTGGCCACGCTGACCGCCCGCGTTCAAGAAAATCTCGCCGGAATTCGCATTGTCCGGGCGTATGCGCAGGAGGAAGCGGAAATCCGCGGCTTCGATGAACCCAATCGCGAGTACGTCGCGCGGAACGTCAAGCTGATTCGAACCTGGAGCCTCTTCATGCCCTCGCTTCAGGCGCTGATCGGGGTCACGTTCCTGATCGTGCTTTGGGCCGGCGGCTATTTGCTCCTGCGCGGGCGGCTTTCGCTCGGCGCGCTCATCGCGTTCAATGCTTACCTCACGCAGCTCGTCTGGCCCATGATCGCCCTCGGCTGGGTCACCAATATCTTTCAGCGCGGCGCCGCCTCCATGGGTCGTCTCGACTACATCCTCAATGCGAAGCCGCAGATTGACGATCGCTTCGCGACGATTCCCCCCGGCGAGGTCCCGCGCGGCGAAATCGAATTTCGCAATCTCACCTTCAGCTATCCAACCATGCTCTCCGGCAACGGCACCGAGCACAATCCCAACGGAAAGAATAACGGCGCGAGCGGCGGGCATCCCGTCCTTCGCGATATCAACTTGAAAATTCCGGCAGGCTCAACGCTTGCCGTCATCGGCCCTACGGGCAGCGGCAAGACCACCCTCGCCGCGCTCGTTGCACGCCTTTGGGAAGCGCCCGAGAATCAGGTCTTGATCGACGGCCGCCCGATTCGTGATTGGCCGCTCGAATCCCTGCGGCGGAATATCGGTTTCGTGCCGCAGGATACGTATCTGTTCGGCGAAACCGTCGGGGCCAATATCACTTTCGGCCTGCCCGATTACGACGCCGAGCGCGCCCGCGAGGCTGCGGAAATCGCCAGCCTTCATGGCGATATTGAGGACTTTGCCGCCAAGTACGACACCATGGTCGGCGAGCGCGGCATAACCCTTTCCGGCGGGCAGAAGCAGCGCACCGCCATCGCCCGCGCCGTCGTTCGCGATCCGCGGATCCTGATTCTGGACGACGCTCTCTCGAGCGTGGATACGCAAACCGAGGAAAAAATCCTGAGCGGCCTGCGCGCCGTGATGCGCGGGCGCACCACGATTCTGATCTCGCACCGCACTTCCACCGTGCGGAACGCCGACCAAATCGTCGTGCTTGTGGATGGCCGCATCATCGAACGCGGCACGCACGATGATTTGCTGGCGCGGGACGGCTATTACGCGGACCTTTACCGCAAGCAGTTGCTCGAGGAAGAGCTGGAAAACGCATGAGCACCCAGCACGAAGAAGAGGCACTCGGCAAAGCGTACGATTCGCGCCTGATGCGGCGGTTGCTCCGGTACATGCGCCCGTACCGCTGGAAAGTGGCGTTTGCGCTCGCGCTGGTCGCGGTTGTCACTCCGCTCGAACTCGCTCCGCCGTATCTCTTCCAGCGCGCCATTGACCACTTCTTCGTTCCCACCATGCGGCACGCCATGCCTGAGCCGGCCGCATGGCGCGGCATCTCCATCATCAGCGTGATTTATCTTTTCGTTCTGATTTTCGACTTTCTCGCGCAATACATCCAGATTCGCATCATGCAGCGCGTCGGCCAGCAGACCATGTACGACATGCGCGGCGAAATTTTCGGCCACATGCAGCGTCTGCCGATGAGCTACTTCGACCGCAATCCCGTGGGACGCCTCGTGACGCGCGTTACCACCGACGTTGACGCGCTCAACGATCTCTTCGCCGCCGGGGTCGTGACCATGATCAACGACTTTTTTCTGCTCGCGGTCATGGCGGGCGTGCTCTTCTGGATTGACCCGCGTCTCGCCGTGGATGCTTTGGCCGTTCTTCCGGGCATCCTCGTCGTCACCATGATCTTCCGCAAATTCGTGCGCGACGCCAATCGCCGCATTCGCACGGCCATCGCCCGCATCAACGCATTCCTTCAGGAGTACATCTCCGGCATGGCGGTCGTGCAGCTTTTCAATCGCGAAATGAAGGCGCGCGCCGAATTCAGCAAACGCAATCGCGAAAACATGCTGGCCTGGCGCGACGCCATTCTCGCGTACGCGCTTTTCTATCCCGCCGTCGAGTTTCTCAGCTTCTCCACTATCGCGCTTATCTATTGGGCCGGCGGCAACCGCATTTTCCATAACACGCTCACTCTTGGAGTTCTCGTCGCCTTCACTATGTACGCGCAGCGCTTTTTCCGGCCCATTCAGGACCTCAGCGAAAAATTCAACATTCTGCAATCCGCCATGGCCGCTTCCGAGCGGATTTTCAAGCTGCTGGATGAGCCGGTCACCATTCAGTCTGATCCGAATGCCGCTCCGCTGAAGAACCCTCGCGGGCGCATCGAATTTCGCAATGTCTGGTTCAGCTACCGTCCAGTCGAAAATCCTTCCGATGAGGACTGGGTCCTGCGCGATGTCTCCTTCGTGGTCGAGCCTGGCGAAAATTTCGCCATCGTCGGCCACACCGGAGCGGGAAAAACCACTCTTATTTCCCTGCTGCTCCGTTTCTACGACATCCAGCGCGGACAGATTCTCCTCGACGGCATGGATATCCGCCTCATCAACCTGCAGGATTTGCGGCGCCAGTTTGGCATCGTGCTGCAGGATCCTTTTCTATTCACCGGGAGCATCGAATCGAACGTCCGTCTCGGCTCTCCGGGCATTGACCGCGAGCACGTGAAGCGCGCGCTCGAACAAATCGGGCTTGGCGAATTCCTGGAGTCGCTGCCCGAAGGCGTCGCCACTTCCATCAACGAGCGTGGCTCCACTCTTTCCGTCGGCCAGCGGCAGCTCATTAATTTCGCGCGCGCCCTCGCGCACAATCCGCGTTTTCTGATCCTCGATGAAGCCACGTCCAGCGTGGACACCAAAACCGAATTGCTGATTCGCGAAGCGCTCGACCGCCTGCTCTCCGGCCGAACCGCTTTGGTCATTGCCCATCGGCTGAGCACCATTCAGCACGCCGACCGCATTCTCGTCTTCCACAAAGGCCGCTTGCGCGAGCAAGGCGACCATCAGCAGCTCCTCGCCCAGCGCGGCATCTACTACCGTCTCTATCAGCTCCAGTACAAGGAGCAAGAACTGCATTTGCCGATGGCCGGCCGCACCTCCGGCATCACGCCGCTTTCTTCTCCGCTCCCGGCGAGCGATTGATTCGTCTCCGCCCGTCCGCGCTGGCAGGCGCGCTTTCCTTCTTCGTCAGAGACAAGAGCGAAAGGGCGCCGGTGACCGCTCGGTCCCGTTGCTCCGATCCTGTTGCGGGAAAAGTACGAGAGGAAATGTGCATTTGGCGTAGCGCCTGGTTCGCCGCTGAAGCCGCCGTTCCGGCCAGCGTTCTTCGGCTTTCCTGCCCGGCGTTCCGCCGAAGTTCACGCTATGATGGCTTGCGCATGACCCGCATCCCGATCCTTCTCTCCGCCGGCGAGGCTTCCGGCGATATGTACGCAGCGCGCCTCGCGGCCGCTTTGCGCAAGCGCCTCGACGCCGAACTCTTCGGCATGGGCGGCCCGCACATGCGCGCCGCAGGAGTCGAGCTCGTCGCGGACTACCACGAGGTCTCGGTGGTGGGCATCACCGAAATCGTCAGCCATCTGCCTTCGCTGGTCCGCGCCATGCGCAAGCTCATAGGTGAAGCGGAGCGCCGGAAGCCCGCTCTTGCGATTCTTACGGACTTCCCTGGTTTCCATCTGCGCCTCGCGCGCAAGCTCAAGCCGCGCGGCGTGCGCAACGTCTATTTCATCTGCCCGCAGTTCTGGGCCTGGCGGCCCTGGCGCGCCAATCTCATCCGCCGCCGCTTTGCGGAAGCGCTCTGCATCTTTCCTTTCGAGGAGCACTTTTTTCGCGGCCGCGGCGTCAACGCAAAATTTATCGGCCATCCGCTCGCCGGCGAAGTCTGCCCCGCGCTCACGCGCGCGCAATTCGCCGAAAAGCACGGCCTGGACCCGCGGCTTCCCGTCGTCGCGCTTCTTCCCGGGAGCCGCTGGGGCGAAATTTCGCGCCACCTGCCCGTGATGCTCGAAGCCGCTCGCTTGCACGCGCGCGAGGCTCAGCGCACTGCGCAGATCGTCGTCGCGGTGGCCCCCGGCCTGGACCTCGCCCGCCTCCGCGCGCTGATTCCGCCCGGTCTGCGCTCGCCAAGCCGCTCTGGTCTCGACTCCTGCCCGTCATCCGGCGACGACGAGCCGGCGTCGCGTCCTTCCGGCCACACCCATCCGCAAGCTCCCGTTCTCGTTCAAGGCCAAACGTACGATGCCCTCGGCGCCGCCGATGTTTCCGTTGTCTGCAGCGGCACAGCGACGGTCGAAGCCGCTCTGCTCGATGCCCCCATGATTGTCGTTTATCGCCTCACGGCCCTCACCGCAGCGCTCGCCAAGCCGCTTGTCCGCACCAAATTCTTCAGCATGGTCAATCTCATCGCTGGCCACCGGGTCGTTCCGGAACTCGTCCAGGATGATTTCACCCCGGAGAAAATCGCCGCCGAACTCGGCCGCCTCCTCGATCCCGCCTCCGCAGCCGAGCAGCGCGCAGGCCTCGCCGAGGTCCGCCGCCTCCTCGGCCCTCCCGGCGCCATTGATCGCGCCGCCGACGCCATTGCAACGGTCCTCAGAACGCCGTGATCCGGCGACTCTGTCGGCTGGCTTCCGCCTCTTGCGATCTCTCTGGCCGCTCTTGCTTCAGGCAAACCTTTCAAGGCTCTCTGCTATCCTATAGAGGGGTTTCCCGAAGCTATTTTTGAAAGGGGTCCGATGACCCTCAGCAAGTCACCTTTTCCTCGCTGCCGCCTGCTCGTCGCCGCGTTTTTCGCGCTTTGCATGATCGCTCCATTGCGCGCTCAGGTCGCGGCGCCATTCAATTTTCTGGCCACCAATTACGATATCGCGGCGACCCTCGACTCGAGCGGACAAACCATCAGCAGCGTGGCGAAAATCGATTTCCGCGCGGTGGAAGCGTCGAGCAACGTGCGCGTCGAGCTGCACCGGAATCTGGACGTCAAGTCCGTGAAGTCCGCCGACGGGCGTTCGCTCAGCTTCCAGCGCGATCCGGGCAATCCGCTTTATCTGACCGTTTCGCTGCCCTCGCCCGTCGCCGCCAACGGACACGTTACGCTCACCTTCGAATACGCCGGCATTCTCGCGAATGCCGAGAATAGCCCCATTCCCAGCGTGACCGCGGCCTCCATCACCAAGGACTATGCGTACCTGCTGCTGCCCGCGCGCTGGTTCCCGCTGACGAATTATCCCGCGAACCGCTATAGCGCCACGTTCCACCTCAACGTTCCGGACACCTTCGCCGTCGCGGGCACCGGAAAATCCGCCGCGCCCACGCCGCTTGCCGGCGGGCGGCTGCTCTACACCTTCGACTGCAAACGCGAAGCGCCTAACGGGACGTTTGTGGCCGGCAATCTGCAACTGAATCCGAAGCAAGCCGAAGGCGTGAGCGTCGCAGTGTATGCGCCGCGCGCGCTGTCCGCGAATGCGCAGGATTTCGCGAACTCTGTTGGCCGCGCGGTCGTCACTTTCTCCGATCTCTTCGGGCCCTTGCCGGACCCGGCCATGACCCTGATCGAGATACCGGACGGCACGCTGCGGGAATTCGCGGGGCCCGGAGTGCTCCTTTTGAGCCAGCGCCTCTGGAATCCGCGCACCGCCGATCACACGCTCGCACAGCTTGTGGCCGCGCAGTGGTGGGGCAACCAGGTGTTGCCGGCTTCGCCCGGCGACGTGTGGATCAGCGACGGCCTCGCGCGCTATTCCGAATCGCTCTACGCGGAAAGCGTGGCCGGCAAGGAAGCCGGTCTGAAGGCCGTAGACGAGTTTGCCGTCGGCGCGCTGATGGACGAGGAAGCCGCTCCGATAGCGCAAGCCGCGCGGCTGGCGCCATATTCCGCGGACTACCGCTCCGTGGTGATGAACAAGGGCGCGATGATCTTTCACATGCTGCGCGGGCAGATGGGCGACGCTGCGTTCAAGGCGCTCCTGCACGACTTTTATTTCCGGTACGCGGAAAGGACCGCCACGATCGACAACTTCCTGACGCTCGCCGAACAGCGCATGCAAGCCTCCGTGAAACCCGGCGATACGCCGCCGAATCTGCGCGCGTTCTTCACGCAATGGCTCAACTCGACCGGCGTTCCGGAGTTCAAAGTCGACTACGTCGTGTATCGCACGACGAAAGGCTTCCGCATCAACGGAAAAATCACGCAGCCGCTCGATACGTTTCAAATGCCGGTCGAGATCCGCATCGAAACGGAAGGCAATCCGGAAACGAAAACGATTGACGTGGCCGGCACGGAAACCGAATTCACGGTCGAAACCTTCGGCCGGCCCAAGCCAGGCGGAATCAAGATTGATCCCAACAATTTGATCCTGAAGGGCAGCACTTCGCTGCGCGCGCGAGCCGCGATTGCGCGCGGCGAGGATCTCGCCGAGCAGGGCCGCTACTTCGACGCTGTGGCGCAATACCAGAAGGCGCTGACCATCCAGCCGAACCGGCCGCTCGCGAATTTCCGGAAGATC
>DASRCZ010000037.1:0-9914 GCA_035652855.1 Candidatus Acidiferrum sp.
CACGACGGGAAGACGTATGTGCTCCTGAACGCGCTGGGCGCCAGCCAGATTCCCGACGGCGAATACTTGTACGATCCCCGAACCCAGCACATTGCCTATCTCTGGGCCCAGGGCATTGGGAGCGACAAGGCGCCGGCGCCGCAGGCGCGCCTGATGGCGACGGTGATCAACGGCATCTTGAATCAGCGATTGCCCTGGCGCCTAGTTTTGATGGGCGTGATGCTCGTGATTGCCGTGGAAATTCTCGGCGTGAGGTCTCTCGCTTTCGCCACGGGAAGTTACTTATCCATTGCCACGACGGCGGCGATGTTCGCCGGCGGAATGGTGCGCTGGCTCGTCGAGGTAAGCTCGAAGGAAGCGAAGACGGACAGCGAAGCGAGTCCTGGCGCGCTTTATTCCAGCGGACTGATCGCCGCGGGCGGCGTCTTTGGGCTGCTCGGCATTGTCATCAATCTGTTGCAAGATCCCGAGATTGGCAGGCGCGTGCCGCATTGGGTCGCGACGAACTTCGGTCTTCCGTGGCGCGCCGACCTGTTCGCGTTTGGACCGAAAATCATGGGCCCGCTCGCGACCAGCAACCTCTTTGGCCTGGCGATGTTCGTGCTGCTGGCGGCTTCGCTCTTCTATTTCGCGCGCAAGAAGCTGAACTGAAACCTCTGCGAGCAGACCGTGAAAGGCGCGGCCTGCGCCGGTTCCGCTGTCTGACCAGAGCCTCGAAAGCTGGCCAGGCCATGGTACCAGCGAGCCGGTACCTCATCGGCTTTGACGGCCCGGCGGAGGGGGCCGTACACTGCGGATATGCCGTCCTACAGTTCGCGTCGATATCACTTTGACTGGCGAAGCTTTATCACGCCGGGTGTGAAATGGCTCGTGCTGGCCTGCTCGGGCGTTTTCCTGGTGCAGACGCTTGCGCTTCTGTTCGGCGGCGTGGGCGCGTATTCGTTTATCGTTCACTACTTCGGGCTCGTGCCACTTGGCCCGTTCCCCGGATTGCGTTTCTGGCAGCCTTTCACCTACCTGTTTCTCCACGGAAGCATCTGGCACCTGCTTATCAATATGCTGTTTCTGTGGATGTTTGGCCGCGAGCTCGAGGTGGTGTGGGGCCAAAAAAGGTTCTTGAATTACTTTTTCCTGTGCGGCGTGGGCGCGGGTCTGATCGAAATCGCGGTGAAGCTTATGCCAATGGCGTGGGGAAATCCGCCCTCGGATGTGCCCACAGTTGGCGCTTCTGGAGCGATCTTCGGCATTTTGATCGCGAATGCGATTTTGTTTCCGGACCGGCGCGTTTGGCTTTTTCCGCTGCCGGTGGCGATTCCCATGCGGCCTTACGTCGCGGTCATGGGTGCGATCGAATTTTTCATGACGCTAGGCTCCGGCGGAGACAACGTGGCGCACGTGTGCCATCTGGCTGGAATGCTTGTCGGCTATCTGTACTTGCGGCGGGGGTCGTTTTTCTACGGTGTGCGCAATTCGGTTTCCGACTGGCAATACCGGCGCAACCGCAAACGTTTCCAGGTGTACATGGATAAGCACCGCAAAGATCCGCCCTCGCGTCCGGACAATTGGATCAATTGATGTTCTGACGAAATCTAACGTTAACCACTTCTTCAGGCGGGGCCACCGATCTGGTGGAACTTCATGAAATTCGTGGTGCCGCGAATGCCCATTGGCGTGCCCGCCACGATGCTGATGACGTCACCTTTGCGCACCAGTCGCTCTTCGAGGAGCCGCGATTGGGCGATGTCGGCGAGGCCGTCAATTTTGCGCACATTCGGAATGCTGCACGGGCGCACGCCCCAGATCAATGCCATGCGGCGGCGCGTCGCCGCTTCCGGCGAAAAAGCGATGATGGGCAACAGCGGGCGGTAGCGCGAGATGAGGCGTGCGGTGAATCCGCTGTGCGTAAAGACGGCGATCAGCTTCATGTGCAATTCGCGCGAGGCGTGGCAAACCAGCTCGGCGACGCTTTCCGCGACTTTGAGCTGTTCCTGCACGGCAGAAGGCCCCGGAAATTCACGAATGCTGTGTTCGGCTTGCTCGATGATGCGGGCCATCATCGCCACTGCTTCGGCGGGGTAGGCTCCCGTGGCGGTCTCCGCGGAAAGCATGACGGCGTCGGAACCGTCGAAGATGGCGTTGGCGACGTCGGAGGCTTCGGCGCGAGTAGGCCGCGGATTTTCCGTCATGGATTCGAGCATCTGCGTGGCGGTAATGACCGGGCGGCGGAATTCGCGCGCACGAGAGATGATCAGCTTTTGCACGACGGGGACCCGCTCGGGACTCATTTCAACGCCGAGATCGCCGCGCGCGACCATGATGGCATCGGCGGCACGGAGAATGGCGCCGAGATTTTCGATGGCCTCTGGCTTCTCGATCTTGGCGATGACGGGCGTGTCCTTGCGGGCGCGGCGGATGAGTCGCTTCGCGAGCAAAACGTCCTCGGCGCGGCGGACGAAACTGACGGCGATGTAGTCGGCGCCTTGCTTCAAAGCGAAGCGCAGGTCCTGGCGGTCTTTTGGAGTCAGCGCGGGGACGCGGAGCTTGGCGCCGGGAAGATTGATGCCTTTGTGTTCGCCGAGCGCGCCGTCGTTGATGACTTCGCAGATCACTTCATTTCCGCGAACCCGCCGGACGCGAAGTTCGATAAGTCCATCGGAGAGCAGAATGCGATCGCCGCGATGCACTTCGCGAGGAAGCGCAGTGAACGTGGTGTTGACCCGCGTGGAATCGCCGAGAATACGCGAGGTCGTGATGGAGAATTGCTGGCCTTTGCGAAGCTGCACAGGACCGCCGCCCGCCAGGGGGCCGGTGCGAATTTTGGGTCCCTGAAGATCCGCGATAATCGCCAGCGGTTTTTTGTGCTTTACCGCAGCGGCGCGGAGAAGAGCGATGCACCGCGCGTGTTCTGTATGCGAGCCGTGCGAAAAATTCAGGCGAGCGACGTCCATTCCGGCGCGGAAAAGCTTGTCAACCATTTTTGCCGAGCAACTGGCGGGGCCGATGGTGCAAACGATTTTCGAGTGGCGGAAGTTCATGGGTGCGGTCAGCGCGAGGACGCAAATTCCGCGACGATGCGAGCGAGCAAATCGATGCCCTTTGGAAACGAAGCGAGCGGGAGGCGTTCGTCATCACCATGGGCGCGGCCGGCGTCTTCCCGGGTGAGCGGAAACGGGTTCAACCCGTAAGCCTGGACGTTGTGGAGACGAAGCTGAGCCGAATCGGTGGCGCCGGTGGACTGGAACGGGAGAACGGGGACGCCGCCGAATTCCTCTCCGGCGACTTTGCTGATGAGCGTGTAAAAATCGTTCTCGAGAGAGGAGGGCGGAGCGGCCAGACCGGCATCCGGCTCGACCTCGAAGCGGATTTGCGGATCATTGACCAGTTTGGTGAGGTCCGCGAGCAAGAGCGTGATGGTGTTGCCAGGCAGCAGGCGGATATTGAGATTGGCGCGGGCTTCGGAAGGAATCACGTTCGCGCGAATGCCGGCGGAAAGCATGGTGGGAGCGATCGAGTCGCGCATCATCGAGGCCCAGAGCGGATTGGCTTCGGAAATAACACGCTGAGCGTGCTCGCCGCGGTCGGAAGTATCGAGCGAGCGCATCCACTTGGCGATTTCGGGATCCTCGAGCGGAGCGAGCTGCTCGAAATAGCGGCGGACGATCGTGGTGAAGTGAACGGGAGCGGAATAGTTGCCGATTTTTTCGATGGCGGCAGCGAGATGGACGACGGCATTATCTCTTGTGGGACGCGAGGCGTGACCGGAAGGTCCGCGAGCGATCACCGCGACGTTGACGGGAACTTTTTCGCTGGCTTGGACGGCGACGTACTGGACTTTGCCGTCCTTCATTACGACCTGGCCGCCTTCATTAAGCGCGTAGCCCGCGGCGAACTTGTCCCAATATTTGCTGATCAAGGTTTTGATGCTGGCATCTCCGCCTTGTTCCTCGTCGGCGGTGGCAAGGAAGATCACGTCGCGGTTGAGGCGCGCGGCGGAACGCTTGAGGGCGATAAAGGCGGCCAGGTTCGCGGCGAGCATGGCTTTGTCGTCGAGCGAGCCGCGGCCATAGAGGTAGCCGTCCTTCACCACTGCGCTAAAGGGATCGACGGTCCAGTGGGAGCGATCGACGCCGACCACGTCCACGTGGGCCACGAGCAAGAGGGCGCGAGAGGGATCGGCCAGAGCGGCACTGCGCAGACGCGCAACGACGGCGCTGCGCCCGGGAGCAAGATCAAGCAGTTCCGACGGAATACCTTCCTTGGCTAGAAGCTCGGAAATGTATTTCGCGGCGGTTTGTTCGTTGCCCGGAGGGTTGGTGGTATTGATGCGGATGAGGTCGGCGAGCCAGCCCTGAGCTTCCTTTGCCAGCGCGGACGTTTCCGCGGCGGACGCGGGCGAAGAGCTCGCCGGCGTGTTCGAGGGAATGCCTTGCGCCTTGGCAGTTCCGGCCGAGGCAAAGGCCATGTAAGCAAATAACGCGCCGCACACGATGCGGGGGCTGGGTCGTGATCGAAACAATCCATCCTCCTATGGCTGAAACGCCGAGCCTAAGGCCGCCGGGCAGCGAGTCAACTCTTTTGAGTGATTTCGCTTCATACTAGCATGACGGGATTGCAGGCCGGCGCGCGCAGAGGCATCTGATTGCGAAAGTCCCAACGGAGCCGGAAGCGCTGGAAGGCGCACACCTCGATGGGCATAATCCGCGGAGAACTGGAGTATCTTAGGGTGAGGGCCGTCAAATTCGGGGAGGAGACATTATGAGAGGCAAGAGCGCCGGTCAGATGGTGCTGAGCGCGTTGGCAGCATTGGTGCTGCTCATGCCAAGCGAGAGTGTTGCGCAGGCCGCGACTGGCCCTCAAAGCGGGCAGCAGAGCAGTTCGCCACAGCAGCCCGGTGCGCCAAAGCCAGACGCTCAGCAGGGCGGCGCATCGATTTCCGTGGAGGTGCCGATCGTCACACTGGACGTGGTGGCAACGACGCAACGCGGGGACATCCTGACCGGGCTGAAGCGGGAAAACTTCAAGATCACGGACGAAGGCGTGCCGCAGACGATCACGAATTTCGCGCCGACGGATTCGCCTATTACCGTGGTGATCCTGATGGAATTCAGCGCGCGGTTCTACGGGTGGTTTTCCTACACGGCAAAGTATTGGGCCGGCGCGCTCTTTCCGCAATTGCAGCAAAAAGATTGGGTAGCGCTCAAGACGTTCGATATGAAGACGCGGCTCGAACAGGACTTCACGCAAAACAAGCAGGAAGTGGAAAACGCGCTTTATCACCTATATTTTCCCGGTTTTTCCGAGTCGAACGTCTTCGACGCGCTCCTCGAGACAGTGGATGAACTAAAGGGCGTGAAGGGGAAGAAATCCATTCTCCTGCTGGCAAGCGGCATTGATACTTTCTCAAAGCACACTTTGGACCAGACGATGAAGGCCATGCGCCAGAGCGACACGACGGTTTTTGTGATCGGCGTGGACAAGCCACTTGCGAACCGCATGGAGCTGTATGGACGCCCGGGACCGCCAATGGATTTTTTGCAGGCCGAGAACCAAATGAAGACGATCGCGCAACTGACGGGAGGCAAGGCGTGGTTCCCGCAATTTGATGGCGAGCTGCCGGGAATCATGCAGGAAGTCGCGGCATTTCTGCGGCACCAGTACAGCATTTCGTATTCGCCGTCGAGCGGAGCGACGGATGGGAAGTTTCATAAGGTGAAGGTGGAATTGGTGGCGCCAGATGGCGGGCCGCTGACGATCGTGGATCAAAAAGGCAAGAAGCAGAAATACGTGGTGTACGCGCGAGAAGGGTACCAGGCGCCGAAGGGGTCAGTTGGAGATTGACGGGAAGAAGCAAGGCAGCGGACGCTCAACAAACTAAAAAAAACAACGAAGCAGGGGAACTAACTAAAGAAGAGAAGCCAGAGGCGGCCGATCTCGAGAAAGCCTCTATAAGCCTAATAGCCCTTGTCGAAGTCGACCAGGTTGCGCAGTTCTTTGCCGCTGAACCAAAGTTCGAGCAAATCCATCAAGAGAGCGGTTTCGCGTTCCCAGAGGCGATCGCTGACGGCGCTGGTGTGCGGCGTAATGAAGAGGTTGGGAGCGCGCCAGAGCGGGCTATCGTGGGGGAGCGGCTCGGTTTGCGTGACGTCGAGCGCGGCGCCCGCGAGCGCTCCGGTTTCGAGCGCACAGAGCAGCGCCGCTTCGTCAAGCAAAGAGCCGCGACCAACGTTGATGAGGCGCGCGCCATGCTTCATGTGCGCAAATTGAGCGGGACCGATGAGATGGTTCGTCTCGCGCGTTTCGGGCGCGGCGATCAGAATGTAGTCGGCTTGGGGAAGAACGCTTTCGAGTTGCGAAGCGGGAGCGATTTTTTCCGCCAAGGACGGATCGCCGAGGCCGGAACGCGTAACTCCCCAGACCCGCATCTCAAATGCCTTTGCGCGGCGAGCGACTTCGCGGCCAATCGAGCCGTAGCCAATGATGAGCAGGAGCTTGCCTGAAAGCTCCGTGAGATGCTGAGGCTTGTCCCACAATTCCTGCTGAACCCACTTGCGGCGGTCCTGGCCGCGGACAGAATCTGGGAAATTGCGGGCCAGAGCGATAAGTAAACCGAGCGCATGCTCTGCCATGGGAATAGAGAAGATGCCCTTCGGGTTCGTGACAATGACGCCGGAATCGCGCAGCTCGGGATACATGAGTTGTGCAACGCCGATGGCGGTGGAGTGAATCCACTTGAGCTTGCGCGCTGCCTTGAGCTGCGGGGCGCGGAGAGAAAAACCCACGAAAATATCCGCATCGGGCAGCTCGCGAGCGATGTGATCGTAGTTAGGGAGATGGACGACGCGCATTTCCGGCCAGCGGCGGCGAATCGTTTCCGGCATGATGGGCTGCGGCCGCCACTGGGAAAAAGGATGCCAGACGCAAATGAGCAGCTTGGTCTCGGCTGGAGCGGGCCGTTTGATCGCTGACATGACGGCGCTAGCGTTTGGCGCGAAGATCGCGTCCGGTCATGTCCGGCGGTTGAGGCTGCCCGAGAATGCCGAGAAGCGTTGGGGCAATGTCGCGAAGTGCTCCGCCAGGGATCAACGAAACGCGATCGTCTTCGCTAACGAGAATGAGCGGCACGGGATTTGTCGTGTGATAGGTATGCGGGCCGCCGGATTTGGGATCGATCATGGTTTCGGCGTTGCCGTGGTCGGCGGTGATGATCCAGGCGCCGCCGCGCGGCTTCAGGGTCTGATAGATGCGGCCGAGGCCTGCGTCAACAGCTTCGACCGCCTTGATCGTGGCTTCGAGCTTGCCGGAATGGCCCACCATATCGGCGTTGGCGTAGTTCATGATGATGGCGTCAAACTCGCCTTTTTCCATGGCTTTCACGACGGTGTCGGTGATGCCTTCGGCGGACATTTCCGGTTTCAAGTCGTAGGTAGCGACCTTCGGCGAGGGCACGAGAATTCGCTCTTCGCCCGCGAAAGGCTTCTCGACTCCGCCGTTGAAGAAATACGTGACGTGGGCGTACTTTTCCGTTTCCGCCGTGCGCAAATTTTTGTAGTTCAGGTCGGCAAAAACCTGGGCAAGGATGTGCTCGAGTTTCTCCGGGGCGATAACGTACTGGAGCCACGGCCAGTTCTTGTCGTAGCGGGTCATGGCAACATAGAAAAGATTCTTCGGGCGCTTGGGGTCGGCGAACTTGTCGAAATCGGGGCCGGCGAGCGCATAGGTCATCTGGCGAGCACGGTCGGCCCGGAAATTATAGAAGATGACGGCGTCGTCATCGCGAATCACGCCGACGGGCTCGGCATCGCCGGCCTCTCCGCGCGTGACGACAATGGGCTTTACAAATTCGTCGGTGACACCCTGCTCGTAGCTGCGCTGGAGCGCGGCGACTGGATCGCCGGTCTTTGTCTCCGCTTCGCTGTGCACCATGGCGCGATAAGCCTGCTCGATGCGCTCCCAGCGATTATCGCGGTCCATGGCGTAGTAGCGGCCGACAATGCTGGCGATTTCGCCGACGCCCAGCTCGCGCATTTTCTGCCGCAGCTGGCGGATGAAATCGCGGCCGCTGTGCGGAGGGGTGTCGCGGCCATCCATGAAGCAGTGGACGAAAACTCGTTCGACTTTCTCGCAGCGGGCCATTTCGAGCAAGGCAAAGAGGTGCTGGATGTGCGAGTGCACGCCGCCGTCGCTGAGGAGGCCCAGGAAGTGCAATTGCCGACGGCGGCCGCGCTCCATGGCTTGACGGAACAGAGGCACCTGGTCGAGCTGCTTATTGGCGATGAGGAGATCGATGCGCGTGATATCCATGTGCACGATGCGCCCAGCGCCTATATTCATGTGCCCCACTTCGCTGTTTCCCATCTGGCCTTCGGGAAGCCCGACGAATGGGCCGGAGGTCTGAATGAGTGTGTTAGGGAAACGGCGGAGCAAGTCGTCGTAATTGGGCTTGCGCGCGAGAGCGATGGCGTTGCCATTGGTTTCGGAGCGATAGCCCCAGCCGTCGAGGACGGTCAACACGATTGGCTTCGGTCGTTTGCTCATATCTTTTTTCCCAAAATTTGGTTTAGCGAGCCGCAAATTCGTGCAACGCGGCCAGCAGGCGATCCACTTCGCCGGCGGTGTTGTAGTGAACAAGGCCGATGCGAAGGACGCCGCCCTTTTCCTCGAGGCCGAGGCGCTCGGAAAGGCTGAGGGCGTAGAAATTGCCATCCCAGGTGAAGAGGCCGCGATCGCCTAAAAATCTGGCGATTTCGGTGGGATGGTGTTCGCCGATGCGCAGGGAAATGGTCGAGCAGCGCTCGTGAAAGCGAGCAGGGTCGGTGATGCCGAAGACTTTCGCCGCAGGGATGGCGCGCAAGCCGTCAAGCAAACGGGTCAGCAAGGCCCGTTCGTGAGGAACAGTAGCGGCGTATGCCGCCAGGAGAGCTTCGCGGCGAGACCCGACGCCGGGATCGCATCGGCGGCCAAGCTCCGCAATGTAGTTGACGGCGGCTTCGACGCCCGCAATCAACTCCTGCATCTGTGTGCCGGTTTCCCAGCGGTCGGGAGGCGTGTCGCAGGCAGGGCGCACTTTGTAAGGCTTGAAGCGCCGCAGGTGCTCGGGCTTGCCGTAGAGCGCTCCCATGTGCGGGCCGAAGAATTTGTACGGCGAGCAAACGAGAAAATCGGTGTCGAGCGCCTGGACGTCAATGGGGCCGTGGGGCGCGTAGTGCACGGCGTCAATAAACATGAGCGCGCCGGCGGCATGCGCCAGCCTGGTGATTTCGGCAACGGGATTAATCGTGCCAACCATATTCGAAGCGTGCCCGACGGCGACGAGCTTCGTGCGCGGCGTGATTTTGCGCTTCAGGTCGTCAAGATCGAGAGTGCAGTCCTGCTCGCGGATATCAATTTGCCGGATAACCGCGCCGTTTTCCTCGAGCGCGCGCCAGGGGGCGACGTTGGCATCGTGGTCGAGGGTGGTGACGATGATTTCGTCGCCGGGGCGCAGCTCGCGGCCGATGGAGCGCGCGAGAGCAAAGGTGATGGTGGTCATATTCTGGCCGAAGACGACCTCATTGGGCGCGCAATTGAAAAAATCGGCCATCGCGGCGCGCGCGGCAGCGATCATGGCATCATTACGACGGCTGGTTTCAAACGCGCCGCACGTGTTTGCGTTTGCGGTGAGATAGTAGTTTTGAACGGCGTCCATCACCTGGCGAGGCACCTGCGTGCCGGCAGGACCGTCGAGGAAAGCGGCGGGCTGGCCGTTGACGTGCAGCTTTAGTGAAGGAAATTGTCCGCGTACCCACGCGACATCCAGTGCGGCGCGGGCCGCGGGATTTTCGGTTCCGTGCATGACCGGTGTGCTCATTGCTCCTCGGCGATGGTGGCGAAATTCCGACCCGTTAGTGTCTCACACGTCGAAGCAGACTTTGTAG
>DASRCZ010000038.1:0-40421 GCA_035652855.1 Candidatus Acidiferrum sp.
GGCGAAGGCGGCGTTGGCTGCGGGGCTATCCATGCTGATGCCGAAGACTTCCGTATCGCTCGTGTCAATCTTGCCGGATGCGATTCCAGACTGGATCGCTTGGAGTTGCTTGGTTCAACCACCGGTGAAGGCCAGGACGTAGACGGCAAGCAGGACGTTCTTCTTGCCGCGGTAGTCGCTGAGCTTCACGGTCTTCCACTGATCGCTGAGCAGCGAGAAATCCGGGGCCATGTCTCCGACCTTGAGGGAGATCTTGGCCACCTCGGGCTTCTGCGGCGCAGCAGGCGCAAGCGAGGCGATGGGGAGCATCGCGAGCGCGAGACTTGCAGCGAATGCGCGTTTCATGTGTTTTCCTCTCCGGACTGAAAGGTCCCGTTACCTAGAACCAGCGACAGGCCGAAATATTCCCGGCCAATTTACGTGCGAATGCCGGGAAGAGCAATATCGCAGAAAAAACGGCTCGCCCCTGCGCTGGCCTGCTGTTGCCCCGCCAAGCTCTAAATGGCTATTTATCGGTAAACAGTTGGCTGGCGCCAGTGACCAAACTTGCGGTCCCCGGCGTGATTTGCAGCGAAACTGGAGGAGGAAGGCCGGGCTCTGATCAAGGCCAAACGAGACTGGATGCCGTCTGGTCGGTGAGCGCCCCCAATGTCCTTGCACTTCCTTCCAATGCTTCCGGGGCCGCTCAAGCCCGTCCGTTGCATCTGGGAGTCGTGTTTTTCCCAAGCGGCGACACGTCCGTCAACGCCAAAGCTAGCGTGCTGCCAAACGGGAAAAAGGTAGCCACGCAACAACTGAAGAGGATGGCAATTTTTTCAACTCGCCGTATCCCGGGCACCTGTTGTGCCAGGGGGGCGGGTAGAGCGATGAAGCCAGCGCGGGCAGTATTATGACGAGGATTCGGGGGGCCTTGAGGGATTGAGGAAGGCGGAGAGATTAAGGAATTTGCGGCCGAGGGCGGAGCTGTAGGAGGACCAAAGGGGGTCACCGGAATCCGAAGCAAAAGCGGCGCTGACGGCGGCGAGCTTGGAGTCGAGGTCATCGAGATAGTGGAAAGCGAGGGCTTCGCGGATCATGGGGAGCTTGGGCGAGCCAAATTCATACTGGCCGTGGTGGCTGATGAGGAGGTGTTGAACGACGGTACGGAGCGGAGGGGGAAAGTTTTCGATGGCGTCCATGGCGCGGGTGACGGTGTCGAGTTCCATGACGATGTGGCCGAGAAGCTGGCCTTCGGTGGTGTAGCCGATGGAGCGCTCGTAGCAAAGCTCGCGGAGTTTGCCGACGTCGTGGAGGATGGCGGCGGTGAGGAGAAGGTCGAGATTGAGTTCGGGGTAGTGAGCGGCGAGTTGCTTCGAGAGGCCGCAGAGGCTGATGACGTGTTCGAGGAGGCCGCCGAGGAAGGCGTGGTGCATGACTTTGGCGGCGGGGGCGCGCTTGTAGCAGCGCGCAACTTCGGGGTCGGCGAGGATTTTGGCGACGAGGCGATTAAGCCAGGGATCGGAGATGGAGGCGGCATAGTCGAGGAGACAGGACCAGAGTTTTTCGACGTCGTGCTTGGTGTGGGCGAGGAAATCGGAGATTTCGATTTCCTCGGGGCGGGCGCGGCGGACTTGCAGGACGGAGAGCTGGGGGCGATCGCGGTAGACTTCGACGCGGGCCTGGACTTTGACGAAATCGTCGCGAGAAATTTCCTTGGCGGCGGATTCGAAAAGGTCCCACATGCGGGCTTCTACGGCGCCGGTGCGGTCTCCAAGGGATAGGCGGAGGTAGGACTTCCCTTCCCTGGTGTTGCGGATTTCCTTTTCGTGGACGAGGAAGAACGAGGTGATGGTTTGCTCGGCGGCGAGGTCGGAGACAAACAGAGATTTCATGGTGAAGCCCAAGCATAGCAGAGCCAGCCGGAACAGTCGAGGGCGGTTCTTCGCTCGAGGAATAAAGTGATTGGTTATGGAACAGGCGTTCGCGTTTCGCGAGACGGCTCGCGATTTGAGGAATGAGTTTCAGTAGCGAGGCCCCGCAGCGGGTTGCCGGGCGCCGTTTGCGCGAGGCGCTGCCTCACGCGCTGGCGCCACGGACCTCCGCCGGAAGCCAAGCGTGAACAACCGGCGCTACTGCTGAACGATAGTGAGTTCAGGCTGATCCGTCTGGACAATGATGATCAGCGAGTTGGAGACGGCAAACGCGACCGTATTGTCACTGACGGTGCCCTTGCCAGGCGGAGTCGCATTCGCCAAAAAAGAATAGGGTATAACCGCGCCGGAAAAGGACTGCAACCCGTTGGTTGGGGACTGCGCGGTATCCGCGGCGACGGTGGCAGAACCATTTCCGTCCAAGACGGCGGTGCCGGATTGGTAGAACGATCCGGTTGTGGGCGCTTCAGATCCAAAGAAGTATTTGCCGGAGAAGCTGGCGTTGGAGAAGGACGTGGCGGTTTGCTTCTGGACGAAGCCAAAGCCATCGGCGGCTCCGGTTCCAACGAGGTAGCCGGAGGAGGAATTCACGAGGTAGATAATGGTGGCGTTACCCCCATTCGGGGTCATGATAGCGCGGCCGTTGGAGGCAATGGAGATGGTTGCGGCGCTGGTGGTCTCGTTGAAGGTTCCGTTGTCATTGGTGTCGGCGGTGGCCACGGTTGCGCCGTTCGAGGAGACGGCGAGCTGGCCGACCACGACTTTGTTGCCGCCGGCAGGATCCACTCCGGTCTGGTAGAAGACGTAGCCAGCATTATCGAGCGCATTGGCGGAAAAAGGAGCGCCGGTTTGAAGCTTGAGTTCTCCGCTCAGGGTGGGGGTGTTCACTGTGAGCGGGTCGGAGGCGAGGAACAGAGCTTCCGCGGAAGACACCATGTAAACAATGAAGTTCTGTGTTCCTCCGCCGTTCTGAGCGCTGGCGGTGACAGAAATGGTACCGCGGCCGTTCGGCGCATTGGAGGTCAAGGAATACGAGCCGGTGGAGCCGGTGATGTTGCCCGTGGGATTGCCGTTGTCGTCGACATCGAGAGAAAGGTCGGGAATGTGGCCGGAGCCGTCGGAGGTGAGCAGACCGGCGCCGGCGACGCGGCCGCCCGCGGCGTCGATGCCCGTCATGCCAAACGCGTAGGTCCCGTTGAGTTGGCTTGGGGAGAAGGCTGAGGGATCCTGCTTCATCAGCACGCCGGAGAGGCGGGCGCCGCTGCCGGTGAAATCGTCGAAGCGGATGATGCGGCCCTGGGTGGCGACGCCGGCGGAAAGAGTGCCGAGCGCGATGCGGTAAGTGGACGTACCACCGAAGGAATTGGCCAGGGTGAGGCAGCCGCGGCCATCAGAGCCAACGGAATACGAGCTTCCGTTGGAAACAAAAGAGCCGCCGGTCACCGCGCCCGAAGTGCCGTTTCTGTCGAAGGCGCCGCCGGTGATGTTACCGTGGCCATCAGCGGAGAAGCTGCCGATGAAGGAGATGTAGCCATTGGAGGCAGCGGCTCCCTTCAGCAGGAAGGCATACTGGCCATTGAGGATGGATTCATTGCCGGTGCCGCAAGTTCCGTCGTTAATGGCGAAGGTGAAGCTGTCGCTTACCGTGGAGTTGTCCACGGAAGTCGCGGTGAGAGTGGGCTGGTCATTGGGATTGGAGGGCAGAGAGGCGGGTGGCGTGTAGGTGATAGTGGAGAAAACGTTGTTGCCATTCCAAGTGTAGATGGGAACGCCAAGGGTTCCGCACTGGGGCGAGCAGTTGTTGCCGCCCGCCGTCAGGGTCCAGTTGATGGATTTGGCGTTTCCCGTATCGCCAGAGATGGAAGCGGGAATGGAAATAGGAGCGCCTCCGGTGAGAGCGACATCAAGCTTGGCGCCGTTGTTAATTCTGAGATTCCCCTGTGGCGGCAAGCCGAGGAATAGGTTGAAGATGCCGATCGCGGCATTGTTGAAATTGGAGACGGCCAGGATCATCGGGCGATCGTACGGCGGGTTGGGAAGGGATGCGGGAGGAGTAAAGGTGAAGGCGAGGCGTGTGAAGGGGATACCGGTGGTTCCGCTGGTGGTTGTGCCGGTCGTGATGGCACCCGGAGTGAGAGTGCCGCAGACGGTGCCACCGCCGCTGGCCGGGCAGGCGTAACCTGCACCCAGCAAGGAGACTTGAGCGCCGGGATTGCCCGGGCCATCGTTGTAGACGGTGGCGTTGGTCAGAGCAACGGTGACGACAGTTTCTCCGGCGGGGTGCACGATGAAATTGACCGTGCCCGGAAAAGAGTTAGGGAGATTCGAGGAAACGGTGAGAGTGATGGCGGTATCCGCTGCCAAGGAGGCGGGCGGCGTATAGGGAAAGGTGTAGTTGCCGGAACCTGCGGTGCCGGTGATGGTGCCGAAGGTGCCGCAGACGGCAGGCGTGCAGGAGGTTCCATTGGACAAAGCGGTGATCGTGAAGACATCGTTCGGCTGATCGTTGGTGATGGTGAGGGTCACGGTTTCCTGATTGCCGCCAGCGAAAATCACCGGGCCGGGCAGGCCGACGAGGATGGACGAGATAGAGGAAGCGGGGGTGACAGTGAGGGTGTCCGGAGCGCTGGTGATGTTGCCAGCGGAAGCAGTGATCTGCGTCGAGCCCGCGAGAAGAGCCGTGGCGAGGCCGCTGTTGTCGATGGTGGCGACGCTGGTGTTGGCGCTGTTCCACGTGAAGGTGACACCGCTGATGGTGTTGCCGCCGCTATCCTTCGCGGTTGCGGTGAACTGTTGCGTGGCGCCGACCGCGATGGAAGGCGAGGATGGCGAGACCGTGATGGATGCAACGACGGGAGCGGTGACGGTGAGAGTGTCAGGGGAACTGGTGACGCCGCTGGCGGAAGCCGTAATTTGAGTCGTGCCCTGGGCGACGCCCGTGGCCAGGCCGCTGCTGTTGATGGTGGCAACGCTGGTGCTGCTGCTGTTCCACGTGAAGGTGACGCCACTGATGGTGTTGCCGCTGCTATCTTTCGCGGTTGCGGTGAACTGTTGCGTGGCGCCGACGGCAATGGAGGGAGAAGCCGGTGACACCGTGATGGTGGAGATGGTCGACTTGGAGCCACCCGAAGAAGAGCTCGACGAGCCGCCGCCACAACCAGCGAGAACGCAGGCAAAGGCAAGGAGAAAAACCGATGCGGCACGGGAGCGAGCAAGGAACGCATCGAAGCAGCTGGGAAACATGGGGCCTCCAAGTCAGGTCGAGAGTTGCGTGAGTTGGAATAGCGAGGCCGGGGCGGAAGGTCAAAGGATCAATTTCAGGACTGGATCAGTACAGGTAACTTAGTGAAAAGAGAGGTGGTTGAAGACGGTTCTGAACTGTCGTGCTACAATCCGCGGACGTCTTCCGGAGAAAGATGGATATGAACCGCACCTCACCCAAGCCGAGTGCGGCGTGTTTCGGCCTGTTCGAAGCGGATTTTGGGCGGCGAGTCCTGACCAAAGGCGGGCTGCGTGTCAGGTTGCAGGAACAGCCCTTTCGAGTGCTGGAGATGCTGCTGGAGTCTCCCGGCGAGCTGGTGGGACGCGAGGAAATCCGGCAACGGCTATGGCCCAGCGACACGTTCGTCGAATTCGATGACGGGCTAAACACCGCAATTAAGAAACTGCGAGCGGCGCTGGGGGATTCGGCAGAGAATCCGCGATTCATCGAGACGATACCGAGGCGGGGTTACCGGTTTTTGGCACCCGTCTCGATGAATCGACCGGCGATTCAACCAAGGGACGACAGCAAACAGAGTTCGCCCGTTTCCAAGGCGGGAGGCGAACCGGAATCAGTTGGCAGAGCCGGATCCGCGGAAGAGACGAATGGCGAGGGAGCGGGAGCGACGGGCGAGTTTCCGCGCGCGCGACGAGCATGGATGGTGGTACTTGGCAGCGTGGCGGGCGCAGCCATTGTTCTGGCGCTGGCCTGGATAGCGTTGGGCACGCACGAGTTTTCTGGGAGCGCACGGAAGAAAATATCGCTAGCGGTCCTTCCGCTTGAGGATTTGTCGGCTGAGCACTCGGAAGAGTACCTGAGCGAAGGCCTGACGGACGAACTGATCACGGATCTGGCAAAGCTGCCCGGCTTTCGAGTCATCTCGCGAACTTCGACAATGCAATACAAGGGAACGCGAAAGACCGTGCCGCAGATCGCGCGGGAGCTGGGCGTCGATGAGGTAGTGGAAGGCACGGTGTTGCGTTCGGGAAATCGGATGCGGGTGCGAGTGCAATTGATTCAGGGGAGGACGGACGAACACGTATGGGCTGAAGCCTACGAGCGAGACGTAAGAGACATTCTCTCGTTGGAGAGCGAGGTGGCGAGGTCGGTGGCAGCGCAGATCAACCGCGAGCTGGCACCGCAAGGCGGAGCACCGCTCCGGGAAGCGCGCACGGTGAACTTCGAGGCATATTCGGCGTATTTGAAGGGACGTTATGAGTGGAACAAGCGGACGGCTGAGAGCCTGAAAAAAAGCGTCGAGTACTTTGAGAAGTCCATCCAGGGAGACCCGGGCTACGCTGAGGCGCATGAGGGATTGGCGGAAGTCTACAGCATTTTGCCGGACTATGATGTGATGCCCGCAGAAGATTCGTATCCGAGAGCCAAAGCGGAGGCGTTGAAGGCCCTGGAACTGGATCCGGCACTTGGCGAGGCGCATGCGACGCTAGCGGTGGTGAAGGAGGAGCTGGACTGGGACTGGTCTGGCGCGGCACAGGAATTTGAGAGAGCGCTGGAGCTGGGTCCGGCGAGCGCGACAACGCACCAGTGGTATAGCGAGTATCTGTTGCGGGTGGGGAGGTCTCAAGAGAGCATCGGGCAGATACAGCAAGCTCTGGAGCTGGACCCGGCCTCGCCGCTGATGAATGCGGAATCGGGCGCTGTACTTTACTGGGCTCGTGAATACGACGCGGCAATCCAGCAACTGAAGAAAGCCATCGAAATGGAGCCGCGCTTTCCGTACGCACATTCTTGGCTTGGGTTTGCTTACGAGCAGAAAGGAATGCGGCAAGAAGCGATCCGGGAGTTTCAGAAGGCAGTGGCGGTTTCCGGGGGAAGCGCGTTCTTCCGGGCAGCGCTGGCGTACGCGGAAGGACTCGCCGGGAATGAAGGGGCTGCGCGGAAGATCTTCGCCGATCTGAAGGGGATTTCGGGCGCGGGACAGGCGTATGTGTCGCCGTATGATTTCGCGCTGATCCACCTCGGGCTCGGCGAGCGGAAGGACGCCTTGCAGGCGCTTGAGCAGATGGTTGCGGCGCACGATACGGCATCGGATTTTCTGAAGAGCGAGCCAGCGCTGGACAGCTTGCGTGCAGATCCGAAGTTTCGAGCACTGATGGAGCGGGTACGGCTGAACCCATAAGCCGCTGTTTGCGGTTGCAATTCGATGCGGGTTGAAGCTGCGTAGGCAAGCGCCGGCGCTATGCCCGCGCCGCAGATGCTTGCGGTGGCGGTGTGGCGGCAGAGGGCGCGGAAGCGAGTCACGAGCGGGCAATTCTCGCGTATGCTTTGAAGATGCCATTCTTTCTGGGATTGGACGGCGGCGGAACGAAAACGGACGCCGTTCTGATGAGCGGGGCCGGGACGATTGCGGCGAGAGCGCAGGCCGGGCCATCGAATCCGCTGCGAGTGGGGTTCGGCAGCGCGCTTGCGGCGATTCGAGAAGCTGCGGAACGCGTGCTGGCCGAGGCTGGAGCGGAGCGGACGCAACTTGCGGGGATTTGCGCGGGGCTTGCGGGCGCGGGGCCGCCAGAGTCGGCGGAGAAAATGCGGAGCTTGCTGGCCGCGGAATTTCCCGGTGTGGCGCTGCGAGTCTGCACCGATTTGGATTTGGCTTTGTCGGCAACGGGCAGGGGCCCCGCGCTGGTGCTGATTGCGGGGACCGGCTCCGGCGCGATTGGGAGAAACGCGAAAGGCGAGACGGCCCGCGCGGGCGCTTACGGCTCGCAAATTGGGGATGAAGGCAGCGCGTACGAAGTCGGAAGGCGCGCGGTGCTGACGGCGATGCGCGAGCACGACCGCACAGGCGAGGATTCGGAATTGGGCAGGCGGCTGCTACGGGAGCTGGGCTGCGCGAACTGGTCCGAGGTGAAGACGCGCGCGCAGACGGCATCCGACGAAGTGTTTCCCCGGATGTTTTCGGTGGTGGCGGCGCTGGCCGAATCCGGAGACGCAACGGCTCAGGGGATTCTGCGGGCAGCGGCTTACGAATTGACCGGCGTCGCAGTGGTGCTGGCGCAGCGGCTGCGGCTTTCCGAAACGGAATTTTTGCTGGCAAAGATGGGGGGAATGACAGGGCGGTCGAAGTATTTGGAAGACCTTCTGGACGAACGGCTGCGCGTCAACTTTCCGCATGCGAAACTCGGTGCCCTGCCGATGACACCGGCGGAAGCAGCCGGCCGGATGGCGCTTGAGCTTCGCGAGGGTTCACCAAGCGCGAGGGCCTAGTGTCTGGGGAGCTCCATGACCGGGACCGCGCGGTGACGGCCACGGGCGACCATTTGACCGCGCTGCTGCACCATCCGGCAACGGATGTGCTGCTCTCTTTGCTCGACAACCCCGCGCTCGATGAGACGAAAGTCTGCCTGCTATTGGAACGAAAGAATTTGCCCGGCGAAGTAATCGAGGAAGTGGCGCGGCGAAAAGCGCTGCTGAAGAGCTATCGAGTCAAGCGGGCCATTGCGCTGCATCCGCACACGTCGCGGCTGGTGGGGCTGCGGCTGCTGCGCGAACTGTACCTGATGGACTTGGTGCAGATGACCATGTCGCCGGGGGTTTCGGCGGAATTGAAGCGCAACGCGGAGGATCAGCTTCTCGCCAGGCTGCCGCAACTGCCGCTGGGACAGAAAATCACGCTGGCGCGGCGAGGGCCGGGGCGAGTAGCGGGGAGTCTGGTGGCGGAAGGGCATGCGCAGACACTGGCGGTGGCGCTCGACAATCCAAATCTGGCGGAAGCACAGGTTCTGAAAGTGCTCGCACGGGAGAAGCTGCCGCCGCAGATTCCGCTTGCGATTGCGCATCATGCGAAGTGGTCGCACCGCTACAACGTGCGGCTGGCGCTGGTGCGGCATCCAGCCGCGCCGCTGGCGGCGATACTGGCGTTTCTGCCAGAGCTGACGGTTGCGGATCTGCGGGAACTGGCGGCGCCGGGGGTTGTGCCGGAGAATTTGCGAAAGTACCTGGAATCAGAGATTGCGCGGCGGATGAGCGCGAGCCGGAAAACGGCGCAGCAGGAAGAAGGGAAGGGTGGGTAAGAAGCTCCGGCTGGGTCAGGACGAGGGAACGGGGAGAGCGGCGGGTTGTGTAGCTTGGAAGTTACTGGTTCAAGAAACAAGACATCGCTCGGGGGGCGTCGTATCGGGAAGATGCTGAGAGGGCGTATGCTGTGCGTGACCGGCGGCGAGAAGGGCCAAGCGCCGCAGCACGAAATCCTTGGCAGGGGTTTCCGCGGGGCGGCAAATGGCCATGGGAGATCAGGGTTCTCGACGTTCGGAACGCCGGTGGGCGCAGCGCTACCGGTTTCGCGCGGACCTGGAGATCGAGTGGGGCTCGGCGGTTTTGCGAGGCAGCACGCGGGACATCAGTTCGAGCGGAATGTTTATCGAGTCGGCGGACACGCTTTGGGTCGGGGCGGGATTTTCGGCGCGGCTGGTGATTGAGCGGCCGGTCACCCTGAACTGTTCGGTGAAACGCGTGGAGCCGGGACGCGGAATGGGCGTGACGGTCGCGATTTCCGAAACGGAGAATCAACAGCGGTTTCAGGATTTGCTCTCGAGGCTGTCGCACGGCGAGGCGTCTTGACTCCGTTCTATACTAGAGGCGCGAACGCCACGATGCGCCGATGACGCGATGCCCTGACTGCGGGTCCACCCGGACCACGGACCAATGCCCTGCCTGCGGTCTGACCTCGGCCGCCGCCGAAGTGATGTTTCGGAGAAGACTGTTTAAGCGCACGGTGATTTTTCTGACAGGCTCGCTGGCATTCCCCTACGTGATTCAGGTTTACCCGCCGCTGGAAATCGACGCGATGCTGGTGTCTTTCGGATTGCTGTTCTTCGCGGCGCTGACGATGGTGGTGTTTCTGGACCGGCGAGCGCGGGCACACGAGGAAGTGGAGCTGCTGAAGCGAATTTTCTACGGGCTGGTTCCGCTGCCATGGATTTTCACCGCGATTATTTTTGCGAACGGCCGGCTGGATTCGGCGAAGGATATCGAATATCACAAAACGACGATTGTGGGCCGGTTCAACATGAAAGGATTGGTGCGCGGGAGCCGGAGACTATACGTTCGGAGTTGGCGCGAGGGCCACAGCATCGAGAGGCTGGCCGTGGACACGGATGATTTCGATCGCTTTCGGGACGGAGATCAGGTGGTGGTGGCGACGGAACCGGGAGCACTGGGCATTCCGTGGTATTACGGAGTTTATCGGCAGTAGCGTTTACCGGCGATTCGGAGCTTAAGGGAGTGTTTTGCAAAGGAGTGAACCGCGAACGCGCAGGATTCCAGGAGAGAGGTGAGAGATGCACAGGCGAATAGGATTGGGCCGGATTGGCGCGGGACTGCTTGCGTTGGCGGCGTTCGCCGTGTTTGCGGCGACCGCTCCAGAGGCGGGGGGGCAGGTGGATACGCCGTGGAAGATTCACGACATGAACCGGCCCGTGCCGCCGGTGGTGACACCGGGAACGGCGAGCACACAGGAGAAGCCAGGGCGAGCGCCATCGGACGCAGTGGTGCTCTTTGACGGCAAGGATCTTTCGAAATGGGAGCATAAAGACGGCAGCGCGGCAAAATGGAAAGTGGAGAAAGGGTACGCGCAGATCGTGCCGAAGACGGGATACATCTATACGAAGCAGGCGTTTGGAGATTGCCAGTTACACGTGGAGTTCTCGGAGCCCTTGCCGGCTGTGGGAGAAAGCCAGGAGCGGGGGAACAGCGGCGTGTTTCTTATGGGATTGTACGAAATTCAGGTGTTGGATTCGTATCAGAACCGGACGTACGCGGACGGGCAGGCGGCCGCGGTGTACGGACAGTATCCGCCGCTGGTGAATGCGTCGCGTCCGCCGGGCGAATGGCAGAGCTATGACATTATCTGGCACGGGCCGCGATTTGACGCGAGCGGAAAGTTGCTACGGGCGGCTCGGGTGACGGTACTGCACAACGGCGTGCTGGTGCAGGATAACGTGGAGCTAAGCGGCCCCACGGAACATGGAGAGCGGCCACCGTACAAGGCACATCCGGAGAAGTTGCCGCTGGCCTTGCAGGATCACAACACGCCGACTCGGTTTCGGAATATCTGGATACGCGAATTGAATGAGGGAGACTAAGGTTGGCGGTTTAAGCGGCATCAGGTGCACGGCGAATCAAGAAGTGACTCCGAACGATGGCGCGGCTGTGCGGCGCGCTTACTGTTCGAATTCGCAGAATCCCGGACCGAACAGCGGCCGCGCAATCAACGTCTTTCCGGTTCGCCGTCTATCAGGCAGAAGGCGGGACGTCAGCTTTTGGCGCTGGTGTCGCCCGAGCGTTTGCCGAAAAGCAGAAATTTTTTGCGGCCTTTCTTAGATTTGGTTGCTTCGGGGGTGGCGGTGACTTCCTGAATTTCGGAGTTGCCACCGCCGGCAAGGTCCTGATAACCGGGCTTGATGGTGACGTAGCTCTGCTCTCGAAGGGTTTTGAGGTATTCGCGCATGGCGGGCTCGAGGCGCTCGTTATAGAGCTTGTCCATGATTTCGTCCTTCACCTTGTCCACGGTCTGCAGACCTTCATCGTAATGCTCGAGGACCTGCAGGATGAGGAAGCCCTGCTTGGTCTCGATGACGGGAGTGAGTTCGTTGCGCTTCATGGCGAAAACGCGGTCCTCGAGCTCCTTGGATAGCTCGCCGCGCTTGTAGATGCCGAGATAGCCGCCTTGCTTGGCGGTGCTGCCGTCGGAAAAGCGCTTGGCGATTTCGCCAAAATCCTCGCCATCCTGAACGCGCTTGAGGGCGGTATCCGCTTTCTTCCTGAGCTCGGCAATTTCCTCGGGCTTCTTGCCTTGCGTGTTGATTTCAATGGAGCGAAGGGCGACTTGCTCGGGACGGATAAAGTCGGTCTTGTGAGCGTCGTAGTATTTCTGGACTTCGTCGTTGCCGATGGTGATGTGCGAACCGACTTCGCTGCCAATCACACGCTGCGTAAGGAGCTGCTTGCGAATACCGTCCTTGAAGTCTTCCCAGTTCAGTCCCTGGCTGGTGACGGCTTTTTCGAGGGCTTCCATGGAGTCGAGCTTGTTCTGGATGCGAATCTGGTCTAGGCGCTTGATGACTTCCGGCTCGACGTTGATATCCATGTCCTTGCCGCGCTGGAAGAGAAGCGACTGATCGATGAGATCGCGGAGAGCGTTTTTGCGGCGATCTTCGATATCGGTCTGGAGTTGTTCGGGAGTGCAGTGGCCCTGGCATTCCTGGCGGGCGTCATCCTCGGCGGCGGCGCGAGCTTTATCGAGTTCGCTTCGGGTGATGATTTCGTTGTTCACGCGAGCGATGATTTCCTCGACGACCTTGCCGCCTTCGGGGTCCACGGGTTTCGGCTTGACAGCAGGCTTCCGCGGCGGTGGGAGTTCCTTGTCGTTGGCGGGAGCCATGCCGGGGTTTTCGAGGACGGGAGGTTTTTGCGTTTGGTCGGGAGGAGTGGGCGGAGGCTGTTGAGCGGCGAGCGGAGCTGCAGCGAAAAGAGCGATAAGGATGGAAAATTTGCGCATCGGAATGTGATTCACCCCTGGTTCGATCGAAGCTGACCTGGTTTCGAGCCGGTTTCGACGAAATTGGCGTGCATTTTTTCGTCTCGCTCTCCACGCGGGGGCTGAAGCCCGCCTCCTGGAAAGCCAAAGCCGGAACGAGAAATTCTCAAATAGCGAGGCAGCATATGAACGGAATCCGAGCGACACGCCAGAACCCGAATGCGGGTGGCCTGCCGGTCCGAAGACCGGCCCGCCAGATCGATACCCCATCCAAATACCGGCGGCCGATCCCAGCCCCTGCTCCTATCCACGGCGAAGGCAGCGAGAGAAAGTTTAGCTTTGGCCTTGGAGGCCTAGCAACACGTTTCTCAGAGCCGAAGCGACGGGCTCACCGCGAGCCGTTTCCATCCAAAGAACACCGCTGGGGTCAAGCTTAATGCCTTTGCGCGAGCGTACGACTTGAACGAGAACGCCCGGGTCGAGCGGCGTTTCCGGGTGAAAGCGGATGGCAATGCGATTGCCTTGGCGTTCGACCGCGGAAATGCGCAGACGCTCGCACATAGATTTGAGGACGGCATATTGCAAAAGGTTTTCCACAGAGGGTGGCAAGGGGCCGAAGCGGTCCTCGAGTTCGCGGCGGATGTCATCCCTTTCGGCGTCGGTGGCGATGGAGGAGATGCGTTTGTAGGTGCGCAAGCGCAGGTTTTCGCTCGGGATATAGTTCTCAGGAATGCGAACGTCAAAGCCGAGGCTGAGGGTAGTGCGAATTTCGGGAGCGACTTCCTCCCCTTTGAGTTTGGAAACAGCGCGCTCAAGCATCTGGCAGTAAAGGTCGAAGCCGACGGCTTCAATGTGGCCGTGCTGCTGGCGGCCAAGCATGTTGCCTGCGCCGCGGAGTTCGAGGTCCAGTGCAGCGATGCGGAAGCCTGCACCGAGTTCGCTGAACTCCTTCATGGCGGAGAGGCGCTTGCGGGCGATATCGGAAAGCGAGGCTTCGGGCGGAACGAGGAGGTAGGCGTAGGCGCGCTGGCTGGAGCGGCCGACGCGTCCCCGGAGCTGATATAGCTCGGCAAGACCGAGGCGATCGGCGCGGTTGATGAGGATGGTGTTGGCACGGGGAATATCGAGGCCGTTTTCGACAATAGTAGTGGCGACGAGAACGTCGGCTTCATCGCGAATGAACTTGAGCATGACGGACTCGAGTTCTTTTTCGCTCATCTGGCCATGGCCGACGACGACACGAGCCTTGGGCACGAGCTTCGAGACGAGAGCGGCGAGCGAGTAAATAGATTCCACCCGATTATGAATGAAATAGACCTGGCCATCGCGAGCGAGTTCGTTTTCGATGGCCTGCTTGATGAGCTCTTCGCGGAAGGGTGAGACGCTGGTCTGGATGGCGAGGCGATCGCGTGGCGGAGTTTCAATGAGGGACATGTCCCGCAGCCCGACGAGGGACATGTGCAGCGTTCGGGGGATGGGAGTGGCGGAGAGGGAAAGCGCGTCCACGTTCTTACGCATTTCCTTGAGCCGTTCTTTATGGGCGACGCCAAAGCGCTGCTCTTCATCAACGATGAGTAAGCCGAGGTCCGCGAACTTGACATCTTTTGAGAGCAAGCGGTGGGTGCCGATCACGATATCGACCTTGCCGGCTTCGAGGCTGGCAAGGACTTTCTTCTGCTCGGCGGGGGTGCGGAAGCGGCTGAGCATCTCAATGCGCGAGGGAAACGCGGCGAAGCGGCGCTTGAAGGTTTCAAAATGCTGGAAGGCGAGAATGGTGGTAGGAGCGAGGAGGGCAACTTGTTTGCCGTCGGTGATGGCCTTGAAGGCCGCGCGCATGGCAACTTCCGTTTTGCCGTAGCCGACATCGCCGCAAAGGAGGCGGTCCATGGGGGTGTTGCGCTCCATGTCGCGCTTGATGTCGGTGATGGCGGCATTCTGGTCCGCGGTTTCCTCGAACTCGAAGGCGTCTTCAAATTCGCGCTGAAAGTTGCCGTCAGCAGAAAAGGCGAAGCCCGGAGCGGTTTTGCGTTCGGCGTAAAGAGCGAGAAGCTGGTCAGCCATATCCTCGACGGATTTGCGGGCGCGAGCCTTGCGTGCGTTCCACGCGGTGCCGCCAAGGCGGTCAAGCGATGGATGAGCGCCTTCAACGACGCGATAGCTCTGAACGAGATCCATACGCTCGAGGGGGACGTAGAGACGAGCGTCCTCGGCGTAGTGGAGGAGCATAAATTCGCCGCGATGGCCGTCCGATTCAATCTGGCGAAGGCCCTCGAACTGGCCAATGCCGTGATCAATGTGGACGACAAAATCGCCAGGCTTGAGGTCAGCGAAATCGCTGAAGAAACCTGAAGTCCGGATTTTGCGGCTGGGGCGCTCGGCGGTGGGAGTGACGTCGAAAAGGTCCGCGTTTCCAAAGAGAGTCGTTTTTGCGTCGGGAAAGGTAACGCCCTCGGAAAAGGGAGCTCGAATTAGGAGCAGACCGGCGGATTCGTGGGCGCTTTCGGCGGTGAAGCCCGCGGCAGCGTCTTCGGACTCGCCGAGGACGTAGGGAACTTCGTATTCGCGGCAAACGTCGGCGAGACGCTCGAGTTCGCCGGTACTCGCGGCGGTGAGGAAAATGCGTCCGCCTGCGGCGAGCTGGGACCTGACTTCGCTCATGCAGGCAACGACGTCGCCATGGAAGCGGGTGCTGGGGCGCGAGGAAAGCTCGAATGATGCGGCATCGGCGGCGGGGGAGACGGCAAGCTGTTCAAGGTGGATTTGAGAAGTTTTCGAGAGCGCCTGATCAAATTCCTGGGACGAGAAGAAGAAATGAGGGACGGCCGGAGAGCCGGCGTCCCCATTGCGTTCGTAGTTTTCGGTGGCAGAGGCGAGATGCGCGTCAATGGCCTCGCGGATAGCGGGCGGCTCATCGAGAAAAGTAATGGGGCGGAGCGAGCTCTCGGCAAGCTCGAAGAGCGAACTCGCGCCGGGGTCGGCGAGGGGGCCGAAATAGCCGGCGCGCTCCCCCTCGAGCGAGCCGGAGAAATCACCGTTGGTGGAAGCCGGGCCGAAGGACCACTCGGTCAGCGGCAGAATGGTGGTGCGCACGACGGGAGCGATGGAGCGCTGCGTACGCGGATCAAATTCGCGGACGGATTCAACGGCGTCGCCAAGGAGTTCGATGCGGACGGGGCGCTGCGCTTCGGGAGAGAAGACGTCAATGATGCCGCCGCGAACGGAAAATTGGCCAGGAAGCTCGACCATCTCGGTGCGGGCGTAGCCGACAGCGGCGAGATGGGAGATGAGTTCTTCATGCGGGATTTCGGAGTCTTTGGCAAGTGTGCGGGCGAGGGCGAGGTAGACGGTAGGGTCGCGGTAACGCCACAGGGCGGTTGAGACGGGAGCAACGAGCAACGAAACTTGGCCGTCGGTAAGACGGAAGAGGGCGGCAGCGCGGCGCTCGAGAATGTCGGCGTGAGGCGCGCGGGAGTCCCACGGGAGGGTATCGAAGGCGGGCAGAGTGGCTACTCCACCGGAAGCGCCGGGAAAAATGCCGGAGAAAAAGCGCAGCGTTTCCGTGAGCGATTCGGCGCGGCGATTGGAAGCAGTGACGAAAAAAGCGGGGCGGCGCAGTTCGTGGGTGTAATAGGCAGCAACGAGAGCTTTGGCGGCATCGTGCAGGCCCGAGAGCGAGACAACGTGGGTGCCCGAGCGAAGGGCGGAGAGCGCGCCGTCCACTCCGGGATGGCGGAGCACAGCTTCCAGACGTTCGCGGACAGCAGGAAGGATCATGGAGATTCAGGAGTCCGAACGAGCATCGGCTCCCTGGCGGATTTTTTCGAGAATGGCGGTGGTGGAATAGCCCGGGACGACGGGAATGGATACGACGCGGCCTCCGGCGGCTTCGACTTCCTCGCGTCCAACGATTTGATTGCTGGGCCAGTCGCCGCCTTTGACGAGCACATCGGGAAGGAGAGCGGCGATCAGGCTGCGCGGGGTCAATTCATCAAAGATGACCACAGCATCGACGCATTCGAGCGCGGCAAGAATCTCCGCGCGTTCGAGTTCGGGGAAAACGGGGCGGCCCGGACCTTTGAGTTCGCGAACGCTTTTGTCGCTATTGAGGCCGACAATCAGCGCATCGCCTAGGGCGCGCGCTTGTTCGAGGCTCTGGATATGACCGGGATGGAGCAAATCGAAACAGCCGTTGGTGAACACAATGCGGCGTCCGTTGCGTTTCGCGGGTCCAAACCGCAAAATCGCTTGCTCCAATGTGAGAATTGCCGAATGCAACGGAACTCCATACCGGGGCGCCGGAAAAGACATCGCTGCGCGCCGCCGGAAACTTGAGTTTATCACGCCGAGGAAACGGGGATGGACGAGCGGCGCCGCAACAAGGGAGCCATGAACGAGCGCAGTATGGGAGAGACGGGATGAAGAAGCGGCCGGGATTTTTGCGGGCGGTGATTGGCGCGCTGATGATCGTCGGGGCGCTGCTGGTAGCGTTGCCGACGGCATACCGCGAAAGGCGGTATCTGATTGATGCGAGCGGGTGCGAACTGCAAACGACGGTGATCGAGCCAAGGGAAACGCGTCCCGCGGGGACGGTGATTCTGTTGCACGGGTTGGCGGCAAACCGGGAAATCATGACATACGTGGCGCGAGGATTCGCGGCGGAGAACCTGCGCGTATTCGTGCCGGATTTGCCGGGGCACGGACGGACACGCGGGCCTTTTTCTCCAGGGCGCGCGGGAGAATGCGCGGAGGCGCTGGCAGGAGAAATTTTTGCGCGAGGGCTGGCGACGCCGCAAAGCACGGTGCTGGCGGGGCACTCGATGGGCGGGGCGATTGCACTACAGATGGCGGCGAAGGTGCCGGTCGCGGGAGTGATTGCGATTTCACCAGCTCCGATGAACGGGGCGCAAGGCGTATTGCCGGAGGCGCTCATTTTCGGGAGCAAACCTGCAACGGTGCGGAATGCGCTGGTGGTGAGCGGAGGGGCGGAACCGCGTGTGCTGCGAGCCAATGCCCAGAGTCTGGCCGGAGCGCAAGCAGTGGATTCCAAGTATGAAGTGATCCCGTGGGCTTCGCACGTAAGTTTAATCTTCGATCCGCGGACGGTAAGGGCAGCGCAGGAGTGGGCGACAAGGTGTCTGCATCTGCCCATGAATTGGAGGATGCCGTCGCAAAGAGAGACGTGGGCGTTTTTGGCGGGCTTCGCGGGGATACTCTTGCTGGCAGGACCGTTTTTGCGGGAGGCGGTAGGGCCCCGTACGGGAGGCGGGAGCGCTGAGCGGAAATTGGCAAGACGTTTCGAAGGCAGCAATGGTCCCGTGCCTGCTCCGGAGCCGGCAGGGTCGCCGCAAGGGCTTTCGGCAGGATTTGTTCGGGGCGTTGCGGAGGTGACGGTGGCAGCGGTTACCGCTGCGGTAATTTTGCGGTGGTGGAATCCGCTGCGAGAAATACGGCTTTTCCAGGGGGACTACCTCGGAGGATTCTTTTTTCTTTCGGGGCTCGTACTGCTGGCCCTGCGATACAAGGAGCGGAAGGCAGCGCTAGCTGAAGGCGCCACGAGGCCGAGCAGGCAACGTCTCCGAAATTCGAAAGTACGAATCGCCGCAATTTTGGGAGCAGCATTAGCAGGGCTGGCACTCTTCCTTCTCGCTTCCGGATGGACCGAGCTGACCTGCAGTGAAGCTTGGCTGACGGGGGCGCGCTGGTGGCGATTCGCCGTCTTCTTTTTGGCAGCGCTGCCGTATCACATGGGCGAGGAGCTGTTGCTGGGCCCCACGGAAGGGCGGAGCGGCTGGCGGCGGTGGGGAAACGGAATGCTGCTTCGCGCGATTTTGTGGATCGTGCTGGCCGGGGGAATTTACATCCTGCACAGCGGAGAAATCCTGCTGGGGCTGATGGCGCTGTATTTCGCGTTGCTGTTTGCGTTACAGCGGCGAGGCATGGATGTTGTCCGAAAGGGCACCGGCTCAGCCGGAGCCGCCGCCGTTTTCGGTGCTATACTGCTGGCCGGTTTCTGCTTGGTGATCTTCCCCATCACGTAAGCTGCGGGGTGACGGGCGTTGGGTCAGGAGTTCGCCCGAATGCCGGCGTGCGAGAGTAGCGGACACATGGCTGAGATAGCGATTGTCGGAGGAGGGCCCAGCGGGGCCATGTGCGGCGAGCAATTGGCGCGCGCAGGGCATCGAGTGCAGATTTACGACGAGCGCCTGGCGTGGGAAAAGCCCTGCGGGGGCGGGCTGACACACAAGGCAATCCAGCACTTCCCTTTCCTGCTGGACAATAGGTACCCCAAAAAACTGGTGCAATCCGTCCATCTGATCAGCAGCGCAGGGCAGCGCGCGGAAATGGAAATGCCGCACCCAATCGTGATCTATTCGCGGCAGGTGCTGAATGGAATGCTGCTGGACCGGGCGCGGGAAGCCGGCTGCCGGGCGTATCGCTCGCACGTCATTGGCGTGGACACCGCCGGGGAGAAGCCGCGTTATTGCGTGGAAGGCGAATGGAGAACGGCGGACTATCTGGTGGTGGCCGCTGGGGCGCGAAATCAACTGCTCCCCGGAACCCGCGCTCTGCAACGGAACGAATTGGAGATGACGCAGGGGTACTTCGTGCCGCAGACGGCGGACGCGATTACGGTGAAATTCTTGCCGCAATTCGAGGGGTATATCTGGTCGTTTCCGCGGTGCGATCACCTTTCCGTGGGAATCTGCGGAAGCATGGCGAGCCACACAAGCGCTGAACTGAAAACGCATCTGGCGGAATTCATGGCGACTCACGGGATTTCCACGGAAAACGCGAAATTTTACAGCCACGTGCTGCCCTCGCCCCGGGAGGTGACGTTCGCCGAGCGGAGCGTGATGGGCAAGAACTGGGCGATGGTGGGGGACGCAGCGGCATGGGTTGATCCTTTAACAGGAGAAGGGCTGTTTTACGCGATCCGGTCGGGCGAACTCCTGGGGAAGAGCCTGGCGGCGGGCTGCCCGGAAAAGTATCTGGCGTGGGCAAAAGCGGCCTTTTCGAGCGAGCTGGAGTTCGCGGCAAGGCTGGTGCGGCGGTTCTATCGAGGCGCGTTTCTCGGGACGGCGGTGACGACGCGGATGGTGCAGTTGATGCGACGCAGTCCGGTGTTCCGCCAGCTCATGGGCGACATCTTCAGCGGCACGCAGCCCTATAGCAGCCTGAAGCGGCGGCTGTGGGGTCAACTAGGCATTACCGTGAGCGAGTTTATTGCGAACGTGCTCAATTTTGACCACTCCTCGACCATCAGCGTACGCGGGACGGACTGATAGCACGCTGGAACATCGGCTCTCCGGCCACAGAAACGGCCGCCTTCCTGTTTTCCGGCACATGCACATATAGTCGCAGGAGCGGCTTGCGCATCGAATGTGAGAGCCGCGGAGTCTCCGGCTAAGGCGGCCACACGAGGGTACAGCGCACCGCGCTGGTGCGCCCGCAAACCACGCGCCGATGCCGAGAGGAAAATCGGCAGCCACCATGGACGTGGCCCGATCTTTGGGGAGCCGCGCTTTTGCACATGGCAGAAACGGCGAAAAGAGAACTGAGCTTCAGCGAAAAGCGGAAGAGGGCGTGGAAGAATCTGCCGCATGTGTGGGCGTTGATGCGTCCGCGACGCGCTCTCTTGCTGCTGGGCTTGCTGCTGATCGCGGTGAACCGGGTTTCGGGTCTGGTGCTGCCCGCTTCGACAAAGTATTTCATCGATAACGTCGTGACGAAGCGACAGATCCATTTGCTGACGCCGATTGTGCTGGCGGTCCTGGCGGCGACGCTCGTGCAAGGCCTGACTTCTTTCGCGCTGACGCAGTTGCTTTCGAAATCGGCGCAGCGAATGATTACGGAGCTGCGGCGGCAAGTGCAAGCGCACATCGGGCGGCTGCCGGTTTCGTTTTACGACGCGAACAAGACGGGCGTGCTGGTATCGCGGATCATGACGGACGTCGAGGGCGTGAGGAACCTGATTGGGACGGGGCTGGTTGAGTTCGCGGGAAGCCTGCTGACGGCGGCGCTCGCGCTGGTGTATCTGCTGCATACGAGCGTGATGATGACGGCGGTGGCGTTTTCGATTCTGGTGCTGTTCGGCATCGGCATTCAGAAAGCATTCCAAACAATTCGGCCGATTTTCCGGGCGAGGCCGAAGATCAATGCGGAAGTGACGGGGAGACTTACAGAATCGCTGGGCGGAGTGCGCGTGGTGAAGGGCTATCACGCGGAATCGCGGGAAGAGGCCGTTTTCTCGGCAGGGGTGCAGCGGCTGCTGGAGAACGTGCTAAAGACGCTGACGGCGACGTCGTTGATGGGGCTTTCGGGCGCGGCGCTGATGGGCCTGGTGAGCGCGCTGATCATGGAGCTGGGCGGGCACAAGATTCTGTCCGGCTCGATGACTCTCGGCGAGTTTTCGGCGTTCAGCGTGTTTTTGGGGTTGCTGGTGGCGCCGGTGTTTCAGTTGGTGGCGATTGGCACGCAGATTACGGAAGCAATCACGGGACTCGAGCGTACCCGCGAGATTCTGGAAGAGAAGATTGAAGATGAGGCGCCAGAGCGGAGCATAGCGCTGGAGCGCATACGGGGCCAAGTAGTTATGGAAGACGTCAGTTTCACGTACGACTCGCGCAAGGAAGTGCTTACGGGCGTAAGTTTGCTGGCGGAGCCGGGGACAGTGACGGCGCTGGTCGGACCATCGGGCGCAGGAAAATCAACGATTATCGGATTGATTGCGGCGTTTTATGTGCCTACAAAAGGACGCGTGCTGGTGGATGGCGTGGACCTGGCGACGGTACGCCTGGGTTCCTATCGCACGCAGCTTGGTGTTGTGCTGCAGGAGACGTTCCTCTTCGACGGGACGATACGCGAGAACGTGGCCTTTGTGCGGCCGGACGCAAGCGAAGCGGAAATCATCGCCGCGTGCCGCGTGGCGCGCGTGGACGAATTCGCGGAGGCGTTCGAGAATGGCTACGACACGGTTGTGGGCGAGCGCGGCGTGAAGCTCTCGGGCGGGCAGAAGCAGCGGGTTTCGATCGCGCGCGCCATCCTCGCCGATCCACGCATTCTCATTCTGGACGAAGCCACTTCGAGCCTGGACTCCGAGTCGGAGGCGCTCATTCAGGAAGGGCTGCGTTACCTGATGCGCGGACGGACCACGTTCGTGATAGCGCACCGGCTGTCGACGATCCGGCGCGCGGACCAGATTCTGGTCATCGAAGCTGGCCGCATCGTCGAACGCGGCACGCACGAGACCCTTTACGATGCGGGCGGGCGATATTTCGATCTCTACACGAAGCAACACGCAATCCAAACGAACATCTTTCTTGCGCCGGGCGAGGAAACGACAGAGGCGGAGGATAAAGTTCAAGCGGAGACGACGCAAGGCGGCCAGACAACCGCGAGCGAGAGCGCTTTGCCGGAAGCCATGCGGCTAATTCGCGGCCAGAATTGAAGCACAAAATCACGGTGCGCGACGTCTTGCAACGCGGCAAAGCCGAGGCCGGCAAAAAATGGCAGGAGGGAAAGCGGTCAGGCGGTCGGGCGCCGGGCGATAACCGGCTTCTTTGCGGCAGTCGCGGTGGGCGGCAAGAGCGTGGCCATTTTGCGAATCATGGCCAGAACCAGCCGCTTGTCGCCTTCGGAAAGCGTGCTGCTATAGCGCTTGATCTCAACGAGAAAGCGAATTTCATCCTGCGAGAGCTCGCCAAGCATCTTTTGGGTTTCGCGGTCGCGAGGCGTCTCCGTTCCGGGGAAAAAGTCGGCAAGGGAAATGTCCATAGCCTCGGCAATCTTGGCAAGCGTTTCGAGCGAAGGAACGGTGTGGCCGTTCTCGACGCGGGAAAGGTAGCAGCGCAGCAATCCGGTGCGGCGCTCGATATCGCCCTGGGACAGCCCGCGCTGGCTTCGGTAGGTCTTGATGACTTCCCCGATATTCACCTGCGGCTTCTCTTTTGGCACAGTCACACCCCCCGAGTGCCGGGGTAGCTTAGTCACTAACAGTAGAAATAGCAAGGGAATATTGGGGGGTGAATGTTGCCAATGAATAAACGGGCGCCCCCGCGAGATACGCCACAAGGCGCCGTGCGCCTAGAAGCCATTCGCCACATGTGCCTGACCGACCCCCGGAAGACGTAAGGAACTGGAAACAGAAGCCTTGTTGGTGGCCTTATTAGCGCGACGTCGGCTGGACGGTCTGCGGCTGCTGCAGGCGAAATTCGAGCAGCGTCTCGCTGGGGATCTTCACCTGCTGTCCGCGGGTAAATACTTGGACACCAGCGCCAGCGGCGGAACCGGCGCCGGCACCGATAGCCGCGCCCTTGCCGCCGCCCGCAATGGCTCCGATAATCGCGCCAGCGACGGCTCCGGCGCCGACTTTCTTGGCCGTATCCGAGCCGCGGCCTTTCCCCGTCAGAGTGTAATCGCTGCTGACCAGCGGGTAGTCCCGCCCGTCAATCACAATCCGGGTTAGTTCGAGCTGCAGTTCCGAACTGCCCTTGATGTGACCGGCTTCCTGCGCGTTCGAGAGCCGGCCATAGACATCGGTGCCCTTGCGGGCCACTAGGGTACCGTTTACGTTCAGATCGGTTTCCAGGCTGGCATGGAAGACGTCGCCGACGTTGTTCTTCGAGGAATCGACGCCGTCAATCATGCGCACGAGAATGCTCTGGCCTGCTGGAATGGTGACGCTGCCATCGGCGGCAACCGGGGCGGGCGCAGGAGCAGCCGCGGGCGCCGGAGCAGCGGGAGGCGGCGCGGGCGCGCTGGAGCCGCGGGTAAAGGTCAGCGCCAGGATCTCATTCACACTGAACGTCTGCACGTTTCCATTCACTTCAAAGCGCAGAACCGCCTGGGTGCCGCCGAGAAACCGGCCCTGTAGAACGCGTCCATCCTTCAACTCCAGAGTGTCGGCCGATGCTCCAGCAGCGAAAACAAGCGCAAGCGCCGCTGCGGCGAACCAACGAGTGCTCATATTCTGCCCCTCGACAAACGCGGATTTTTGAAAAACGTTCTGGCCCAGCCTGAAAATTCTACTGCATTGGATGGCGGGGCGCGGAAGCGGGTTGTGCCGCCATTCTAGCGCTTCGGCGGCTGAGTGGCCCGATAAAGTTCACGAGCGGCGCCGGCCATGAGGCCGGCGCTGGCCTTTTTATCTTCAAGGCCGCGCACCAGTACGACGAGCACGAAGGGCCGCGGCGCGAAAACGATGGCTGCGTCATGATGAATCTTGGTGATTTCGCCGGTCTTGTGGGCCACGACCGTTCCCGCAGGCAAACCCGCTGGAATGCCTTCGTTGAACTGCTGGCGCTCCAGAATGGCGAGCATCTGCCTGCAGGAACCGGGATCGCACGCCTTGTCCTCGGCGATGGCTTGCAGGAGAAGGAGCAGTCCGCGAGCGGTCGTGGTGTTGTTCAGGCCTTTCGCGTACGCCTTGTTATCTTCGACGCCGCGCAAGACTTGCATGCCGTCGGCGCCGAGCGCGTGAACCGTGTCGCGGACGTTTTGGACGCCAACCTTCTCGATAAGCAAATTCGTGGCGAAATTACTGCTCACCGTGATCATCCGTTCGCAAAGCTGCGCGAGCGTGCGCGTCTGGCCTTCGGCCTTGTACAGATCGACTTCCGAATCGTCCGCTGGATCCAGCCGGTAGGGCGAGCCGTCGACGATACTGCGAAACTCGTTACGAATGGGAATTGAATCGCCGAGCTTCAGCTTCCCTTCCCGCACCTGGTGAAACAACTCGATCATAACGGGGATTTTCATGGTGCTGGCGGCGTGAAAAACCTCGTCAGGGTGGAAGAACCACTCGTCCTTGCCGTCGAGTGTGCGGAAGGCGATGCCCACATCGGCGCCACTTTGCCGAATGCGGCTTTCGATTTCGTCGCGGGCGGAAGCAAGCGAAATGGCTTGCACGGGCGCGGTGATTCCGCAACTCGGAACAATCACGAAGGGAAAGAACAGACAGAGAGCAACGAAGGCTGCAAACCAACGCAGTTCTTTTGAGGCCATCAGGCCGCATCTTGCCGAAAGTTTTGCGGGTTTGCAAGGCGGCAGTGATGCAACGCCCGCTGATTGCAGAAAGCAGGCTGAAAAGGGACTCCCGGCTCCGTAAACTGCGCGGAGCCGGGAATGACACGAGAATCGCGAGGAACGGGCGGGTCGCCGATAAAGCTCGATCCGAGAACCGAGCGAGAGAAACGCCGGTGCGAAACGCGGTCCGTGAAGGAGCACTCTACAGCTGGCGTCTCGCTTCGTCTGCCTCGTCCGCGAGGGCGAATACCGTCTTCAAGAAGTTCGGATCCGGCTGGCCGACAAAGAGGCCGTCGTCGACCAAGCTTTGTATCGCAGCGCGGGCCCCAGAATTGCGCCGCGTAGTTGGTCTGATGATCGAAACCGGACCGAAGCTCTTTTGCAGGAAGTCGCAAGGCTCCGGCATGATTAGATTGGCTTGGAGCGTTTGTGGCTGATTGGTGGTCAGGTCCACAAAGGTGACTGTGGACTTGTTCACGGGGTCCGTGAAAGTAAGCGGCGTGGCGTTCCCGGCTTTGTCCTGCCAGGTCTGGAAATGCATAATTTCCGAGCCGCCGATGCTCAGGAGAATGCGCAGAACATCGAGGCTGGTAACTTGCTGCGCGAGCGTAGCGTAAAGACTTGTTCCGCCTTGCTCGATGAAGGCGAAGTGGAAACCCGCGGTGAAGGCGATGGCCTTCAGGCGGTCGTCAATTGATTTCGCGTTGTCGTCGCTCAGGAAGCTGTTGCCCAGATCGGCGTCCGTCCTGGGAATTGCCGTGAACTTCCCTTTCGCGAGACTCGGAACGGCACCGGGGAATCTCGCGCCGAGGTCCGGATTGCTTGTGCTGCGATAACGCGTCCACCAGGTCGTATCCACGGTAAGTTGGGTGAGATTCGTCAGCCTGCCGACCTGGCGAGCGCCGGTGGCCTGGCTGCTTGGCAGGTTCGCGAAGTGCGAAAGGTCCACCGGATCCGCGCCAATGGACTCGAGATAGTTGTTGAGGAAGCGGTGGTGTGAGATTTCGTCATCGGTATTGTCGTGGATGTATTGCGACATGTCGCCGTCGAGCAACTGGAGGGCCCCGGCGTAGATCGGATTTCCGCCGCCCACGCCGGAAACTTCTTTGTCTTGCGTGCCGCCCAGTTCGGAGTATTGCCGCCAGAGATCGGTTTCGATCTGCTCCGCCGCCGACAGCAGCCGAAGGATGGCGATATCGCCTTTCGTCGGCCGCTGGCTTTCATTCTCGTCCTGAGCGCGGGGGAACATCGGTTTTGCGAGTAACGCCGTGGCCGCTGTCGCGGCTCCGGCGGCCACGGCGCTCCGCTTGAGAAACGATCGCCGGCTGTGACCGCTTTGGGAGTTTCCTCCTGCTTTTTTCATAGCACGTTCTCCTCTGCGAGTTTGGAAATCGGTCTTCTTGGGAATCGAAGTGCCCCGAACACGCCCCGTCTCTCCCGGCGTTTGAGCAAAATTGTCCGTTCGGGCGCGAGAGACGCGTCCGTTCGCCGCCAGGCGAAGAGCGAAGTCTGCGGCCGAAAATCGCAGCCTTGCTCGTAAGTTGGACAAATTGGAGATATTCAAGCGGGATGCGAGAACTACGGCCGCCTGTGCGACCACTCCCTCGATCGAAAGGGGGCGTTCGTGCCGCCGGACACTCAGAACTTTCGGAATCTCTCAGTTCCGCGCAAACCGACTCCGTATGTGCCCGCTTTTAACTCCCGCCACTCAATAAACGGCTGCTCCTCTTTGCTTTGACATGCACACTCCGTCTGGTTTGGCGCGAGCGCTTTGAGTCGTTAGATGGCGCTCCTAAGCCCGGCAGAAATCAAGACCAAGTCAAGTGTTTCTCAGATACGGCCGCGGCTGGAGCTATGAGGCGGAACAAGCAGGCCGAAAGAAGTTCAGAGGAGAATGTAACGTCAGCGTGACATTTCCACTCTATAGCTACGAGTCCGTGTTCGGTGATACGAGCGGGTTTGCGGCCTTGTCTCTTCAAAAATCGGAAAGGAGCGGCACGCGGGCATCCATTTTTTCATAGCGTCTGGCCGTAACTCGCTATAACAAAGGCTTCTAGGACGCATAACGGGAATAAATCAGCCGAGAGTCAAGTCCTCCTTCCCGAGGACCCTCAGAAAACCAATTCTGGAGGAAAGTTGCAATGGCGGATTCAAGCCCGCTGGCGGCGATGGTCAGCGCAGTCCCACGACCGAATCTGGTCCCGGTGGTGCGGCCCGCAGTTTCGGAGCACGCCGCAACAACGCTACACTTCGGCACGTTTGAAGTGGATTTGCAGTCGCGCGAACTGCGGAAACACGGTTTGCGCATTCGTCTCGCGCAGAAGCCGTTTCAGATTCTGGAACTGCTGCTGAATGCGGGCGGACAAGTCGTGACGCGCGAGTCATTGCGCAAAAAGTTGTGGCCGGATACGCACGTCGGCTACGAACACAGCCTGAACACAGCGGTCAACACGCTTCGCGATTTGCTGGGAGACTCGGCGCACAATCCCCGTTACATCGAAACCTTGCCGCGGCTGGGCTACCGCTTTATTTCGCCGGTAACTCTGCCCCCCTCGGCGCTGCGCGCGCAGAAGAAAATGCTGGTGGTGCTGCCGTTTGAGAATTTGAGCGGGGATTGCGGCCAGGACTTTTTCGCCGACGGCGTGACGGAAGAAATTACGGCGCAGATCGGGCAGCTTAGTCCCAAGCGGCTTGGCGTGATCGCGCGCACTTCCGCGGCGCTCTACAAGGGCGTGCGCAAATCCGTTTCGGAGATCGCGGCGGAGCTTGGGGTCGACTACATCCTGGAAGGCAGCGTGCGCAAGTCAGCAAAAAGCGTACGCATCACGGCGCAGTTGATCGCGGCAACGGATCAGAGCCATTTGTGGTCGGCCAGCTACGACCGCGAATTGGGCGACGTTCTTGCCGTGCAATCCGAAACGGCGCGAGAGCTGGCGAAATCGCTCGCCGTTGAACTGCTGCCCGAATAGACCGCAATTCGCTGACGGCCGGGGCGCACCATTGCTGCGCCCCGCGCCTAAACCTGTAACCACCTTCGCGAGTTCGGCGCGACCTAGCGGACGATCTGCCGAGCGACGTTGAAGCCATCCAAAACGATGACCGGCGGATGCGTGTTCAAATCGCGCTCATGGAAGGTTGCCGAGACCTCTCGCTCTTCCCCAGGGAGGAGCGAAAAGTAGTTGTCCTGCCAAAGAATCGGGGTAACGTCCTCTCCGGCTTGCCCGCGTGTTACGCGCAGATGCGTCATAAAGGCGACGCTCTTCGAGGGGTTCCTGAGGAGCACGCGAACGGATTCGAGGCCGGCGGCGGACTGTGTCCTGGCGGTGGCATTGAGCCGCACCTCGGGAAGAGTGGCAAGGCCCGTCAAATCCGCAAAATCTTTTTGCGGAGTGTAGACGGTGTCCTTGCGGCGGGCCCAATCGAGCGTGTCGCGCTTTGTCGAGAGCCAGTAAAAATTGTCGCTCAGCAGCTTGCCCGCGGAATCATGAAGTTGTAGCCGAAGGAAATAGGCCGTAGTGAGTCCTTCGGGTTTCGGCAAGGCGAAGGCCCGAACGACGCCATCGGGAGGCAGGTCCACGGTAGCCTGCTGGCTTGCTTTCTCCGTCGCATCGAGGTTGTAAAGCTTTGCCGTGGCGAGGAGCCCCTTCAACGATGCGAACGTGCTGTTCACCACGGCCACGGAATCATCGTCGTAAGAATACTGAATGTGTACCGGCTCGCACGCTTTCTTTGTGCCAAAGTAGCCGCCAGCCGGCACAAGGTAATAGTCATAAAGATGCCAGATCAGCGAGGGCCAGGCGTTGTCAAGCATCCATTGGATCACGCCTGTCGCAGTGTATTTGTTGCGGCCGTAGGCCTCGAACATGGCGCGCTGCCCGTCATAGGTCATCGCCTGCGCTTTGCGTTCGTAATCGTCGAGCGAAGTAGCCGGGCCATACCGGCGCGTAAGCCCGTCGGTGAAGACATTTACGGTAGTAAAGCGTTCGCCGCCGGCGTGGTAATTCCATACGTCGTCGATGGGCCAGAGATGTTCCTTCGGGATAAAGCGCTCGAGACTCTCGCGGGGAGGAATCGCCGGCCCCGGGCTGGTTTCCGTGTTGTAGCCGTAAGCGCCGCCAGCGGTGGTGTCCTCGAGCCAGTAAACCGGCGGAACGTATTCATAGGGGCCGGTCATCTTCACGCCGGATTTTCCCGTGACGGTCGTGGGCGACTCGCTCGCCGAGGATACCACCGGATTCGGCCAGTCGAGTTCCTTCAAGATGGCGAGGTAGTTCTTTTCGATTTCCGCTGGCGGGGGATTGTCGCTGCCGTTGAGCCAGACGAAGACGCTCGGATGCTTGCGCAGGATGCGAATCTGGCTGCGCAGGGACTCAGCGGAAATTTTGCGCTGCTCATCTTTCCAGTTGCTCCAGCGCTCCCACGCGTCGCAGCAGGTCCAGCCGGGCATCACGAGAATGCCGGCGCGATCTGTCTTGTCGTAGAACTCCTCGCGATCCAAACGCCCTTCCAGGCGAATGGCGTTCATGCCCATGTCACGGACGTAGGCGATATCCGCGTCCACGCGCCGCGAGGACCAGCGGAAGAGCAAATCCGGCGCCCAGGCCGCGCCGCGAATTAAGATATTGCGCCCGTTGATCTTGAAAAGGCGGTGCCCCTCGGGCGTGAGTTCCGACGTCACTTCGCGGATGCCGAACTCCGCGCTCGCCGAATCCGAAATCGCCTTTCCGACGGAGAAAGTGAACTCGGCCTCATAAAGATGAGGCTCACCGATCGTGTAGGGCCACCAAAGTTGCGGGTTCACAAGCTGCAGTTCCGCGAAGTTTTCCGGCGAAAAGTAGACAGTCTTGGTTTCACCGGGTCCGATCTCGACCGGCTGGCTGACCGTCGTGCCCGCCGCGGTTGCCTTCAGCACACCGGCGACTTCCCGCTTCGAGGAATTCTTGACATCGACGCCCAAGGTCAGCGCGGCCTTTGTGTTGTTGTCGCTCAGTTTTGACGTGACGAAGGGATGCCTCAGTGCGACGGGCCCACTCTCGGCAAGGAAGACCGGCTTCCAGAGGCCCATGTTCTTGTCGGGCGGGGTGGGATTCCAGTCGACCCAGGTGATGCCAAGATCATTCTTCCTTGGCGCGAAGACTTCGACGGCCAGCGCGTTCTTCTTGCCGGGCTCAAGCGTTCTCGTGATGTCGAACTCGTAGGTGCGATATGTTCCCGCAACGTCCGCCGCGTCGGCGATCTTCTGACCGTTCAGCCAGATGTTGGCGCGATAGTTGATTCCGAGAAAGTTCAGCCACTCGGTTTTGCCTTTCCCGTCCGGGGCAACGAATTCCGTGCGGTACCACCAGGAGCAGGCGAACGGACTTCCTCTGGGCATCTCCTGATTGGCGAAGAGGCCGCGCGACGAATAATTCATTCCAGGAAAGGTCTTGAGATTGGTACCGTAGTCCGGATCAGGATACGTTTTGTCGGTCACCAGAGCGCCGACCACGGTGGAAGGTACCTCGAGCTTGTGCCAGCCCGCGGCGTCGTAGCCGGGTTTCGAGAGTTCCTCGCCCTTGGCCTTGATTTCGCAGTTTGATTGCAATTCCCAATTCTTCTGCAAATAGAGGCGATGAGCGGCGGGCTGCGGCTCGCCGTTCGCTGGCGCCGCAAGTCCCACACAGGCCGCAAGAACCGTCAAAGCGATGGCTGCAAAGTTGAGCGCCCGCAAAGGCATGTTCCCCCCGGAGAACGGATGTGCGATGCTGCAATATTAAACCGTTTGAACACTGTGTCCAGCAATTTGCGCACCGTGTTTACGGGCGCGGCTCAGGCTGCCAACCTACCGCGTTTCCCCGGTTTAGCTCAAGGTGCGCACCGATGGGAGGAGAACGTCCGTTCCCTTATCCTTTTGGGCCGTACGAAAGGAGGTCGGACCATGCAAACTTCCGCTTTCCTGAAGATCGCCTTGGTGCTCAGCCTGCTTTCGATTCTGTGCTTCGTGCTCTTGGGCGCTGCAAACGTGCTCACCTGCACACTGCTTTTTCTCTCGGCGATGTCTTTCGCGGTCCATCACTGCGCGAAAGAAGCCTCGCGTTCGACCAGCGATGCGGCGAACCATCTTTAACCTGGTCCGGCTCAAACGCCCTCTATCATTATCGTGACCGGAGTTCCGCCCGGGGTGCAACTCCTCATGCAGTGTTTGGCTGGTCCCGGAGGAGGGGGTCGAACCCACACGGTACTAAGTACCACTGGATTTTGAGTCCAGCGCGTCTGCCAGTTCCGCCACTCCGGGCAAGTTCTCAAGTTACCATGCGCCGCGCTAACCGCTCAAGCCGCGCTAAGTTCGCGTGGCAGCGCGCCGCCATCGCCGCTTTTGTGATAACCAAACTCGAGCTCGCTCTTACGCGATAATCGGGCTAACAACCAAAAAGAGAGGGAAGCGCGGCGCAACCTGGAAAACGCTACCCGCGCACGGCGCTGCCGTTCATTTACTCGAGAAAGAGAGGCCATAGGCTTCCCAATTGGCGCCGCGCAGGATCCGGGGCAGGCTCGCGCAACTCGAAGTACCAGCTCGCAAAACTTCAAAGGGAACCCACGGCCGACTGAGCTTCCTTCGCCGGCGAATAGAATTCCTGCCCCGCCAGAATCGCGCGGGCCGCGGCCACCAACTCCTGGCTGGCATTGGCCTTCTGCACGTATCCCTGGCACCCGGCCGCCTTCACCATGTTTTCCAAGCCAGGATACGAATGCGTGGTGAACACCAGAATTTTTGTATCCGGATCGATTTGCCGCACTCGCCGCGCCACCGTCAATCCCCCCGCGCCCGGCATGCTCAAATCCAGAATCAACAAGTCAGGATTCAGGTCGCGCGTTTTATCAATGGCCTCGAGTCCGTCAGCGGCTTCTCCGCAAACTTCCAGGTCCGGCTGCTCCGCCAGCAAAGTCTTGATGCCTTGGCGCGTCACCTCGTGATCATCGGCAATCAGGATGCAGTGCTTTGCCGAGGTTTCCCCCGGCACGTGCGCCGCGGACGGCCCGCCCGGTTCCGCACCGGGCAAGGCTTCGGTTTCGATTCGCGCACTGCGCACGATCGGCACATAGGCCAGCACTTCGGTTCCCCACGGACCCGACTGGATTTCGAGCCCGCCGCCCAATTGCCTTAACCGTTCTCGCATCCCCAGAATGCCCACGCCGAGTCTCGCTTTGCGCTCCGGCGAGCCGGGCTTCGACGGCGCTATCCCCTTCCCTTCATCTCGCACGGCAATGTGCAGCGCAGAGGGTCCCTCCGTTACCTCAATCCAGACCTTCTTGGCTCCGGAGTGCCGCATCACGTTTGTGAGGGCCTCTTGCACGACGCGAAAGAGCGCCGTCTCCTCGTCGGGTGGCAAACGCCGCAGCCCTTGCGGAATCTTCAGTCGCACTTCGATTCCGGTGCGTTTCTGGAAACCTTCGGTGTACCAGCTCAGAGCCGAGCTCAGGCCCAGTTCATCCAGCAATGGCGGATGCAGCACGTACGAGAGCGTCCGAATCTCTTCTTCGACTTTCTTCACCATTCCCACGGCATCCGCGACCAATTGCTTCCGCTCGGGATGGTCCTCCTCCTGCGCGCGCGCCAGCTGCCCGAGCGACAGCGCAATCGCCGCCAGTTCCTGTCCCGTGATGTCATGCAGATCGCGAGCGATTCGCCGCCGCTCCTCATCCTGTAGCTGCAGAATGCGCGCCGAAAGCGTTTGCAGGGAGGCCTCTTTTTGCTGGAGTGCATTTGTCTTGTCGCGCAGTTCGGTCACTTCGGTGGCCATCACGCTGATCGCCCGGCCGCGGTCGAGCACCGGGCTCATCGTAAACTGAATGACCCGCGGCTTTCCGGCTTCCGACTCGACTCGGACCTCGCCTTCCACCTGTCTCTCTGTGGCTTCGCGCAGGGCGGTCTCCAGCGCCTTCCAGCTTCCGGCGGTTACAATGCTTTGCAGGGACGCCCCTTCGAGCTGCACCGGGCCGAGGCCCAGCACATCGGCAAACCGCCGGTTGGCGTACTGAATCGTTCCGGCGGGCGTGACGCCGGCCACACCCACTTCCAGCGTGTTCATAAGCTGCCGGAAAAAGCCCGGCCATGGCTCGGCGGTGGCTCTTTCCGACTGCTTGTGCTTCGTCTCCGGCGGCGCGTGGTTCTGTTTGCGGGATGAAGCCTTACCTGCGGCCTTTCTTCGATCCATGAAAGAAATCTCGTCCTGGGCCGGGACGGTTCTGCCGTTAAGCTAAATTCTGACCGTATACTACCCGCCTCCATCGGTCAAGCCGCCTGCCGCGCCTCTTGGCCGTTGGATTGGCTGATCTTGAGAAGCTCGGTCTCGGCGGAGCCGTCCTCCTCTTCGTGAGACCGCATCTCCCTGGTTATCGTCAGTTGAACAACGCTGAAATCTGCAAGCGGGATGCAAGAACTGCGGCGCCATCCGCGGTCTCACCCTTGCAAGGCTGGCCTGCAGCTTTCTCGTGCCCAGGTGGCATCACCGCGTTGTCCTGTTTGATGTTTCAACCAGGCCCCTGAAGGGCTGAAAGCACTCGCACTCCGCACGCGCCGGATGCCGGTGGAATCCGCGGTTCTCTTGCGTTTGGCAAAACCAGGCGCTTTCAACCGCTGCCGCCTAATTCCCCTCCGCGGTTTTCGGCGTCGTATCAATCAACGTAATGACCGCCCCATCCAATTGATCCTCCGCGGTTCGGTACGGCAGAATCCGCACCAGATACCGCCCGTTCCTCTCCATGGCCTCTTTCTCGACGGGTTTCGCTTTGGACATCACTTGCAGCACCATGGCCTGCAAATCCGGAATCGCAATCGTTGGATTGATGTTGAGGAATGGCCGTCCAATATCTCCCGGAATCAGCCCGAGCAGCTTCTGCGCCTGGGGGGTCAGTCGCCGTATTGTCAGGTCCTTGTCCACCATCACCACCGCGATATCTATGCTCGAGAGCAGATTCGTCAAGTCGTTGTTCACCTGCGTCACCTCGATGTTCCGGTTCCGCAACTCGTCGTTGACTGTGCTCAATTCCTCGTTCGCCGATTGCAGCTCCTCCTTGGCTGTTTCCAGCTCCTCGTTCGTGCTTTGCAATTCCTCATTGCTCGAAAGAATCTCTTCGTTCGCCGATTGCAGCTCTTCGTTCATCGCTTCCTGCGTTTCGATCACCGATTGCAAATACTCCTTGGTGGCGGAAAGCTCGTGTTCCAACTTCGCCACCCGCCCTTGCTCCGCGCGCACTGTCTCCTCTTCGCGCGCCCGGCGTTTGCGCGTTCCTCTGCGTGCCAGACGGGGTTCGGCCAGCTCTTCCTGAAAGACCACCATGTAATATCGTTCCTTTGTGCTCCCCATGCTAATCGGTATCACTTCAAAGCTCACCAGGCGCATGCTTTCATGGCCATTGCCGTTCCCCTGCCCGTTGCCATCTCCGTTGCCGTTCCCGCTCTTCACACTTACGTTCTGCTTCTTCACGGGCGCGTCTTCCTTCCTCGCTCGCGCCAGAGCGTTCCGCAGGTCCGGCACCAATCCCTCGCGTGCCATCTTCAGAACGTTCAGGCTCGCCCGCCCCGGAGCCAGCTTTAGATAGCGATTCACGTTTCCGCGCGTGTGAATGATTTCCAGATCCTCGTTCACAAAGACCGCCGCCGGCGCGTATTGGGCCAGCAGCCGCCGGTCAAACTCCTTTTGCACCTCGATGTAGTTCCATGCGCTTTCCGGCGGTTTCAGCGTGCTTCGCAGTTGCTCGGCGCTTCCCTGCCCGGCGTGGTTTAGCGAGAAGGTAACCACTTGCCGCGGCGCCGTGGCTTTCTTCGCGAAAATCTTGTACGCCCGGTCCACCGTCGAAAAGAGACTCGTCGCGCTCCCTACTCCTTCCGACGCGCCCAGCACCAGGTAGCCGCCCGGCTTCGCCGCATAGTGGAACAGGGAGATCACCTTGTTCTGCAGCACGGGCTCCAGATAAATGAGCAGGTTCCGGCAGCAAATGAGGTCCATTTGCGAAAATGGAGGGTCGTTCAGCACGTTGTGCTGTGCGAAGATGCAGGTATCGCGAATCGTCTTGCTGATTCGGTATCCGCGCTCGACCCGGGTAAAAAACCTCTGTAGCCGCTCCGGAGAAACATCGCCCTGAATGTTTTCCGGATACACGCCAGCGCGGGCCCTGGCGATGCTGGTTTCGCTGACGTCCGTCCCGAAAAACTGCATTTGCGCCTGACTCCCCCTGTTTCCCAGGAATTCCAGCAGGGCTATCGCCACCGAATAGGTCTCTTCTCCTGAAGCGCACCCGGGCGTCCAGATTCGAATCGCCGAATCCGCCTCTCGCCCTTTGAGGATCGCGGGAAATACTTCCGTCTTCAGGGCCTCGAAAATCTGCGGATCACGGAAGAAGCTCGTCACGTTGATGAGCATGTCCTGATACAACGCCTTGATCTCGGCCGGATTCGTCTGGAGGTAGCGCACGTAATCGGCCATGTGGTCGAGCTTGTGGACCACCATGCGCCGGTGAATTCGCCGCAAAATGGTCGTCTGCCGGTAGTGGGTGAAGTCCACACTCGTAGCGCGCCTGAGCATTTGGAAGACGGTACTCATTCCATTACTGACCCCTGGAGGCACCTCGGCTTCCTCCTCGGCCGCCGCCTTTGCGATGTATGGATGGCGCGCGATTCTGGCGAGTTCCTTGCTGATTCCCTTCGGCGGCAGCACGTAGTCCACACAGCCCGAAGCCGCGGCGCTCCGTGGCATGCTCGCGTATTTTGCCGTCGTTTCGTCTTGAGCGAAGGTCACTCCCCCCTGCGCCTGGATTTCCGCTATTCCCAGCGTTCCGTCCGTGCCCGAACCGGAAAGAATCACTCCGATGGCCCGCGGCCCTTTCTCTTTGGCCAAGGACCGCATAAAGCTGTCGATCGCCATGTGGGGAACCGGTGAATTTTCTCTGGGGCCCAGCCGCAGCTCGTCGCCGGCCAGTGTCATCGTGGCGTTCGGCGGAATCACGTAAACCCGGCTCGGCTCGACGCGCATTCCGTTCGTGGCTTCCCGAACCGGCATGGCCGTCTGCTTCGAAAGCAGCTCGGTGAGAAAGCTGTGATGGGTCGGGTCGAGGTGCTGCACGAGCACGAACGCGATGCCGGTGTCCGCCGGTAATCCTTGCAGTAATTCCGATACCGCCTCGATTCCGCCGGCAGATGCGCCGATCGCCGCGATCAGAAAATCGTTGCGCCCAGCAGCGGCCCGATCTTTCCCCGCTCCCGGTTTTCCGTTGCCGTTTTTCTTGCGCTCTGATTTCATCTGTCCAGTTTTGCCCTGCCCGGCGTCCGTTCGAGCGCCGGTCTGAATGATTACGCTAGCCTCTTTTCGTCTTCCCTTTGTCGCGCTCCGGCGTCTCTCGATACTTCGCGGGTTCATTGGAGGGCTTCATCATTCATTCCCAGTCTTGCGTCGTGGAACCAGCGGTTAACGGCGCACCGCCTTTTGTGTCGGCCGGCTTTCACCAAGAGAAGCGTGCGTGCAATCCGGCCCCATCCTATCTCACCGCGCTCACGGAAGAAAGAATGCCTGGCAAGCTACCCGGTGCATGAACACAGGTCCATGCGGGTGGCGCAAGCTCGGCGTACCCTCTCCACGCCGGGGTGCCGTCGCCGCCAGCGGGATCACCCGAATGCACAAAGGCTCGCGGACGACGTCTACCTTGCGGCTCTCTTTAGCAGCTTCGGTGGAGCGAGCCAGAGCAGCTCGCCAGTCGCCGGCGATACTTGCTTCAACTCCAGGAGCGCTACTCCGGCCTTCTTCATGGAAGTAATGTGATGGTTCACTCCCAGCGCCGCGGCCAGTACGTCGTCCACGTTGGGCGCGTGACCGAACAGAAAGACAGACCGCGCGTTCTTCTCCTTTGCCAATTCGCGAAACAGCGCCGCCGGTTGCGCGCCTGGCAGCAGATGGTCCGTCTTGCGAATTTTTCCATTCGAATAGCCGAGCGCTGCGGCAAAAATCTCCGCTGTCTGCCACGCTCGTACGTAAGGACTCGAAAGCAGCAGGTCCGAGTCCGCGCCGAGCGCCGCGAGTCCCTCCGCGGCTTTCCTGGTCTTCTGGACGCCTTCGTCCGTTAGGTAGCGGTCGGGGTCCGCGGGACACTTCGGATCGTCGCGATCAATCGCAATGCCGTGCCGCACGATATAGAGCCGCATAATGCCTCCGAACGTTTCACTTCGCCGCGGCCTGCCGCAGGTGCAGCCGCACGTGGAATTCCCTCTCGAAAAGTTCGGCGCTCTTCGCCGCGTTGCGCAAATCCCCGGCTGCCTCGCCGTGCGCGCTGACCTGCAAGCCAACCGCGCCACGCTGAAATGAGGCGCGAATTTCTCTTGCGTGCTGCCGATGGGAATGGTCCAGTGCTTCCGCGACGCGCAAAATTCCCGCGAGCCGCCGTGCGGTGCGCCTATCCGCGTTGCTGAGTTCTGAGTACGCCTGGTGATTCTCGGACGGCTCGCCTTTGCGGTTGTGATACCTCACCAGGGCGGCCACGATGCCGCGGTCCCGTCCCGCCAGGCCTGGAATTTCGCCGTTCAGGACAAGGTATTCGCCATGCTTGTGATGTCCGCGATGGCTGACCCGGTGCCCGATGTCGTGCAGCAGCGCTCCCGCCTCGAGAAGCACCCGGGCTTGCGAGGAAAGATGATGCAGCGGCTGAAGCTGGTCAAAGAGCATCACGCTCAGTTCGCGGACGTGCTCGGCGTGCGTTTGGTCATAGTCCAGCCGGCGAGCGAAGCCTCTCGCTCCAGCGAGCAGTTGACGGGCGGCAGCGTTGTATCGGTGCGGCTCTTTGCGCGAGAAGGCATCGCGCGCGATCTCTTGGAGCAAACCTTCGCGAATTCCTACGCCGGGGATCACGAAGTCACGGACATTGAGGTAGCGTCCCAGCGTGATCAAGATAATGGCGGCCACGGCCATCACGTCGGCGCGGTCGCGGCGCACGGCATACGCGCGCATGCGCTCGCGCACATCGCGCTTCAGCAGGTCGGGCAAGCGGTCGCGCAAGAGCGAAAGGTCCAGAGTCGGCAGCCCGTGCAGCCGCGGACCGGGAGCGACTTCCGCGAGCGATTCGGCGTTGCCGCCAAGCGCCACCGCAAGCTCGTCCCCGAGGTTCGGCCGGTCTGGCAGCCGCGATTCGAGCAACGCGCGCGCGTAACGGCGCACCTGCTCGGCCTGCGCGGGACGCATCGCGCCGGGAAGATTGAGCGTGGTCATCAGGCGGACGGCGCCAAGTCCGAGCTGCGCGGTGCGTTCCAGCGTGTGGTCGCGCAGAAAACTGAGTTCCAGGCTGCCGCCGCCCAAGTCGGCGACGCAACGCGGCGGGGATTCCGGACCGAGCGCAGCGAGCACGGCCTCGCGGCCGAGGCGCGATTCCTCAGCGGCGCTGATGACTTCGAGGCGGACTCCCGTTTTTTGCCTGACGCGGCGGACGAAGGCGTTGCGGTTCTTCGCTTCGCGCGATGCGCTGGTCGCCACAGCGCGGTAGCGCGTCACGCCGTAGTCGTCCATTACTTCGCGGATCTCGCGGAAGGCTTTGACCCCGCGCTGCAAGAGCTCTTCGCTGAAGCGCCCGCTCAAGAAAACGCCTTCGCCGAGCCGAAGCGCATAGCGTTCCGTTTGCACCGGTTCGATATCCAGCGCGGAATACGCGCGCGCGACGCTCAAGCGCACGGCGTTCGACCCGGCGTCAATGGCCGCGATTTGGACTGGCTCGGACATTTCGGTGCAGGATCCCTATTTTAGCGCCAAAGGTGAGCGAGAGCCGCGGAAGGCGTGTACTTGGTCGAGCGAATACCGAGTTGCTCGGCGATGCGCTGCCGCAGCAACTTGTTGACGACGGGAACGGCGGATTCGCCGTCAAGCTCGATGAAGTTATGGCGCTTGGCCATGAGTTCAAACTCGCGCTTGATCATTGTCTGGTAGCGGATGAAAGACCAATAGAGATCGTGAGAAAGGGACATGTCGCGCCCGGCTTCCCAATAGCTGATGGCCTGGGCCTTCTTGAATTCCCGCGCGAAAGCGGTTTCCGGACGCACGTTGAGCCAAAACGTAAGGTGGGGGCGGAGCGCCATGGCGTAGAGCCCCGTGAGGTAATCGCGGTTGATGCCGCGAACCACGCCGCGCGCGATAAGCGTGAAGATGTAGCGGTCGGCCAGAACCACGGTGCCGGAGCGCAGGGCGGGCAAGATGCGATGCTCGATCTGGTCGAAAAAATCAGTGGCGTACATCAGCGCGAGTGTGAGCCGCGTCACCGCATTCTTCGCCAAGAGTTCATCAATATCGCGGCCGACAAGATTCGAGCGGCGCAATCCGCTGGTTTGCACGGCGAAACCTTCGGATTCAAGCCATTCCTGCAGAAGCGCGATTTGCGTCGAGCGGCCGGAGCCATCCATTCCCTCGATGACGATGAGCTGGCCCGTAACCTCGGCGGGATCAAAGCCGACGAGCGGCTCGCCAAAGAAACTCTGCTGCGTGGCGCCATCCTCGGCAGGGGAGGGTTTCGCCGCGGAAATGGGAGCCGGGACAGAAGCGGTTTCGGCCGCCACGGGCGGCGCGGATTTTTCCTTGTCGCGTTCCGGCATGACCTACTCGGACTCCTGCGCGCCGGGGGCAAAGCGCTTCAAGTCAATTTTCGAGGCCACGATATCGCGCATCTGCTTTTGCAGCTTGTTCACCGGCAACGTTCCGTCGAGGACGACGAAATTGTCGGTCTCGACCATCTTGTCGTATTCCTCGAGGATGCGCGCTTGAAAGAGACGGAAGCTTTCAGCGCGGTCGAAGGAGAGACCGAGATCCATGCCCGCTTCGTAGAATTTCAGCTTGGGGCGCCCGCTGAGGATGCGATGCACGGCGACGTCGAGGGGAGCGCGAAAGTAAAAAGTGATGTCCGGAATCGGGGCGAAGCGGTAGAGATTGCGCAGCCAGCGCGGCGAGCAGCCGCGGGCCGCATCCCGCGCGAAAGCCGTGTAGATGTAGCGGTCGGCCAGCACCAGATAGTCGCCTTGGAGCAGCGGCATAATCTGGCGCTCGCAGCGGTCGGCGAAATCGGCAGCGTGCAAGAGGGAGAACGTTGTTGGGGTCAGCAGGCGGCGCTGCTTGCCGCGGCGAGTGGCGGATTTCACCAGCGGCGAGGAGTTCCACTCGGTGAAATGCAGCCGATAGCCGCCGATTTCCAGCCAGCGCTTCAGGAGATAGAGTTGCGTGCTCTTTCCCGAACCGTCGGTGCCTTCGACGACGATCAGGGCGCCGGGATAGGCGCGGCTGGGCACCGGGCGGCCCGGCTGCGGCAGGGTGGACTTTGCAGGCTCGGCGCGCGCTGCTTTTTCTTGCGTTTCCATTGGCTCTTGAGGATGGCTCCGATGGGGGGAGCGTATCAGCAAAAGGTTACAAACGCATTACAGCACATCCGGCGCGAACCGCAAAGTTTGCCGTTGCATGGTGCCGCGCGCTGTGCTGGAGATGCGGAGCACAAGCCCAAGGCTCAAAAGATGGAAAGCTTGATGTGCAGATATTTCTTCGGATTTTGCCGGAAGTCGCCGATAAGGAGGCGCATGTCGCCCGTAAGTCCAGCAAGGTTGTCGTAGAGGCGCGGGTCGGTGAAGAGCTTGCCGACGGTGGTGGTGTTCTCGTTGAGTTTGGCGGAGGCGGAGGCCAAGTTGGAGCTGGTGTCGCGCAGCTTGGTGTAGAGCACGTCGTCCGTCGCGAGCTTGCCG